>JAJXWS010000074.1 GCA_021781495.1 Acidobacteriota bacterium | reverse complement strand
GCGGTTGATGGCCTTTGCCGCCATCAGCCACCTGAGCCTGATTACGCTGGGCATCTACGGGCTGACGTTTACGGGCTGGGATGGCGCGGTCTACCAGATTCTGAACCACGGCGTAGTGGACGGCGCGTTGTTCCTGCTGCTGGGAGCGCTGGAGAATCGCTATGCGACGAGCCAGATTGCGTCGTATGGCGGGCTGGCCGCAAAGCTGCCGCAGACTTCAACACTGTTTGTGATCAGCACGCTGGCTATGATTGGGCTGCCGATGCTGAATGGATTTGTGGGCGAGTTTCTCATCCTGTCGAGCACGTTCACGGGCGTGAGCCGCGGATGGGCCATAGCGGCAGCGGTTGGGGTGATTCTGGGCGCGGCTTACATGCTGTGGCTGGTGCAGCGCATCTTCTACGGACCGGAGAGTGAGCTAGCCACCTCGCGGCCCGCGGTGGACCTGAAACTGGGCGAACTGGCAGTGCTGTGGCCGCTGGCGGTGTTGATGCTGGTGATGGGTCTTGCACCTTCGCTGTGGATTTCCACGATTGAGAATCGCATTGGCTCTGCCGCGCTGAGAGGATCGACTGTCTTGGCTGATCGCACTTTGAGTACTGCACTGCACGGGGAGGAACAACGGTGAGCACTGTACCGGATATCAACCGAATCCTGCCCGAAGTCATCCTGACGCTGACTGGCGTGCTGGTGATGCTGATTGACGCGACGCTTCCCCCGAGCTGGCCGAGGCGTACGCTGGGCTGGGTGGCGGCACTGGGAACCACGCTGGCGCTGTGGTCCAGCCTGTGGCAACTGTCGTTGCCGACGGGCACGGGCTTTTACGGGACGGTGGAGACATCCCCGTTTACTGTCTTCTTCCATGTGCTGATCTGCGGCATTGTGCTGGTGGCGCTGCTGCTGGCGCTGGATACATTGCCGCGCGAAAGCCATCACCAGGGCGAGTATTACGCGCTGGTGGTGTTTGGCGCGGTGGGCATGTGCCTGCTGACCAGCGCCGTGGAACTGCTGCTGGTTTTCATCGCGCTGGAGATCTCGTCGATTGCAACGTATGTTCTGGCGGGCTATCGCAAGGAAGCGGGCCAGGGACCTGAGGCCGCAATCAAGTATTTCCTGCTGGGCTCGTTTGCCACAGGATTTCTGCTCTATGGCGTTGCGCTGATCTTTGGCGCCACGGGCACCACGGAGATCTACGAGATTGCGCACGCAATCCCCACGGCGCAAAACCAGGCGCTGGTGGTTGCGGCGCTGGCGCTGATGCTGGTGGGGATTCTGTTCAAGGTATCGGCGGCGCCGTTCCATGTGTGGACGCCGGATGTGTATGAGGGCGCGCCTTCACCGGTAGTTGCTCTGATGTCCACCGCGCCGAAGGCTGCTGCGTTTGCTCTGCTGCTGCGCGTGATCTATGAGATGTTTCCAACTTTGCAGGCGGTGTGGTCGCCGCTGCTTTGGGTTGTGGCCGTGCTTTCCATGACGGTGGGTAACCTGGCCGCGCTGCGGCAGCAGAACGTAAAGCGCATGCTGGCGTATTCGTCGATTGCGCACGCGGGCTATCTGCTGGCGGCGTTTGCGGGATTGGGCACCACGGGGATTGCGGCGGCGAGCTTTTATACCGCCGCGTATGCCGCGATGAACGTGGGCATCTTTGCGGTGGTAACGCTGGTGAGCGGATACAACGACGAGTTGCCGCTGGTCCAGGATTTTCGCGGACTGGTATATCGCTCTCCCCTGCTGGGCGGACTGCTCATCTTCTTCCTCGTCTCGCTGGTGGGAATTCCCTTCACCGGCGGATTCTTCGGCAAGTTCTACTCGTTCACAGCCGCAGTGGGCGGTGGCGCTGTGTGGCTGGCGATTATCGGCCTGCTGAACTCCGGACTGGCGGCGGCATACTACTTGCGGCTGGCGTTTGCCGCAGCGCAACGGCCCACTGAGGAGGCACGCAAGCCTCTGCTGGCCCTGCCCCAGGCGGGGATTGCGGTTGCGGCCGCGCTGCTGTTTGCAGTGGCTGCCACGCTTGTGCTGGGCATTGTGCCGGGTGAGGTGCTGCATGCGGCGCAGTCGGGAGCACACACGCTGCAGGTGCCGCCTACGGATGCTGTGATGCCAGTGAACGTGGAGATGCTGCAACTGAACAAGTAAGCCGATGAGATCGGCACAAAGACTAAGGGCGCGTTCTGCGAAGAGAACGCGCCCTTGCTGTTTGTGCGCGGTGGCGAACGCCGGAATCAGGCGGTCTGCGTGGTGCGGTACCACTCGACGGTGCGACGTAGCCCCTCGCGGAAGTCAATCAGCGGGGTGTAACCGAGGAGTTCGCGCGCGCGGGAGATGTCGGCGAGGGAGTCGCGGATATCGCCGGCACGGGGCGGCGCGTAGGCGGGCTGCCCCTGATACCCGGTGAGATCGCAGAGGATGCGAAAGGTGTCGTTGAGGGTGATGCGGGAGCCGGTGGCCGCGTTCATCATCCTGCCCGCGACCATTTCCGCCGGGGCAGCGGCGGCGAGGAGATTGGCGTGGACGACGTTATCGATGTAAGTAAAGTCGCGGCTCTGCCCTCCATCGCCGTAGATGGTGGGCTGATCGCCCGCGAGCATGCGGCGGCAGAAGATGGCGAGGACGCCGGAGTAGTGCGAGGTGGGGTCCTGATAGGGGCCGAAGACATTGAAGTAACGAAGGACCACGGTTTCGAGGCCGTAGACGCGGGCGAATGCCTGCATGTAGTGCTCGCCTGCGAGTTTGGCAACCGCGTAGGGCGAGATGGGATTGGGCAGCATGCCCTCATGCTTGGGCAGGGTGGGCGTATCGCCGTAGGCAGAGGAGGAGCCTGCGTAGACTACGCGTCGCACGCCTGCCGCGCGGGCCGCGACGAGGAGATTCAGCGTGGCGGTGACGCAGTTGCGATTGGTGGAGATGGGGTCGGCGACGGAACGCGGAACGGAGGCCAGGGCCGCTTCGTGAAAGATGATTTCAACGCCGTGGCAGGCCTGCACGCAGACTGCCGGGTCGGCGAGGTCGCCCTCCAGGAACTCCATTGCTTCAAGGCCGATGAGGTTGCTGCGCTTGCCGGTAATCAGGCTGTCGACGCCGCGAACACTTTCACCGCGCGCCAGAAGCGCTGCGGCGATGGAACGGCCGATGAATCCGGCGGCTCCGGTGACCAGATATTTCGCCAAGATGCTTTCTCCTGCTGCGCGGCCGAATGCGTTGCGACGGGCCGGGCCGCACTCTCAAGGATACATCCGGCAAGAAAGGCAAAGTTGTTACGGACGAGTTTCCATGCGCTGTCCGGGCAACTTACAATTTGAAGTATGACGAGTGTGGCTGAAGGGTCTCTGGTTGAGCTGAAGCAGCGGATTGCATCGCGGCAGGCACGGATTGGCATTGTCGGGATGGGATATGTCGGGCTGCCGCTGGCGCTGCTGTTCAGCGGCGAGCGGTTTCGCGTGACCGGCTTTGATATTGCGGCGGATAAGGTGAGCACGCTGAATGCGGGCGGATCGTACATTGTGCGCATTTTGCCGTCGATGATCCAGGAGGCGCAGAAGGCGGGCTTTCGGGCGACGGCGGACTACTCTGAGATCGCGGAGATGGACGCGGTGATTATCTGCGTGCCGACGCCGCTGAATGAGTATCACGAGCCGGACCTGAGCTTTGTGACGGGGACGGTGGAGTCGATTGCGCCGTATATCCACGCGGGCCAGCTGATTGTGCTGGAGAGCACGACGTATCCGGGAACGACGGAAGAGATTGTGGTGCCGCTGCTGGAGAAGGGCAACCCATCTGGCCTGCGCGTGGCGCGTACGCTGGAGGATGCTGGCGTGCATGTAGCCTTCTCGCCGGAGCGCGAGGATCCGGGGAACGATACGGTGGCGCGGCACGATATCCCCAAGGTGGTGGGAGGATGCGGACAGGCGGCTGCGGAGCTGGCCGCGGCGCTGTACGGCACTATCTTCCGGCGCGTGGTTCCGGTGAGCAGCCCATCGGTGGCGGAGATGACAAAGCTGCTGGAGAACATCTATCGCTGCGTGAACATTGCGCTGGTGAATGAGCTGAAACAGCTTTGCATGCGGATGGGCATCGACATTCACGAAGTGATTGACGCGGCGAAGACCAAGCCGTTCGGATTTCAGGCGTTTTATCCAGGGCCGGGACTGGGCGGGCACTGCATTCCGATTGACCCGTTCTACCTGTCGTGGAAGGCGAAACAGTTTGACTTTCACACGCGGTTTATTGAGCTGGCAGGCGAAGTAAATACGGCGATGCCGTACTTTGTGATTGAGCAGGTGGCGTCGGGGCTGAACGAGCACGCGAAGGCGATCAAGGAATCGAAGATCCTGGTGCTGGGGCTGGCGTACAAGCGCGATATCGACGACCTGCGCGAGTCGCCCTCACTGACGATTCTTGAGCTGTTGCGCGAGAAGGGCGCGGCGGTCTTCTACAACGATCCCTACTTCCCCACGGTGGGGCATGGACGCCACTATGCGCTGAACATGACCAACACGCCGCTGGAGAACCTGGGACAGTATGACGCAGTGGTGATTGTGACGGACCACTCCAGCTATGACTACCGTGCGATTGTGGAGCAGTCGCAGCTGGTGATTGATACGCGCAACGCGACGAAGGGGATCGATTCGCCGAAGATTGTGCGCTGCTAGGACGACGTTGCATCGGAAGAAGGGGCCTGCGGGGATGGCGGAATCAGCTGTCCACTGCGGGCCCTGATTCGTTTGGAGCGAGGAATGGATGGGCTGGTGAAGGCGCGCAGGTGACCCTAGTTTGGAATCACGCCAACTTTCCACAACGAAACACAGACGAAGGCCGCGAAATCGTGTATTGTTCTCCAAGCGTGTATTGTGGTTTGTTGGCTTATGATCCAGTTGCCCTTTACGCTGGCTGAACCGGATGGCTTTTCCCTTTGGGAGCGGTTCACTTTTGCGGCTTTGACCCTGACTTCGGCGGCGCTGTTCTGGCGACGCTTCGGCCCCATTCTCCAGCGGATATTGCACTCCAGGAAAGACGCGGACTTCCGGCTTGCTCCGGTGGGCAGGCGCGTGTGGGAGTTTGTGTGGGAAGTGCTGTGCCAGAGCAAGGTGATTCGCCAGCGGCCTTTGCCGGGACTGGCGCACGCGCTGGTGTTCTGGGGATTCTGCGCCTTTGCGGTGGTAACGCTGAACCACTTTGCCTACGGACTGGGCCTTGGCTTTCTTAGTCCGGACGGCTGGGTGGGACGCTGCTATTTCTACCTGGCGGCGGTCTTTGCGACGGCCTGTGCCGGGGGAATCCTGGGACTGTTTGTAAGGCGGTTTGCGGTGCGCCCACGGTGGCTGGGGGCGAAGCTGTCGTACGAGTCGGGGTTTATTGCGCTGCTGATCTTCGCGCTGATGGCGACGTATCTGGCGGCTTTCTTTGTGGCCGACGGCAGCCCGGCGGCGCGGGCGCTGTGGTGGGCGCATACGCTGACGCTGCTGGTGTTTCTGCCGATTATTCCGCATACCAAGCATCTGCACCTGGTGCTGAGCCCGGCGACGGTGTTTCTGTCGCGGGGCGGATTCAGCCGGATTCCCGCGCTGGCCGGGGATGAGGATTTTGGGCTGGTGGCTGGCACGGACCTGACGCGGCTGGTGAGCCTGCAGGCCTATAGCTGCGTGGAGTGCGGCCGGTGCATGGAACACTGCCCGGCGGCGAATACGGGCAAGGTGCTGAATCCGAAAGAGATTGTACTGGGGCTGCGGGGATATCTGAACGAGTACGGGCCAGCCTCAGCGGAGCCGCTGCTGGGGAAATATAACCGGCAGGAGGCGGTCTTCCAATGCACGACGTGCGGAGCGTGCGAGTTCCAATGCCCGGTGGGGATTGAGCATCTGCCGATTATGGTGGGCCTGCGGCGCGGCGCGGTGAACACGGGAACCTGGGAGGACGAGCACGGGGCGAAGCTGTTTCTGGCGCTGGAGCGCGGCTCGAATGCGCTGGGCATGAGCGCAACGGAGCGCGACAAGTTTATCCAGAAGCAGGAACTGCCGATCTTTGACGGAACGCAGGAGTACTGCCTGTGGCTGGGCTGCATGGGCGGTTATGACCCGAAGGGCCGCGAGATTGTGGCGGATTTTGCGCGGGTGATGCGCTACCTGGGGACGAGTTTCGGTGTGCTGCGCAAGGAGAAGTGCACGGGAGACCCGGTGCGCAGGCTGGGCAACGACCTGCTGTTTGAGCAGCTGGCGCAGGCGAATCTGGAGGCGCTGGCGCAGAACAAGGTGAAGAAGATTGTGTCGATTTGTCCGCACTGCGTGCGCACGATTGCGGAGGACTGGAAGCAGTACGGCACGCCGCCGGAGATTGAGCATCACAGCGAATTTCTGGCGCGGCATCTGAGCCGGCTTCCGCGGGCGGCGGAGAAGGAGACGGTGGTGTATCACGACCCGTGCTACCTGGGGCGCTACCGCGACGTGTTTGAGGAGCCGCGCAAAGTGGTGGCGCAGGCCGGCGAACTGGTGGAGGCACCGCGATCGCATGAGCGGAGCTTCTGCTGCGGAGCGGGCGGCGGGCTGGCATTTCTGGGCGAGGAGCAGGGCGAGCGCGTAAGCCAGGTGCGGGCGGCAGAGCTGGCGGCGACAGGCGCGAAGACGGTGGGCACGGCCTGCCCCTTCTGCAATAGCATGTTTCGGGATGCGCTGGCTGCGGGCGGCGAAGGTGCTCCGCAACTGCTGGACATTGCGCAGTTGACGGCGCGGAATCTGCCTGCGGGCGGAGCTGGTTAGGATCAACGGGAGCTTTCGAATGAAGATTGTTGTCGCAATCAAACAGGTACCGGAACGGGACGCTCCACTGCGCATTGACGCGGCGGGCAAATGGATTGAGGAAGCCGATCTGCAGTGGGCCATGAACGAGTCTGACGCCTACGCGCTGGAGGAGGCTCTGCAACTGAAGGAGAAGCACGGCGGCGAGGTGGTGGTGCTGAGCGCGGGCCCGGAGCGGGTGGGCTCGACGATTCGCGAGGCGCTGGCAAAAGGCGCGGATCGAGGCATCCACGTGGACTGCGACAACCCGGCGCAATGGGATGCGCTGGGCATGGCGCGGCTGCTGGCGGAGGCTATCCGGGGGGAAAGCCCGGACCTGGTGCTGACGGGGTTGCAGTCGGACGACCTGGGACTGGGGCAGACGGGCGTGATTGTGGCAGAGTTGCTGGGGCTGCCGCATGCGTCGCTGATTCTGCATGTGGAGAAGACGGACGCGGGGCTGAAGGTGAAGCGCGAACTGGAGGAGGGCTGGTTCCAGGAGATTGAACTGCCCGTGCCGGCGGTGCTCACGATTCAGTCCGGGGGCAACAAGCTGCGCTATGCGACGCTGATGGGCATCAAACGCGCCAAAACGAAAGAGGTGCGGCGGGTGACAGCGGCGGAGTTGGGTGTTGCGTCCAATGCGGTGGTTGCGTTGGAGCGGATTGCCGTGCCGCAGAAACAGAAGTCAACGCAGATGCTGACCGGCTCGCCCAAGGACGTGGCGGCGACGCTGGTGGAAAAGCTGAAGTTTGAGGTGCGGGTACTATGAGCGGCGTATGGGTGGTGGTGGAAGAGCGGGATGGACGCATGGGCCGCATCAGTTGGGAGGCCGTGGCGACCGGGCAGGAGCTGGGAGCACAACTGGGCGTGCCGGTGTGCGCGGCGCTACCGGGCGCGCAGACGGAGGCGCTGGCCGCGGAACTGGCGGCGAAGGCGCTGAACCGGGTGGTGCGCGTGGAACACGCCCTGCTGGGCGCGTATACGGCGGACGGATTTACGCTGGCGCTGGAGCAACTGCTGCGGGCCGAACAGCCGGAGTTTGTGGTGTTTCCGCATACCTACCAGGTGCGCGACTATGCTCCGGCGCTGGCGGCACGATTTGGGCAGGTGCTGATTGGCGACGTGACCCAGGTGGGAACGGGGCCGGTGTTTACGCGGCAGCTGATGCAGGGACGGCTGAGCGGAACCTACTGCCCGACGGGGAGCGGACCGTGCTTTGTGTCGGTGCAGTCGGGTGCCTTTCGCGCGGACGCGGTGAAGGCGGGCACGGCTGAGGTGACGGTCTTCAGCCCGGTGCTGGAGGCTGGGCAGCTTCGCACGCGGCCGTCGGAGCCGTTCCGCGGCTCGGCGCAGACGGTGGATCTGGGCTCGGCACAGATGATTGTGAGCGTGGGACGCGGCATCAAGGAGGCAGAGAACCTGCCGCTGGTGCAGGAGCTTGCGACGGCGCTGGGCGCGGAGCTGGCGGCTTCGCGGCCCATCTGCGACAATGGCTGGCTGCCGATGGAGCGGCAGGTGGGCAGCTCGGGGCAGACGGTGGCGCCGAAGCTATATGTGGCGGTGGGCATTTCCGGGGCGATTCAGCACCTGGTGGGCATGAAGGGATCGCAATGCGTGGTGGCGATCAACAAGGACGCGGACGCGCCTATTTTCGAGGTGGCGGACTACGGCATTGTAGGCGATCTGTTTGAGGTGGTTCCGGCGCTGACGGAGGCGGTAAAGAACGCACGGCAGTAAGATGACGTTCTTGCGTTGAGGCGTCCAACGGGGAGAGCCGGGAACGAGGAGCTCTGCATGCTGCTTCCTGAGAGTTACCAGGCCGCGCTGTTGCTGATGATCCTGAGCATGCTGTGCTGGGGATCGTGGGCGAACACGCTGAAGCTGTGCCCACGCTACCGGTTCCAGCTCTTCTACTGGGACTATGCGCTGGGGCTGGCTGCCGGGGCGCTGCTGTGGGGCTTGACGGCCGGCAGCCTGGGAGGCACGCCACCGGACTTTGCCAGCGCCATAACGCACGCGCCGATGGCGACGGTGCTGTGGGCGGCGGGCGGCGGCGTGGTGTTCAATGTGGCCAACCTGCTGCTGGTGGCGGCGATTGAGGTGGCGGGGCTGGCGGTGGCCTTTCCGGTGGGCATTGGGCTGGCGCTGGTGGTGGGCGCGGTTTCAAGCTACCTGGTAAGCCCGGCTGGCAATCCCCTGCTGCTGTTTGGCGGCGTTGCGCTGGTGGCGGTGGCCATTGTGACAGATGCGGCGGCGTATCGCAGGCGCGAGGCCACGGCGAAGGCGACAACCACGCGCGGCATTGCGCTGAGCCTGGTGGCGGGTGTTCTGATGGGGAGCTTCTATCCGCTGGTGGCGCACAGCCTGAGCGCCGAGCCGGCCTCGGGGCCATACGCTGTTGCAGTCTTCTTTGCCATCGGGGTGCTGGTCTCCACGGTGCCTGCGAACCTGCTGCTGATGGCGCATCCGCTGGACGGCAAGCCGCCGGTGCGCGGGGCGGGCTACTGGGAGGCTCCGCTGGGCTGGCATGTGGCCGGAGTGCTGGGCGGAGCGGTGTGGTGCACGGGCGCGGTAGCCAACTTTGTGGCATCGGGGGCGCACCTGGTGGGGCCGGCGGTCTCCTACTCGATTGGGCAGGGCGCGACGATGATCTCTGCCTGCTGGGGAGTGTTTGTGTGGCACGAGTTTGCGGGCGCGCCAAGGGCGGCGCGGCTGCTGCTGGTGCTGATGTTTGTGTTCTTTGCTCTGGGGCTGAGCGCGGTGGCGCTGGCGCCGCTGTACTAAGAGGGAGGGTTACGCCATGACTTCTTCTCGCAAACCTATTGTTGTTGTGGGCAGCATCAACATGGACCTGGTGGCACGGACGCCGAAGACTCCGGTGCCTGGGCAGACGGTGATTGGCACGGAGTTTACGACGACGCCGGGCGGTAAGGGCGCGAACCAGGCGGTGGCAGTGGCGCGGCTTGGGTATCCGGTGCAGATGGTGGGCATGGTGGGCGAGGATGTGTTTGGCCAGACCCTGATTGACCAACTGAAGGCCGCGAGCGTGGGAGTGGAAGGTGTGGCCAAGGTGCCGGGGCCGTCGGGAATCGCGTCGATCCTGGTGGCGCCGGGAGGCCAGAACAGCATTGTGGTGATTCCGGGCGCGAATCACAAGGTGGACCCGGCGTACATTGAGCAAAAGAAGGCGCTGATCACGGCGGCAGGCATGGTGCTGCTGCAGCTTGAGCTGCCGATGGAGACGGTGGTCTACACGATTGAGATGTGCTCCAAGGCGCATGTGCCGGTGATGCTGGACCCGGCGCCTGCCATGCAGCTGGATGAGAAGGTGTGGACGCAGTCGGCGTGGTTTACTCCGAACCAGACAGAGACAGCCTTCTACCTGGGCACCAAGCTGGAGCCGGAGACAGCGGCGCGTGAACTGCTGATGCGCGGACTGAAGGGCGTGGTGCTGAAGCGCGGCTCAGAGGGCACCTACGTTGCCGTGGCAGGCGGAAAGGCGGCGTGGGTAAGGCCGTTCCCCGTGGAGACGGTGGACACGGTGGGCGCGGGCGACTGCTTTAACGGAGCGTTTGCCGTGCAACTGATGGAGGGCAAGGACCGCTGGTCGGCGGCGCTGTTTGCGTCAGCGGCCGCGGCGCTCTCGACGACGAAGCGGGGCGCGCAGGCCTCCATGCCGACACGCGAAGAGGTGGAGTCGCTGCTGGCACATAACCGATAGCGTGGAAGATATCCCCGTGGACGGCGGGGTGGAAGAGACAGGCTGAATGCGTCGCTCGATTTGCCTTGGAGTGCTGATGTGCGCGTTGCCTTTTGCGGCCATGGCGCAGGATACGTTGTATCACCCAACCGGCCAGCAGATTCCTCCGCCGCCGTGCATGTATCTGCACGACAAGTGGGAGGGCCCGCCGGTTGTGTGCCCCCCGATGATCCACGAGCACTGGATTGCGGACCTGCAACACTGGCGGACGGAGAGGCTGATCCGCGTTGCGTATGACCCGTCGCGCTACGAGCTGCCGGCGCTGAAGTGGACGCAGACGAGCTTTCTGCAGCCGCAGATGATGGTGCATGACCGGTACTTCTACAATCCGGTTGCGGGCAAGTACACCGTGGACCGCTACTTGGACGACGTGGAGAAGCGCTACGGCGGCATCGATGCGGTGCTGATCTGGGCGACGTATCCCAACATGGGCGTGGATGACCGCAATCAGCTGGAGATGGTGGAGTCCATGCCGGGGGGCGTTGCGGGCGTGCGGCAGATGGTGGCGGATTTTCATCGCCGGGGCGTCAGGGTGCTTTTTCCGATGATGATGTGGGACCAGGGAACGCATGCTCCGGCGAAGCCGTGGCCGGATGCCATTGCCGAGCTGATGAAGGAGATTGGCGCGGACGGCGTGAACGGCGATACGCAGGACGGCGTTCCGCTGGGATTTTCGTTGGCCGCAGAGAAGATTGGATACCCGCTGGCGTTTGAGCCGGAGGGTGGACCGAGCGACGAGGCGTTGAGCTGGAACGTGATGACGTGGGGCCAGTACGAGTTCCCTTTCATTCCCTTGGTGGACCGGTACAAATGGCTGGAACCGCGACACATGGTGAACATCAGCGATCGCTGGGCGCATGACAAGACGGACGATTTGCAGTATGCGTTTTTCAACGGCGTGGGCTGGGAGAGCTGGGAGAACGTCTGGGGCATCTGGAACGGCATGACGCCGAGGGATGCGGAGGCAACGCGGCGCATGGCAACGATGGAGCGCGGCATTGCGCCGTTCCTGACGAGCACGGGATGGGAGCCGCTGTATCCGATGCGCAACTACGGCGTGTATGCCAGCCGGTGGCCGCGCGAGAAGGATACGGTCTGGACGATTGTGAACCGCACGTCGTACGACATTGGCGGACCGCAGATGGATGTGCCGATGGAGCCGGGCATGCGCTACTTTGACCTGTACCACGGCGTTGAACTGACGCCGGGGGCCGCGGGCAAGGAGAACGTGTTGAGCTTCCAGGTGGAAGCGCATGGGTTCGGCGCGATTCTGGCCACGCACGGCGAGCCGGACGCCACGATGCAGACCCTGATGAAGCGCATGGCGGGCATGACGACGGAGCCGCTGGCGCACTTTTCACATGCGTGGACGGTGCTGCCGCAGACGATCGTGGAGACGGCTCCGACCGAGGCGGTAGCGGAGGCTCCGGCGGGCATGGTGCGGATTCCGGGAGGAAGATTCCTGTTCAAGGTGCGCGGGATGGAGATTGAGGGCGAGGCAGGCGCGGGCGTGGATGTGCAGTATCCGTGGGAAGACTCGCCGCGACGGTTTCATGAGCACTGGATGGATGTGAAGCCGTATTTCATTGACCAGTATCCGGTGACGAATGCGCAGTTCAAGGCGTTTCTGGAGGCGACGCACTACGCGCCGAAGGATGCGCGGAACTTTCTGAAGGACTGGAAGAACGGGACGTTTCCCGAGGGATGGGCGAACCGGCCAGTGACGTGGGTGTCGCTGGAAGATGCGCGGGCGTATGCACGATGGGCGGGCAAGCGGCTGCCGCATGAGTGGGAGTGGCAACTGGCGGCGCAGGGACTGGACGACAGGGATTATCCGTGGGGCAACGAGTGGCTGTTCTCAAACGTGCCGGCAGCGGATACCGGACGGACGATGCGCGGGCCGGACCCGGTGGATGCGCATCCGCAGGGAGCAAGCCCCTATGGCGTGATGGACATGGTGGGCAACGTGTGGCAGTGGACGGATGAGTACGTGGATGAGCACACGCGCGCGGCAGTGGTGAGAGGCGGCGAATACTACCAGCCGCAGGGATCGATCTGGTACTTCCCTGAGGCGTTTCGCAATGACCAGCACGGCAAACTGCTGCTGATGGCGCCGTCCTATGACCGCTCGGGCGGCGTGGGGGTCCGCTGCGTGCGGGATGCGCAGTAAGCATGACGGGAGCGGAGGATGTCTTGAGGCGGCCTGAGCGAAGACTCAGGCCACTTCATTTTCCAATGTGCCGATGGGCTCGATGGTGATGCGGACGGTGTCTCCACTGGCCAGCGTGAATGTGCTGGGCGGAACGATGCCGGTGCCGGTCATGAGGAAGCAGCCGCTGGGGAAGGCGTTGTCACGCAGCAGGTAGCTGACCAGGGTTTGCGGATCGCGCTTGAGCTCGGTGAGGCCCACGGAGCCGGAGAACTCGACCATGCCGTGGCGCAGGATCTCGAGAACAATCTCAGTGGAGTGGAGCAGCGGGCTGGTGTTGACCAGGATGCAGGGACCGAGCGCGCAACTGCCGGTGTACACCTTGGCCTGGGGAAGGTAGAGCGGGTTTTCACCTTCGATGTCGCGCGAGCTCATGTCGTTGCCGATGGTGTAGCCGGTGATGCGGCCTTTGGGGCTGACGAGCAGGGTGAGCTCCGGTTCGGGAACGGACCAGTGGGCATCGGAACGGATGCGGACTTTGCCCCCGGGACCTACGGTGCGGCTGGCGGTGGACTTGAAGAAGAGCTCGGGACGCTCGGCCGAGTAGACGCGATCGTAGAAGTCGCCGCCTCCGGCGTCTTTGGACTCTTCCATGCGCGCGCCGCGGCTGCGGAAGTAGGTGACACCGGCGGCCCACACCTCCTGATGTCCGATAGGCGCGAGCAGATCGCGGTGCTGGAACTCGGCGGAGGGAGCTTGCGCGACGATCCGCGACGAGAGGTATTCAGGGAGGTCTTCGCGCGCGAGAAGCGCGTCCCAGTCGTGCTCGTCGATGCGGTAGTACTGGCCGTATTCCTCAACAAAATTGCCGGTGGAAGTGCGATAAAGCTTCACGTTCGAGGTCTCCTGCGCTTGCTCCCCATGATATATGGCATGGAGAGCAAGTGGGATGCGATGCGCAGGAAATGGCGTCTATGCGAGAGCTCATCGAATCCAGGCGTCGAGATGGCCGGAGCGCACGGCGGCGGCCAAGGCGTCGATGTCGGGCGCGAGGGTGCGGTCGCGGCCGAGGGGCGCAACGATAGTGCGGATGGCGTCGTGCGCGAGCTGCACCTGAGTGCCGGGGCGGAGCGGCTTGCGGAACTCGATGCCCTGGGCCGCACACATGAGCTCGATGGCCACGATGCTCTCGGCGTGCTCGACGATCTGGCGGAGCTTGAGCGCTCCAGTCATGCCCATGGAGACGTGGTCCTCTTTGCCGCCGTCCGTGGGGATGCTGCCGGTGGAGGATGGATGCGCGAGGACCTGGCACTCGTTGATGAGAGCCGCGGCGACGATCTGGGCGATCATGAAGCCGGAGGAAAGGCCGGGATTCGGCGAGAGGAAGGCGGGCAGGCCCTCATTGATGTCGGGATTGAGGAGGCGGTCAATGCGCCGCTCCGTGATGCTTGCAAGATCGGTGATGGCGATGGCGGCGTAGTCGAAGGCGTAAGAGAGCGGCGCGCCGTGGAAGTTGCCGCCGGAGATGACGGCTCCACGGACGGGCAGTTGCGGCGAGGTGTCGGGAAAGATGAGCGGGTTGTCGGTGGCCGAGCCGGCCTCGATTTGCAGAACGCCAGCGACATGGTCAAGGACATCGCGCACGGCTCCGTGAACCTGCGGCATGCAGCGAAGGCAGTAGGCATCCTGCACGCGGGTGTCGTGATCGCGGTGGGACTCGCGAATCTCAGAGTCGGCGAGGAGATGGGTGAGATGCTCGGCAACCGCGATTTGGCCGGCGTGGGGGCGGGCGAGCTGAATGCGCGGATCAAAGGCGGCGGGGGTGCCGCGCAGCGCCTCGAGAGACATGGCCCCGGCAAGGTCCGCGAGACGCGCGACACGAAGCGCCCGATACACGGCCAGGGCTCCGACGGCGGTCATGGCCTGGGTACCGTTGAGCAGCGCGAGTCCTTCCTTGGCTTCGAGGGCAAGGGGCTGCAGGCCGGCGTGCTGAAGGGCGTCCGCGCCGGGCATGCGGCGGCCCTGGTAGAAGGCCTCGCCTTCGCCGATGAGGACGAGCGCGAGGTGGGCCAGAGGGGCGAGATCGCCGCTGGCGCCGACGGAACCCTTCTCGGGAATGACGGGGTGGACGCCGGCGTTCAGCATGTCGATGAGCAGTTGCAGAAGGGCTGGGCGGACTCCGCTAAAGCCCTTGGCAAGGACGTTGGCGCGAAGCAGCAGCATTGCGCGAGACTCGGCTTCACTGAGGGGCTGGCCGACGCCGCCGGCATGGCTGCGGACGAGATTGACCTGCAGTTCGGCGAGATGATCGCCGGGAATGCGGACATCCGAAAGCTTGCCGAAGCCGGTGTTGACGCCGTAGACGGTTTCTCCGTCGGCGAGGATCTGCTGAATGCATGCCCTGCTCCGCTCGACGCGCTGGAGGGCCGAAGGGGCAATGGCGACCGGGCCGCGCGCGGAGGAGACCGCTTCAATCTGCGCAAGGGTGAGAGGCTGGCCATCGAGTATGAGTACGTCCATAAGGGCGATGGTAGGCCGCACTGGGACTTGGGTACAGAGAGATTCCACGGTAGATTTTGCCGGAAAAATTGGAATCCTCTATGCTTCTAATCTATGGCCATGGATTCCTCTATTCTGCTTGATTCCTACGGAAGAAAGATGCTGCACGAGCTGCAGTTGAACGCCCGCATCAGCCTTGCAGAGCTGGGGCGGCGCATCGAGCTTTCTCCCACAGCCACCGCGGAGCGGCTGAAACAGATGGAAGAGACCGGCATTCTGCGCGGATACACGGTGGAGATTGACCGCGAGGCGCTGGGGCTGGAGGTGATGGCGTTTATCCGCATGAGCTGCAACGGACAGAACTACTACCGGATGCTGGAGTACGTACAGACGCTGGAGGAGGTGCGCGAGTGCCACCACCTGACGGGCGGCGATGACTTTCTGCTGAAGGTGACGACGACCAGCATGGCAGACATGGAGGCGCTGATTGAGGCACTGCTGCCGTACGGGAATCCGGTGACCAGCCTGGTGCTTTCGTCTCCCGTAGAACACCGGAAGTATGCGGTGATGGGAAAGCTGACCACGGTGACGCGGAAGCAGATGCGCCGGCACTGAGCGGTTGTGACGATTCCCTTCCCGCGGCGGCGCGGCCTGGGGCGGATTCGGTTCACGCTGCGACTCCGGCTTAAGACGGTGGTAGCCAGTCGGAATCGCCGGCGGATTCGGGTTTGGGTTCGGAGGAGGCTTGCGGCTCCGGCGCGGACTGGGGCTCGGCGGGCGGTTCGGCAGACGGTTCGGTGGACGGCTGTGTAGACGGCTCGATGCCGAGGATGCGGCGGTTTCGCTCCGCGTCGGTTCCGGCACCGGCGAAGTCGTCAAAGGCGCGATCGGTGACGCGAATGATGCGGTCGCGGATGAAGGCTGCCCCTTCGGCGGCACCGACCTTGGGATGCTTGAGGCAGCACTCCCACTCAAGGACAGCCCAGCCGGAGAAGTCGTACTGCGCCATCTTGCTGAAGATGGAGCGGAAGTCAACCTGGCCGTCTCCGAGCGAGCGGAAGCGGCCGGGGCGCTCGACCCAGCCCTGATATCCGCCGTATACGCCGCTGCGTCCGTTGGGGCGGAACTCGGCATCCTTGACGTGAAAGGCCTTGACGCGCTCGTGATAGATGTCGAGGAAGGCGAGGTAGTCGAGCTGCTGCAGGACCATGTGGCTGGGGTCGTAGAGGATGTTGGCGCGGGGGTGGTTATTGACCTGCTTGAGGAAGCGCTCGAAGGTGACGCCGTCGTGGAGATCTTCGCCGGGGTGCAGTTCGTAGCAAAGGTCCACGCCTGCTTCGTCAAACGCCTGCAGGATGGGTAGCCAGCGAAGGCCGAGCTCCTGAAAGGCCTCGTCGATGAGGCCGGCGGGGCGCTGCGGCCAGGGATAGACGAAGGGCCACGCCAGCGCTCCGGAGAAGGTGGCGTGCGCGCTGAGGCCAAGGTTGCGACTGGCCTGCGCTGCCCACTTGAGCTGCTGCACGGCCCACTGCTGCCGCGCCTCTGGGTTGCCGTGGACCCGGGACGGGGCGAAGCCGTCGAAGAGCACGTTGTATGCGGGGTGGGTGGCGACGAGCTGACCCTGGAGATGGGTGGACAGCTCAGTGAGCGCGACGCCGGCGCGACTGAGGATGCCCAGAATCTCATCGCAGTAGTCCTGGCTTTCCGCGGCAAACTGGAGGTTGAAGAGGCGGCTCTCCCAGGTGGGGACCTGCACGCCGGCAAAGCCCAGCTTTGCGGCCCAGAGGGCCATGCCTTCGAGTGAGTTGAATGGCGCCTCGTCATTGACGAACTGGGCGAGGAAGATTCCCGGTCCCTTGATGGTCTTCATCTCTTCACTCCCGCGTTGCGGAGGAATCCGCTAGAACTCAAGCCAGCACTGCTGCCGGCTGCTGGTGATGGCACGATCAATGAAACGCATGCCGCGCACGCCCGCGCGGATGCCGGGGAGCGTGTCGGGCAGCGGATTTTGCGCGCCCGCCTTCCAGGCAATGAGCGCGTCGGCGTACTCGCGATACAGCACGGCGAAGGCCTCAAGATAGCCCTCGGGGTGGCCGCCGGGAAGACGGGTGACGGAGAGCGCGTCGGGGGTGAGATAGCTGCCGGAGGCGTGGCGGATCTCTTCTGCCCCGTTGAGCCACTTGACGTGGAGGTAGTTGGGGTCCTCCTGATGCCACTCGAGCGAACCGTGCTCGCCGTAGACGCGGATGCGGAGGCCGTTACGCTCGCCCGCGGCGACCTGCGAGGCCATTAGAACTGCTCCGGCTCCGTTGCTGAGGCGCAGCAGGGCCGTGCAGTCATCATCGATGAGGCGGCCGGGAACGACGGCGCGGAGGGTCGCGTTGAGGCTGACGGCATCGAGGCCGGTGATGTACTCCATGAGGTGGAAGGCGTGGACGCCGATGTCGCCGATGCAGCCGCCGGGGCCGTTGAGCGCGGGATCAGCCCGCCACGCCGCCTGCTTATGACCGGTGGTTTCGATGGGCTGGCTGAGCCATCCCTGCAGATACTCGACGGCGATTTTGCGGATGTTGCCGAGCATGCCGCTGGCGCAGAGGGCGCGCGCCTCGCGGACCAGGGCGTAACCGGCGTAGGTGTGGGTGAGGCCGTAGGGCAGGCCGGACTGGGCAACGGCCTGCTCAAGAGCCACGGCTTCCTGGTAGGTCGCCGTCGCGGGCTTGTCGCTCATGACCGGGAAGCCTGCCTGCATGGCTGCCTGCGCGACAGGCAGATGGAGATGGTTGGGCGTGACGATGGCGACGAAGTCGATGGGGTCAGGCCGATTGCGTTCGGCTTCGAACATCTCGCGGTAGTCGGCATAGGCGCGGGAGGGATCGATGCGGTAGGACTCGCCGGCGATGCGGGAGCGCTCAGGGGATTGTGAAAATGCCCCGGCGACCAGCTCAATGCGGCCATCCAGTTCTGCCGCGATGCGATGCACGGGACCGATAAATGCTCCCGGCCCACCGCCTACCATTCCCATG
>JAJXWS010000138.1 GCA_021781495.1 Acidobacteriota bacterium | reverse complement strand
GAGTAGCGATGGGTGACGGGCTTCTGCGCGGCCTCGATCATCTTGTCGACGATGTGTTTGGGCGTGGCGCCGTCGGGGTTGCCCATGCCGAAGTCGATGATGTCTTCTCCGCGGCGGCGGGCGGCGACCTTCATCTCGCCGGTGATGTTGAAGACGTAGGGCGGGAGGCGCTGAATACGGCTGAACTCTTCCATGATGACTCCAGTGTAAAGGGACATAGAGACTGAGGGACCAGGGACTAGAAGCCAGAGACCAAGGGCTAGTGACTTCTGTGATAACTGGCTGGGATTGGATGAGGAGGAGCAGTCTTTAGGCGGCCGGAGCCGCAGCACGGGCCGCGCACGCGGCGGCGGCCGGCGCGAAGGCGGAAGCGCGAAGGATGGCCGTGGACTGCATGAGGGAATTATAGCGGACATGGGCAGGATGCGCGGGGGCGTGCTGGCGGCGGTTTCTTGTAGACTCGCGTGCATGAGCAGGATGCGCGTGGTGGGAGTGATTCCGGCGCGGCTGGCGTCGACGCGGCTGAGCCGGAAGGTGCTGCGCGAGATTGCAGGGCGGCCGATGGTGGAGTGGGTGTGGCGCGCGGCGCAGGCGAGCGGGCAGATGGACGCGGTGGTGGTGGCGACGGATGCGGAAGAAGTGGCGGCGGTGTGCCGGGCGCGGGGGATTCCGGTGGAGATGACGTCGGAGGGGTGCGCGAGCGGGTCGGACAGGGTGCGGGAGGTGGCGGCGCGACTGGAGGCGGATGTGTATGTGAACATCCAGGGCGATGAGCCGACGCTGACGGGGGAGTTTTTCAGGCCGTTGCTCGCGCTGATGGAGCGGCCGGAGGTGGATGTGGCGACGCTGGCGGTACCGTGCCCGGCGGAGGAGATTGGGAATCCGAATGCGGTGAAGGTGGTGACGGCGCTGGATGGGCGGGCGCTGTACTTCTCGCGGGCGACGATTCCGTTTGACCGCGATGGGAGGGGGTTTGCGGGGTATCGCAAGCATCTGGGGATTTATGCGTACCGGCGGGCGGCGCTGGAGCGGTTTGCGGCGCTGGAGCCCTCTCCGCTGGAGAAGCTGGAGAAGCTGGAGCAACTGCGGCTGCTAGAGAACGGGATGACGCTGTATGTGGCGGCGGCTCCGGCGGACACGATTGGCGTGGATACGGAGGAGGATTTGGCGCGGGCGGAGAAGCTCTTGCGAGAGCGCATGGGCTCATGAGGGAATTACGCGCAAGAATCGGAGTGCGGGGCGGGCGTGCCTGAGCGACGATGGATTGCATGAGCGCGAGTGTTGCAGTGGCGATGATGGGCGGGAAGAGAACGGCGATAGATCCGGAGCGGGCGTGGCAGCAGATTGTGCGGCGCGACGCGGCGGCTGAGTTCTTCTACGGCGTAACGACGACGGGCGTGTTCTGCCGGCCAGGATGCAAGAGCCGCGCGCCGCTTCAGCGGAATGTGCGGTTTTTCAGCACCGCGGCAGAGGCGCAGGCGGCGGGTTTCAGGGCCTGCAAGCGCTGCAAGCCGCTGCATGAGCCAACCGATGCAATGGCGAAGGTGAGGGCGCATCTTGAGAAGAACGTGGAGCGTAGAGTTTCCCTGGCAGAGCTGGGGCGTGTGGCGGGGCTGAGTCCGTTTACTGTGCAGAGGATGTTCAAGCAGGCGATGGGAGTGAGTCCGCTCGAGTATCAGCGGGCGCTCCGCGCGGGTGGGCTGCGGATGGCGCTGAAGCAGGGGGCGAGCGTGACGAATGCGATCTACGAGGCGGGGTATGGTTCGGCGAGCCGGGCGCATGAGGGCGCGGCGCTGGGGATGACGCCGGCGCGGTTTGCTAACGGCGGACGCGGTGAGCGGATCGGATTTACGACGGCGCGGACACCTTTCGGCTGGATGGTGGTGGGCGCGACAGAGCGCGGGCTTTGCTGGCTGGCGCTGGCGGGTTCGGCGAGCGAGGCGGAGGCGAGCTTGCGGAATGAGTTTCCGGAGGCGACGCTGAAGCGCGACACAGGGCTGCGTGCGCTGGTCGATGCGGCGCTGGCAAGCGTGCGCGAGGGAGCGGACCTGACGCGCGAGCAGTGCCTCGACCCGGCGCTCGATCTGCGCGGGACGGTGTTTCAACTGCGCGTGTGGCAGGCGCTGCGGGCGATTCCGCGAGGGGAGACGCGGAGCTACAGCGAGCTGGCGCGGGAGATGGGGATGCCGCGGTCAACGCGGGCGGTGGCGCGGGCGTGCGCGACGAATCGCGTGGCGGTGATGGTGCCGTGTCATCGCGTGGTGGGCGCGGGCGGCGCGCTGACGGGATACCGCTGGGGCGTCGAGCGGAAGCGGAAGCTGCTGACGGCGGAGGGTGCCTCCGCGAGCCGATAAAGGCCCGCGGAGTATGGTTGATTAGAGGCGTGCGCCACCCGAAACCTTGATTTGTTGGCCGGTGACCCAGTACGAGTCATCCGACGCGAGGAAGGCGGCGACAGTTGCGATCTCCTGCGGCTGGCCGATGCGGCCGAGAGGGGCTTCCGCTTCGATCTTGGCCTGGAAAGGGCTGCCGATGAAGCCGGCGGCGTGCGCGCCTTCGGTCTCAATCATGCCCGGGTTGAGGGCGTTCACACGGATTTTCTTCGGGCCAAGTTCGCCGGCAAGAGCCACGGTGATCGAGTCCACTGCACCCTTGGTGGCGCTGTAGACGGAGCCAGCGGGCACGCCGGCGGCGGCCACAGAGCCGATGTTGATGATGCTGCCTCCCTTGGTGTCGAATTGCTTGACGGCGGCCTGCGTGGCGAACAGAAGGCCGAGCACGTTGAGGTCGAACTGCTTGTGGAAGTGCTCGGGCGTGATGGTTTCGAGCGGACCGAACTCGTAGCGTCCAGCGTTGTTGACGAGGACGCTGATGGGGCCGAATTCCGCGACGACGGAATCTACGAGGGGTCCGGCAGCGGCTGGATCAGATAGATTGGCTTTGACAGCAATGGCCTTGCCGCCTGCGGCTTTGATGTCCGCAACGACTTTCTCAGCGGCGTCCTTGCTGCCGGCGTAGTTGACTGCAACGGCAGCGCCGCGTGCCGCCAGTTCACGGGCAATGGCGGCGCCAATGCCCTTCGATGCGCCAGTGACCAGCGCGACTTTTCCCTGAAGGGTGCTCATGATTCATCTCCGCACGAACTGTCGTTGCTTCGACATTTCGATAACTATCGAATTGATTCAGCAGAAGTCGGACCGGATTCAGGATGGTTATGAGTATTTTCTGAACGGTGAGATCAGGTCTGGGAGCAGTTGGGCCGGGCGAGCGTGGAAAGCAGATTTGCAAGGGCTTCGAGTACGCCGGATTCGAGGTGCAGCAGGTGGTACTTGCCGGAGCGCTCAACTCGGATGAGACCGGCGGAGTGCAGTTCCTTGATGTGGTGCGAGAGCGTGGCAGGCGAGATGGCGAGTGAGCTCCGGACCTGTGTACAGGCGAGGGGACACGAGGACTTGGCGATCTTCTCGAGCAATTCGAAGCGCTTGGGGTCGGCGAGGGCCTTCAGCAAAGCGGTGCGCCGGGCGCGAGTGATGCGCGGGACGTGCTGGGTGGAATTGCTCATCGTGGGTTGTAGTGTTGGATGCAATGGTAGCGCGTTGAGCCTCAAGTCTGGGGCTTGCTGGCAGTGGCGAGCAGGGTTTGGAACTGCGGCGCGGCGGAGTCCTTGTCGACGATGGAGGCGGATGCTTCGCGGAAGCCTGCGTGGGTGAGCATGGCTTCGAGGTCCGCTTCGCTGAAGCCGAGCCACTCGTCTGCATAGAGGGCGCGCGCCTCTTCAAAACGATGCTGCACGAGGTCGAGAACGACGATGCGACCGCCGGGGCGCAGAATACGCGCGGCTTCTTCGAGCGCGCGCTGGGGATGGAGCGCGTGGTGAAGCGACTGCGAGAAGAAGA
>JAJXWS010000137.1 GCA_021781495.1 Acidobacteriota bacterium | reverse complement strand
CAATCACAATGCGCATGTGCTGCTTTTCGCGCTGCATCTCGCGCAGCAACTCGTAGCCCCGCTTCGTCTCCGGCACAAACACCGCGGCCCGCTCAATGCTGGCCAGCGTGCGCGTGCGCGCCTCTTCATCGCTGATCTGCAGCAGATCGTGCGCAAACGCAATACCCGTAATATTGTCCAGCGACCCGGAGTACACCGGCACCCGCGAAAAGTTATGCTCGCGCAGCAGCTCCAGAAACTGCTCGATCGTGGTTGACTCCGGCACGGCGAACACCTCCGGCCGCGGCGTCATCACCTCGCGTACCAGCTTGTCGCCAAACTCCACCGCCGAGCGCACCAGGTCGCGGTCGTTCTCCTCCAGGATGCCCTCTTCCTCGCCCGCCACCAGCAGCGCCTCCACGTTCACCGCCGTCTCTTCCTCCGGGCTCGCCGGCTTTTCCGCCAGCGACGCCAGCGAGTGAAAGAAGCGCACAAACACCGTGATCGGCGTCATCAGCCACAGCAGCAGCCGGATGGGCCACACCAGCCGAGCCGCCCAGCGCCCCCGCGTGTGGTTGAACAGGAGCGAAGGCACAATCATGTTGCAGACCAGCACCACCAGCACCACGCCCAGCACCGCTTGCGCAATCTCGCTCAGGTCGGTCAACCCGGCATGCTGCGCGCGCTCCACCAGCGCGGCGCCAAACACCAGTGCAATCATGCCCAGCGTCAGTTGCTGCAGCACCGCGGCAGAGATGCCCGCATGCTCGCGGCTCAGCCCAAGCTGCGGCTCCACCACCTCTTCCCACGTGTCCAGATTGTCCTGTTCTTCGCGCGAAAGAATCTTGCCAAACTCCGAGTACACGCGCGTCATGTAGGCGGCCAGCGTCTCCACCAGCGCCAGCGCCACCACCAGCAGCACCGTCCACATGGTCATCGCTTCGCGCCCCGGCCCGCCGCCTTGCGCGGCTTCGCGGCCTTCGGCTCGGCCGCGCGCTCAATCAGCCCCAGCGGCAATCCCAGCCGCGCGCGCAGCAGCCGTTCCCGCCGCGCCATCTGGCCCGTGTCCACCTCGTGGTCATACCCGGCCAGATGCAGCAGCCCATGCAGCATCAGCACCTTGATCTCCACACCCAGCGCGTGACCCTGCTCCCCAGCCTGGCGCCGCGCCGTGGGCACGCTGATCGCCAGGTCGCCCGCGAACTCTGCGGCCACCAGCTCGCCCGCCGGAAACGACAGCACATCCGTTGCCTTGTTCTTGCCGCGAAACTCCCGGTTCAGCCTGCGAATCGCCGCATCCGTCGTCAGCAGCACCGTCACCTGGCCGCGCAGCCGCACCGCGCTCCGGGCCGCGTTCAAAAAACGCGCCAGCGTACGCGCCGTGGGCACGCGATCCTTGCGCAAGGTTGTCTGGGGTTTCAGCGCAGCCTGCCGTTTCGCCTTCGTCGTCCGCGGCGCGTGGTCAAGCTCCAGGTCTGGATCTAGCAGGATCATTGTGCGCAGGACCGCCCGCTGCGCGGCCCCGCTTCTGCCTTCATTCTACGCGAATTGCATCTCTACTGCGGCTTGGCCGGATGTGCCGCATGTGCTGGATGTGCCGGATGCGCCGGCTGCGCTGCGGGCGCAACCTCCATGCCCTCGTCCAGCGTCAGCGGCAGCTCCTGCTGCTGCGGCTTGGTGCTCTCGTAGGCGCGCACAATCCGCTGCACCAGCGCATGCCGCACCACATCGCCCTCTTCAAAGTGGCAGAACTGGATGCCCTCCACTCCGTCCAGCACGTTGATCGCGTCCACCAGTCCCGACTTGCGCGGATTCGGCAGATCAATCTGCGTAATGTCGCCCGTAATCACTGCCTTGGAGTTGTTCCCCAGCCGCGTCAGAAACATCTTCATCTGTTCCACGGTCGTGTTCTGCGCCTCGTCCATGATGATGAAGGCATCATTCAGCGTGCGCCCGCGCATAAACGCCAGCGGAGCCACCTCAATGATGTTCTTCTCCAGCATCTTGTCCACGCGCTCCGGCTCCAGCAGGTCATACAGAGCGTCATAGAGCGGCCGCAGATACGGGTCCACCTTCTCCTGCAGGCTGCCCGGCAAAAAGCCCAGCCGCTCGCCCGCCTCCACCGCCGGGCGCACCAGCACAATGCGGCTCACCTTCTTGGCATTCATGGCCGCCACCGCCATGGCCACCGCCAGGTACGTCTTGCCCGTGCCCGCCGGACCCACGCCAAACACCATGTCGTTCTGCTCAATGGCCTCAACGTACTTGCGCTGGTTCACTGAGCGCGGCTGCACCGTGCGCTTCACCCCCGCCGACCGCTGCTTGCCGGAGTCGGCCAGCGAGCGCAGCGTCGTGGCCGCATCCACCACCACCAGCCGCAGCATGCCGTTCAGTTCCCCATTGTGCGGATGGATGCCCTGCCGCCGCAGCGCCTCAAAGTCCTGAAAGATGCGCTGGACCCGTGCCACGGCCGCCTCCGGCCCCTCCACGTGTACGGCGTCCGAACGAAGATCGATTCGGACACCCAGTGAGTCCTCCATCAGTCTGACGTTTTCATCGCGGGTCCCAAAAAGGGGCTCAAGATTGGGCGTGATTTCCAGAGCAGCTTTCAGAGTGCCTCCATGGCGGCCTGTCCAGCAGGCTGCAATTGCGGTTTGGATTGTCCTGGAAAACGAATCGGAGTGGTTGAGGTGATTCTTTTGGCAGGAGGAATACAGGCGCGCACTCGACCGCGGAAGGTCTGGAGCGGGATCGGATTGGCGTATGCGACCAAGTCCTGTATCTGAGCAGAGAGTAGCGCCGACCGGCTCCGTCGTCAATCCACCCCTCTGCGAATTTTCCGCAAAATTGTGCCTCGCCAGATAACTCCCCTGCTCCGCGCGGCTTACCCCCGGCCCGCCGCCGTTTCGCTGACGCATTGACCCGCCGCCCTCTTTTCCGTAAACTAGGTAATTGCGAGGGATGCGGCTCGAGTTGCATTCTCAACCGCATCATTTTCCGCCTGAACCATCAGGGCCTGAGATTAAGGAAGAGCAATGGCAAACCATGTTTCCGCGCTGAAGCGCGCCCGCCAGACCGAGACCCGCACCGCGGTGAACCGCGCCAACCGTACCCGCGTGCGCAGCAGCCTGCGCGCTCTGCGCGAAGCGCTCGCCCAGGGCGATGTGAAGGCCGCCCAGGAGCAGTACCGCACAACCGCCTCCCTGCTCGACAAGAGCGTCCAGAAGGGCGTGCTGCACGACAACACCGCCTCCCGCTACAAGAGCCGCCTCAACGCCCGCGTCAAGGCGCTCGCGACGAAGGCATAGCCGCGCGCAGCCCCTCGGGCTGCCACCCCAGTTTTCATCAGTATGGACGAACGGCCGGGACTTCTCCCGGCCGCTTCTCTTTGTGCCGCATCCGGCCTCAGTTCAGCCGTTCAAAGATACCCGCCGCGCCCATGCCGCCGCCCACGCACATCGTCACCATGCCGTAGCGCACGCCCCGCCGACGCATCTCGCTCAGCAGCGTCGCCGTCAGCTTGGCTCCCGTGCATCCCAGTGGATGTCCCAGCGCAATGGCGCCGCCGTTCACGTTCACCCGCTCCGGGTCCAGCCCCAGCTCGCGCATCACCGCCAGCGACTGCGCCGCAAACGCCTCATTCAGCTCGATCAGCCCAATCTCATCCAGCTTCAGGCCGGCCTTCTTCAGCGCCAGGGGAATGGCATACACCGGCCCGATGCCCATCTCCTCCGGCAGGCAGCCCGTGGCCGCATAGGCCACCAGCCGCGCCAGCGGACGCACTCCCAGCTCCCGTGCCCGCTCCGCGTCCATCAGCACCGCCGCCGCCGCGCCGTCTGAGGTCTGCGAGGCGTTCCCCGCCGTCACCGTCCCCTGCGCGTGAAACGCCGGCTTCAGTGCCGCCAGCGCCGCCGCGGACGTGTCCGCCCTCGGCCCCTC
>JAJXWS010000136.1 GCA_021781495.1 Acidobacteriota bacterium | reverse complement strand
ACTATGTTGTATCGCTCGACGGACCGCCTCTGTCGTGGTGGCGCTCCGGTGTAAAACCTGCCCCATAGTGCCTCCTTCCACTCTCGTGAAAAGTATGCACCATCTATCTCCGGGACTAAACACCTAGTGCGCGGCAGCGGAGAGCGGCGCAGACGCCGGTTTTGGGACTTCGTCGAGGAATCGCCATGAGGATTGGAAGCCGGGGGTGAGCGTTTGCCCGGTGAGGATGGCGCGCAGCATTTCGACGGGCATGGCGCCCTGATGCAGGATGGCGTCGTGATACTGGCGGTCGGTCATCTTGCCGGAGTCGACCAGCTCGTGGTGCAGGGCGCGGAACTGGTAGGCGCCGACCATGTAGGCGCACTGGTAGAGCGGGTCGTAGCTGCCGTCGACGGAGCGGCGCACCTCGGCGATGGCGTTGTTGCGCTCGTGACCCACCTCGCTGACGAGGAAGTCGATGGCCTGCTCGGGCGTCATGAGGCCGAGCTGGAAGCTGAGCGAGAAGATGATGCGGGCGCAGCGGTGCATCTGCCAGAAGAGCGCGCCGATGCGCTGCTCGGGCGTTGCGTCAAAGCCGTGATCCCAGTAGACGAGCTCCCAGTAAAAGGCGTTGCCCTCGATCCAGAAGCCGGTGTAGAAGAGCTGGCGATAGGGGCGATAGCGCGCCATCATGAACTCCTGCAGCCAGTGGCCTGGGATGAGCTCATGAAAGACGGTGGCGCGGGAGAAGTCGACGTTGTTGCCGCGCATGCTCATCATGCGCTGCTCAAAGGTCATGGTGCTGGTGGGATAGCTGACGCTGATGGTGTCTCCGCCGGTGAAGAAGGGATTTTCGAGCTGGCGCTTGGGCGTCATCATGTCCATGCGCCAGGTCTCTTTGGCGAGCGGAGGGACGGTAACGAGGTTGTTCTTCTCCGCGAATTCTTCGCCTTCGATGGCGAGGTCGTGGATGAGCTGCGGCTGCTTGCCGGGCTCGACGTAGGAGTTCTTCACCTTTTCGAGAGCCTTATGCCAGTCGTCGCCGTAGCCGAGCTGGTGGCTGGCCAGCAGCATCTGCTGCTTGCACCAGGCCATCTGTTCTTTGGCCATGGCAATCAGCTCTTCCGGCGTGTAGGGGATCATTTCGTCGGCGAGGTCGGCCATGAGCTGCTGGCGGCCAATGGGGGTGCCGATGACGATGTCTTCTGCTTTGGGCGCAGAAGTGGCGGCCGCGGCGGCTGCTTTCTCTGGATTGTCCGGTGGGATGCCGGCGATTTTCTCGCGGAGAAAGGCGGCGTAGTCCTTGAGGGAGGTATCGGTGAGCTGATAGGGCTCTGCGACCCACCAGGTAAAGGCGGGATCGTAGCCGTCATAGAAGGCGAACCAGTGATGCAGCTGCTCACGGAGCTGGTCGATGTCGCCGGCGGAGCGCCAGGCCACGATGCGATTGTTGGACGAGGGCGTGCCCTTGGCGAGGCCGGCCTCCTGCTGCCTGCGCTGGGCGGCGATGGAGGCGGTCATGGCATTGAGCTGCGCGGCAATCTGCTGGCCATCGGGGCTCTCGATGCGGCGCTTGCTGTCTTCGAGCGCGAAGATGGTAGAAGCGAAGGGCAGGAGCGGCGCAACATCCTTCCACTGCGTGGCGGCCAGTGCGCGGGCGTGCTCTTCGCGGGTGAGGTGATTGGCCAGGAGCAGATAGTCGGCCTTGCCCTCCTGGTCGAGCGCGGCGAAGGGGACGGCGGCGAGCTTCTGGCGCCAGTCGGCATCGAAGCGGGTAAGGCGCTCCACCGTGGTGGGAGAAAGCGAGTCAGTGTAGACGCTGGTCAGGGTATCGTGGTCGGTTGTGTAGCGCTCAATGAGGCGCTGCACGGGGTCGCCGGTGGCGGCAGTGGTTTGCGCGGCGCGGAGCTGCGGCAGGCAGAGGATGGGAATCAGCAGGAGGGAAGACAAGGCACGGAAAGAGGATGGCGGCACCGGCGATCTCCTAGGGACAGAATGGCAGGGCAGAGGTTTCTTTCTTGGGCATTCCCTGATATACAAAATTGTACGCAAAAAGTGACGCGAAGGAAGCAGGCATTTGCAGCAGGCCCGCTTTTTGGAATCTGATACGACCGAGACGTTACACGGATGGTCACGATGATTGCAATCACGGTAAACGGCAGGGAGGTGCAGGTGGCACCGGGAACCAGCGTGGCCGCGGCCCTGCTGATGGCGGGCGAGCCGTCGCGCCTGTCTGTCCGGGGCGCGCCGCGCGCGCCGCTGTGCGGCATGGGCATCTGCATGGAGTGCCGGGCAACGGTGAATGGCGTGCTCCACCAGCGAACCTGCCAGTTGCTGTGCGCGGCGGGCATGGAGGTTGTGACCGGATGAGCGCGCGGGTGGATGTGCTGGTGGTGGGAGCGGGGCCGGGCGGCATGGCGGCTGCAACCGTGGCCGCGGAGGCCGGACGACGGGTTTGCCTTGTTGACGGCGGCACAGCGCCGGGAGGCCAGATATGGCGCGGATACAGCACGCCGTCGGCGAGCCGGAGTCCGCATGGCCGGGAGTTTGTGCGCTGGAGCGAGCGCCTGCAGAGGAGCGGTTGCGCGGTGTGGCAGGGCTGGCAGGTGGTGGACCATCCGGCAGAGGGCGTGCTGCGCGTGGAGCGCGACGGGGAGTGTCGCGACGTGGGCTACGAGCGGCTGATTCTGGCAACGGGGGCGCGCGAGCGGTTTTTGCCGTTTCCGGGCTGGACCCTGCCGGGCGTGATGGGCGCGGGCGGCGTGCAGGCGCTGATGAAGGCGGGTCTGGAGGCGCGGGGCAGGCGCGTGGTGGTGGCGGGGAGCGGTCCGCTGCTGCTGGCGGTGGCCGCTGGACTGCACGATGCGGGCGCGACGGTGGCGGGCATCTATGAGCAGGCTGCGGCGGGCAGGCTGGCGAGATTTGCCCTGCGCATGCTGCGGCATCCGGGCAAGCTGGCGGAGGGTGCCGGCTATCGGCTGAAGACTCGGAAGGCCGCGTATCGCACGGGTGCGTGGGTGGTGCGCGCGGAGGGCAAGGATCGCGTGGAGCGCGTGACGGTGACCGATGGCCGCAGGGAGTGGCAGGTGGAGTGCGACTGGCTGGCCTGCGGTTTCCACCTGGTGCCGAACCTGGAGTTGCCGTTGCTGCTGGGTTGCAGCGTTGCGGGCGGCTATGTGGCAGTGGACGCGCTGCAGCAGAGTTCCGTGGCGAACGTGGCCTGCGTGGGCGAGTTGACCGGGATTGGCGGACTGGAAAAGGCGCTGGCGGAGGGGCAGATTGCCGGCTGGGCCGCGGCGGGACGCGAGGCACAGGCGCGCGCGATGACGGCCGAGGCCGGGCGCGGGCGGCGCTTTGGCGCAGAACTGGAAGCCGCCTTTGCACTGCGCGAGGAACTGCGCACACTGGCCGATGCGGAGACGGTAGTTTGCCGATGCGAGGACGTGCCCTATGGCGCGCTGGCCGGCAAGGTAGGCTGGCGCGAGGCCAAGCTGCATACGCGCTGCGGCATGGGGGCGTGCCAGGGGCGCGTATGCGGCGCGGTGACCGAGTTTCTGTTTGGGTGGGATGCGAAGAGCGGCCGCCCGCCTATCTATCCGGCTCTGATGTCCACGATGGCCGAGGGCGCGGAGGAGACGAAGGCTGCGGCGCAACGCCGCTGAAGGCCGCATGGGTTTGCCGCAGGGAATCTGCACGCCGTTGTGCCATGGAAAGGATATGCATCGAATGCCATTGCTCAGGGATGGAGTGAAGTTTGTCCATGGACTGCGCGTCGGAATAGCGGCGGCTGTTGGGATGATTGTGCTGGTGCCGTGCGCGCTGCATTCTGCAGTGACCCCGGCCGACTATGAACGGGCGCTGAGCCTGCAGGAGAGGTATCGGACGCTGGTGTCGCACTTGCCGGATAACGTGGGGTGGATTGAGGGAACGCATCGCTTTGTGTATCGACGGACGATCTCCGGCGGACCG
>JAJXWS010000073.1 GCA_021781495.1 Acidobacteriota bacterium | reverse complement strand
GCAAACTGCCCGGCAACCGCCGAAGAGCAGCGCAGCAGTCGTGTGCCCTGCGCCAGCCGCCCCACGTAGCGCGGAGCCAGCCTTAGCCATCGCCGCGCCGCGCCAGCCTCCGGGGGCAGGCATTCGGCAGCAAGAGCATCCAGCTTGCGCATCCACAAGGCCGCAGGCTCCGTCACGCGCCAGGCCAGCAGCGCCTCTCCCGCGCCAAGCCCCACGGGCTGCAACCGCCGGGCGCGCCCACTCGCCAACTCCGCGACAGCCGCTGCCGCAAGCAGGTCGGGGGCCACGCCACGTTCCCGCATCTCGCGCTCCACAGCCTCTGGAGCGGCGCCCACGCAAACGGCCACCGCCTCGCCCTTGCGGATCTCGTTCTTCAGAATGCGTAGAGCTTCATCGAGTGAGGTCACCAGAAAGTCCGCAATGCCGTCGCGGATGGCCTGCTTCTGCGCGGCAGGATCGGCCGTCGCCGCCAGCGAGGCTGCCCCGGCAATGTTGCCCGCCACCACCAGCGCCCGACCCTCTGCGCTCAGCTCGCCCACATACAGCAGCCTGCCGCCCAGTCCGGGCTCCTGCGCCGGGTTCATCGCCGTGGGCGCCGTCTGCATCAGGCTGGCATAGGCGCTCTCCACCGCAACAAGAAAATCCAGTGCAGGCAAAAGATCGGAATCAAGCGCCAAGGCAGTCGTTCTCCATTGCTGGGGATTGTGGTGCGCCGGACTCAGTTCATCCCATCCGGATCGCGGTCACGCCAGCCAATCTTCCGGACGAAAAACACATACTCGCCGGGCTTGGCGGTCACGCGGAGGCGCTCCGCCGCCTTGGGCTTAACGCAGCCGTTCGGCGTTACCAGGCCCGACCGCAGCACATCCCCCACCGGGTACCAGTGCAGCTCCGGCGCATTGCCTTCCCCCACCGCGTCGCAGTTCACGTAGTACTCCATGGAGCGGTCATAGGTGGCGCGAACCGCAACCACGGTCGCCCCGGCGGGCAGCTTCAGCACCACGCTGCCGTCTCCGTTCTGCGTGGTCCAGTCCACGTGCTCGGTCTGCTCGTGGTTGATGCGCACCAGAAAGTTGTCCGGCGTCACGGCCAGTCCGGTCTTTCCGTCCAGAATGCGTAGGGTGATGGTCTTTGCCGATTGCGCCTGCAGCACGCCGCAGAACCCCAGCCCGCACAACATCGCCCCTGCGACCAAAGCCCGTCTCAGCATCATGCCCCTCTGCCGTCACCAGGCCGAATATGGCTGCCCGTCTGAGCCTGTCTCCTGCGACCCGGAGTGCACGTCGGCAATTCCTGGCTCGGTCTGGTCCAGCGAGTATAGCGCATCGGTGGTATCGGTTACCCAGGTATCGCTGCTGCGCGTCATCGGGTCCACCGGGATAACCCGCAGATAGCCGTTCTGCACCAGATCATCCAGCGACTGCGGAGCCTTCTGCTTGTCCATGGTGTAGGAGTCGATGGCCGCCCGCATCACGTGCAGGTCCTCCTTCAGCACCGCCTCCCGCGCGGACTTGATGGCTCCCACGAAGCTGGGAATGGCCAGCGTGGCCAGAATCCCGATGATCGCCATCACGATCATCAGTTCCAGCAGCGTAAAGCCCGCGTCCTGTTTGTGCGTCGTGCGCATGGCCCGTCCCTACCACTGAGAATATTTGGTGCCGTCCAGAGCCGTGCCCGTGGACTTGGAGTACACATCAAAGACGCTTTGCCCGCCGTAAGAGTCGGAGTCCGGATCGTCCTGCATGGATCGCAGCCCCCACTCCGCCCTGCCCGTCATCGGGTCCACCGGAATGCGCCGCAGAAACTTCAGCTTCTTGCCCTGCACGTCCACGCCGTTCACCAGCGTCTCCAGGTCAGGCGGATAGCCCTGCGTGTCCACCTTCACCTGGAAGGCTCCCTTGTCGGCGGCGTCCTTGTAGTGGTCGATTGCGTCGCGCATCTCCCACAGATCGCGGCGCAGCTCGCGTTCGTTCTCGCGCTTCACCTTGAATCGCGCAATCGGGATGGCCGCCGACGCCAGGATCGCCAGGATCGTCACGGTCACAATCAGTTCCACCAGCGTAAGGCCGTGCTCGGTGCGCCTGCGGTTTGGGCCGATGCCACGCATGTCTGCCACTGCCCTACTTCACCACGATCGCGGCCTGCCCGCCCTGCGCCTGAACCGCCTTTTGTGCGCTGGTCACGGCGCTGCCGCGGGTGATGGTCACGTCACTGGAGCCGGACGACTTGGCCTGGAAGGTGAGCACGCAGACCACGCCCGCTCCATTGATGCCTGCCGCACCCGGCGGACGCGATGCGTTGACCACAATGTTGCCCGGCCCGTCGTCGCGATGCACCAGGGCCACCGACTGCCCGTCCCGGCCCAGAAAGTCGCCGTTGTCCACATTCACCAGCGAGAGCCGCGCGGGATCATACTGCACCTGCAGCGGAACAGAGGAGACATCCGCCCCTCCCGAGATCACAATCGGCACCTGGAAGCTGGCTCCCACGGCCACCGGATCATGCGGAGGCACCAGCGACAGCCGGACCGGCTCCGCCGGTGCAGCAGCCGGAACAGGCGCGGCAACCGGAGGAGGCGCCGCCTGAGCCGGAGCAGGTGCAGCGGGGACAGGCACAGCGGGGGCAGGCGGCGGTGCGCCGGCCGTCTCCGCCGCTGTCCGCATCTGCTGCAGCGCCGCCGGACCCGCGGCCTGCGCGCTCTGGCCCGGAAGCGGAGCCACTGCAGCCGGCTGAGCGGTTACCGGGCGCATCGCCCGCCCTCCGCCGCCCACCATGGTGACGGACGCGATATGGCGCAGTTCGATCGTCTGGCCCGCGCCCGTATCCACCGTGCGCAGGTTCACCGGCGTCAGCTCCGGCGAGCGGACAATGTGCGGCACCATCAGGAAGACAATCTCGTCATCCTGCTTGATGTGGTCCTTTGACCCAAACAGATACTTGAGAATCGGAACCGCGCTCAGGCCCGGAATCCCCGTCCAGTTCACCTGGTCCTGCTGATTCAGAATGCCGCCCAGGATGTTGGCTTCGCCCTCGTGCAGCCGCACCACCTGCTCGCTCGTCTTCTGCGCGATGATCGGCTCTGTAACGCCGCTGATGGTGGTAGAGCCGCTCTGCGAGGTCACCTCAATCTTGATCTTCAGCGTGACGTCGTGGTCATAGTGAACGGTCGGCGTAATCTCGATGTTCACGCCCACATCCAGATACTGGAACTGCGTATTGACCAGCGAGCTCACCAGCGCGGTCGCCGCGCCCGTCTGGTACGAACCGGTTGCGATCGGAATACGCGAGCCGATCTTCATCGTGGCCTTCTGCTGATCGGTGGCCCGGATGCGCGGGTTCTGCAAAATCTTGGTATTGGAATCGTTCAGCAACAGGTTCGCCGTGGCCGCGCCCACCGTCACGGCAAAGTCCGTGGCGTTCAGGTGCGCCAGGTTGTACAGCGTCGGCGTGGTGGTCGTAGTGGTTGTTCCCGTGGTCGTGGAGGAGGCGCTGGTATTGGCGTTGGGCGCCTGCAACTGCACGCTGGCGCTGTTGGGCCACGCGATGCCCAGGTTGCGCTCCCAGTTCTTGGCCACTTCCATCACGGCAATGTCCACCACCACCTCCGGGCGGGCCTTGTCCAGGTCGTTGACCAGCTTCTGCGCCAGCAGCAGCTCATCCGGCGTGCCGCGCATCACGATCGCGTTCTGGCTGGCCACGCCGTACACCTTGGCGTTGGGCAGCACGTTGCGCAGGGCGGTCTGCACGTCATTCAGATCGTTCTGCTGCCAGGCGTTGGTCAAATAGAAGGTCTGCACCGCCTGCTCGTCCAGCTCCGTGCGCTTGGCGCGCGTGTTCTGCGCCACAAAGATGGTGTTGGTGGTCACTGGCCGCCAGAAGGTGCCGGAGAGCGTGCCCACAATGCGCAGCGCATCCAGCAGCGACACGTTCGTCAGGTCCACCTGCACGCGCTTGGAAACATAGTCGGGGTCGAACAGCACGTTCACGCCGGCGGCCTTGCCAATGGCCTGGTAGACCACCTTGGCGTCCTCCACCATGTGCAGCGTCACCGGCTCCTTCGACATCGGGCTCAGCTCCGGCGGCGGAGCCATCGAATCGATGTCGGCCTGCTCCATCGGCGTCTCGGTAGGCTCGGCCGGGGCTGGCGGGGCTACACCCTCCTGCCTGGCGCGAATCTTGGCAATCTCCTGCTGTGCCGCCTCATTGCCGGGGTCGATCTCCGCGGCGCGCAGCAGCTCCACCAGCGCGCCCTGCACATTGCCCGCGGCCTCCATCTTGCGCCCCCGGGTTACGTGCATGGCCGAAGCCGAAAGCCGCACGCGGTAGAGCGAAGTGCGGTAGCTCAGGTCGCGGGGAGACATCGTGTACGCCTGCTGGTAGTTCTGGTAGGCGGCGTCGTAGTCCTCGCGCGCCTCGGCGGCCTGGCCGCGCTTGTAAAAGGATCTCGCGGACTCCGCCTGCAGGGCGGAGCCGGGGCCGAAAACGGCCAGAAGAGCAAAACATGCAATCCAGAAGACCAGTCTGGAGGCAGCCGATGCGGCAGTGCTGCGGTTCATCGTACTCCCTTGCGTTTCGGCCGACCCGTCATCCACACCGGGCCTGAGCGGGCTGCCTTGGCGGCCCCGTACGCGACTTTCTTCGGTGGCTATTCCCATCCAACGATGCCTCATTTTAGCAAAGCCTCGTCAATGCTAGGATGTAGAGTCAAGGACGCTCCCCCATGGCACGGCAAACCAGCCACGCAATCACCCCGCCGGACCGCACCAAGGCTCAAAAGCCCGCGCGGCCTCGCGATGCCGTGGCTGCGGGAGAGCGGGACGCCGCCCAGAATCGGGCCGCCAGCCACGACTATTTCCTCCTGGAGAAGTACGAAGCCGGCGTCGCCCTTCGCGGCACTGAGGTCAAATCCATCCGCGAGGGCAAGGCCAACCTCAAGGACGCCTATGGCCTCATCAAGGACGGCGAGGCTTTTTTGCTCAACCTGCATATCGGTCCCTACTCTCACGGCAACATCGCCAATCACGACGAGACTCGCACGCGTAAACTGCTCATGCATCGCGAAGAAGTCCGCAAGCTACAATCCAAGACGCAGATTAAGGGTCATACGCTCATCCCCACCCGGCTCTATTTCCGCCATGGCCGCGTGAAATGTGAACTGGCCCTGGCCAAGGGCAAACAGGACTGGGACAAGCGCGAAACCGAGCGTCGCCGCGAGGCCGACCGCGAGGCCCGCGCCGCCGTAAACGCCAGCAAGCACCGCATGGGCCGCTAACTCCCCCAACCCGCCACCAAGTACTGAGGTGAACATGCAGACAAAACTGGTTCTTGCAAATCCTGCCGAAATCGAGACAGGGCTGCTGGCCGTGCTGGCCGTGGACGCCCAAACCGCCAAAGGCCCCGACGCCAAGCCGGATCCCCGGCTGCTCTCGGCCGATGAGGCCATCCAGGCGGCCGCCGCCAGCGTGCTCGCAAGCGGCGAGTTCAAAGCCGGCGCCAATGAAACCCTGCTGCTGCATGCTCCCGCGGGGCTGGCCGCCAAGCGGCTCCTGCTCGTCGGCCTGGGCAAGCAGGCCAAGGCCACCGTCCACAGCGTGCGCAATGCCGCCGGAACCGCCGTCCGGTTTACCAAGCCGCGCGCCATCCGGGAACTGGCATTTGCCCTGCCCGAGTCCAATTCGCTGCCCCTGGCCGCCTGCGCCCGCGCTGCGGTGGAGGGCGCCTTCGTCGGCGACTTTGACCCGGACACCTATCGCAGCGATCGCAAGGACGTCAGCGTCCAGTCCTTCACCGTGGTCGCTCCCGCCACAGCCGACCAGGAATCCCTGCAACCGGCCTTTGACGAAGGCGTAGTCGTGGGCGAAAGCCAGAACCTGACCCGGTCGCTGGTCAACGAGCCCGGCAACAAGCTCACGCCCACGGTGCTCGGCCAGCGCGCGGCCCAGATGGCGCAGCAGGTCGGCCTCAAGTGGTCCATCTACTCCACCGACAAGCTGCACGAGCTGAAGATGGGTGCCTTCTGGAGCGTCTCGCAGGGCTCCGCCGAGCCGCCCGCGCTCATCGTGCTGCGCTATGAGCCGGAAGGCGTAACCGAGGGCCCCGTACTGGGACTCGTCGGCAAGGGCATCACCTTCGACACCGGCGGCATCTCCATCAAGCCCTCCGACAACATGGAGAAGATGAAGTACGACATGGCCGGTGGCGCTGCCATGATCGGCGCCATGCGCGCCATCGCCCTGCTCAAGCCCAAGGTCCGCGTCATCGCCATCGTGTGCGCGGCAGAGAACATGCCCGACGGCAAGGCGCAGAAGCCCGGCGACGTGCAGACCGCCATGTCCGGCAAGACCATCGAAATCATCAACACCGACGCGGAAGGCCGCCTGGTGCTCGCCGACGGCCTCAGCTACGCCAGACAGCTCGGGGCCACGCACCTGATCGATGCCGCCACCCTGACCGGAGCCTGCGTGGTGGCGCTGGGCATGATCAACGCCGGCGTCTTCGCCAACGACGAGGATGCCTACGGCCGCTTCAACGCCGCTCTCGCCACCTCCGGCGAAAAGTTCTGGCGGCTGCCCGTCGGCGACGAGTACGCCGAGATGATCAAGTCCGAGATCGGCGACATCAAGAACACCGGCGGACGCTGGGGCGGCGCCAGCACGGCAGCCGAGTTCCTGCGCGTCTTTGCCGAGGATACCCCCTGGGTTCACCTCGACATCGCAGGCGTGGCCTGGGTGGAGGATGCTCGTCCCTACATCGCCAAAGGTCCCAGCGGCATCGCCGTCCGCTCCGTGCTGGAGTGGGTGCGCAGCTACCATCCGGAGCCGCCCAAGCCGGCCGAGGAACCTGCGCCCGCTGAGCCGCCCGCACCGCCCAGCTACCGCGCCTCCAACTTTGCCGACACCGGCGGCGGCATCTAGCTCCACACGGACCCGCATCGATAGCAGTCGCATTGGCCCTCGCCGCAGCACATGCGCGAGGGCCAATGCGCATCCGGCCTCAACCTACGGGCAACGATGCACGGAATACCACGGCGATGAACAGGCGCGCGCGGCCCTCACACGCCCACAATGTTGCCATCCGCATCCACATCAATCGAGAGCGCCCGCGGAGCATGCGGCAGGCCCGGCATCAGCATCATGTTGCCCGACACGGCCACCACAAAGCCCGCGCCCGCGCTCAGCACGGCATCGGTCACGCGCAGTGACCAGCCTGTCGGCGCGCCCATCCGCTTCGGATCGTCCGTCAGCGAATACTGCGTCTTGGCCACGCACACCGGCAGCCGGCCAAATCCCCACTCCGTATAGCGTTGCAGCTTTGCCCGCGCCGCATCGCTCAGGGTCACATCGTCTGCTCCGTACACCAGCGTGGCAATCCTGCGCAGCTTCTCTTCCAGCGGCTCATCCAGCGAGTACAGCGGACGCACCTGCGACTCGGGATTGTCGGCAATCGCCTCCACCACCTTTTCGGCCAGGTCCATGGAACCCGCTCCGCCGTTGCGGAATGCCTCCGTTACGGCGCAGGCAACGCCCTGCCGCGCGCACTCAGCGGCAATGGCATCCAGTTCCTCCGCCGTGTCCGCCGGAAAGTGATTGACCGCCACCACAATCGGCACGCCGAAGCGCCGAAGCGTGGCGATGTGGTGCCCCAGATTCGCAAAGCCCGCCTCCAGCTTCCCTTCCCCCTGCGCCCGCAGGCTCTGCACGGTGGCCACCAGCACCGCCGCCGAAGGCCGAATGCCCGAGACCCGCATCACGATGTCAAAGTACTTCTCCGCGCCAAGGTCCGCCGCAAAGCCCGCCTCGTTCACCACGTAGTCGGCCAGCCGCAGCGCCATCTGCTGCGAAAGAATGCTGCATGTTCCGTGGGCAATGTTGCCAAATGGCCCGGCATGCACCAGCGCCGGAGTCCCCTCGGTCGTCTGCACCAGGTTGGGCAGAATCGCCTCGCTCAGCAGCGCCATCATGGCGCCGCTCGCGCGCAGATCCGCCGCCGTCACCGGCCGCCCGCTGCGCGAAACACCCACCACAATCGCATCCAGCCTGCGGCGCAGGTCCTCGCGGCTGGCGGCAAGCGCCAGAATCGCCATCACCTCAGACGCGGCCGTAATCACAAAGCTCGACTCGCGCCCCGCGCCCTCGCCCTTCGCGCCTACTGACACGGCAATCCGCCGCAGTGCGCGGTCGTTCATGTCCATGGCGCGCGGCCACGTCACCTGCGCCGGATCCAGGTCCAGCGCATTGCCGTGGAACAGGTGCGCATCCACCATGGCGGCCAGCAGGTTGTGCGCGGCCGTAATGGCGTGAAAGTCTCCGTGAAAGTGCAGATTGATCTTCTGGCTCGGCTCCACCTGCGACAGGCCGCCGCCCGCAGCGCCGCCCTTGAGCCCGAAGACTGGCCCCAGCGACGGCTCCCGCGACGTCACAATCGCCTTGCGGCCAATCCGCTCCAGCCCCTGCGCCAGCCCAATGGAAACCACCGTCTTGCCCTCGCCCGAGGTCGTGGGCGTGGTGGCCGTCACCAGGATCAGCTTGCCGCGAACCGGCAACGCCGGGTTGGCCAGCAGGTCCAGCTTGAGCTTGGCGCCATGCGGGCCCATCTGCTCATATTCGTCCGGCAGCAGGGCCAGTTTCTGCGCAACATCCTGTATCGGCAACAACGTATGGGTCATCAAGGCCGTGTTTGTCATAACCATAACCGTGGAGCACTATACTCCCGCGCTCCCGGCCGGTTTGTGATGCGGATTACGTCAGTCGCCCCGCGTTACATCGCCTCGGGGCTCTCAATGCCCAGCCAGCCGAGCACCGTCACCAGTTCGCGCAGCGCCACCGCCGCCGTCGCCAGCAGAAACGTCTTCCGCGCCGGGTCCTCTTCCGTAAGGATGTGGTGCTTGTGGTAGAAGTTGTTGAACTCCTGCGCAAGTTGGAAGGCGTGCTTGGCCAGATACGCCGGCTCTGACGTGGCAATGCTCTGCTCCAGCACCAGCGAGCGGCGGCCCGCCCGCAGCCACAGCGCCCAGATGTCCTCATTCTCCGCGCCCGCCAGCGATTCTGCCAATTCAGTCAACCCCGCCAGCTCTGCCAGCGCCGCTTCCGCCGTCGTTCCGCCCTTGCGAAAGATATTGCGAATCCGCACCACGGCGTACTGAATGTACGGCCCCGTCTCGCCTTCAAAGCTCAGCGCATCCTTGAAGTCAAACGCGATTACCGAATTGCGCGTGTACTTCAGCATGAAGTAGCGCAGCGCGCCAATCGCAATCTGCGCGGCAATCCGCTGCCGCTCGGCCTCGTCGCGACTGGTCTGGCGCGCGTCCACTTCGGCCCGCGTCGCGGCAATCAGCTTGTCGATCAGGTCATCGGCCTTTACGCCAAAGCCCTTCCGTCCGCTCACCTCGATGTACGGACGGCTGCGGTCCTCCTCGGCAACGTCATAGCCCAGGTCGATGGCGCAGCGCGGCGTCAGCGCCACCATCTCATAGCTGAAGTGCGTATAGCGGTCGGCCTGCTCCGTGTGGCCCATGCCGCGCAGCGCCTGGATCACATTCGCCTGCGGGTCGCTCTGCCGCGAGTCGATCACGTTGTAAATGGCCTGCGCCCCGCCAAAGTGCGGATGCTCCGTCTCGCCCTGCTCGGCAGAAATCCAGCACTCGTGGCTGGGATACGCGAAGAACGGCTTGTAACCGAAGTCGCGGCCCAGCAGGCCAAACTTCCACAGGTGATACGCAATGTCCTTGCCCACGTAGGTCACCGTGCCATTCGAGCGCACAATCACCTTGGCGTCCTCGTCCACCGCGCCTTCCGCCACCTCCGCTCCCGGACGCGTCATCACCCAGCAGCCCTTGTTCTTGCCCTCGTTCTCAAAGTAGAGAACGCCGGACTCCTTCAGCAGCCCAAATGCCGCCTCCCAGAACCGCAGGTGCAGAATCTCGCTCTCGCGGGGCAGAAAGTCATACTCGATGCCCAGCCGCAACATCGTCTCCAGATGCCGCCGCAGCACCGCCGTCGAAATCAGCTCTGCCACATGAGCGGTTTCATTGCCGCCGTGCTCGATCTCGTGCAGCGTTGCATAGCGAAGATCTTTGCGCTGTTTCTGCTCTTCTTCGGTGCCCGAAGCATACCATTGCGAGACTCGCGCGTAGACGTCCCAGCAAAGATAATCAAAAGTCCTTGGAACCGGCGAAATCCTATACTCGGCGCCTAGCTTTTCTGCATCGGATCGCCTTCCAGAGTTGTAGGCGCCGACGAGGTTCTGAATCTGAGTCAGGGTCAGCTTCTCCACGTGCAGAAAGCCCACCACCACATCGGCCACCTGCACTCCGGTGTTGTCGATGTAGTTCTGCACATCAACCTTTTGCCCGGAGGCGCGCAGCAGGCGCACAAATGTATCGCCCAGAATCGCATTGCGCAGGTGCCCGATGTGCGCGGCCTTGTTGGGATTGATGCTGGTGTGCTCAACCAGCGAGTGCAGCCCGCTCGCCGCCGCCTGCCCCTCGCCGCTGGCAATCGTCCGCACCGCCGCGCTCCGGTCCAGCCGCGCATTGATGTATCCCGCACCCGCGACCTCAAAGCCCGCAAAGCCCTCCAGCCCGCCCAGCACGGCCACAATCTCCTGCGCAATCATCTTCGGCGCTTTGCGCAGCTTGCGCGCCAGCTCAAAGGCGATCGGCGTGGCCAGTTCGCCAAACTGCAGGTCCGGCGGAATCTCCACCGGGATGGCTTCCACTTCCAGATCAAACCTGGCCTTCAGCACGTCGCGCAAATGCGCTTCCAGCCGCTTCTTCATCTCCAGATACACGTCGCAGGGCCTCGCTGGCGTCACTTGAAACGCCGTAAAATCCTTGATTTTCAAGGGTGATTCTAACAGAGTGCTGGCCCCTTTCCTGTTTGACGCACCCTGCCCGGCAACCTAAGATTGAAGGGAGATTGCCTGGAAAATTCCCGTCTGCCGTCAAGGGAGAATCGAAAGCAACGCCCCGCCAATGACCAATTCAGCCCTGAGCCCTGAGCGCTTTTACCTCACCACGCCCATCTACTACGTGAATGCGCGCCCGCACCTGGGCCATGCCTACTCCACCATCGTCTGCGACGCCATCGCGCGCCGCAAGCGTGCCCTGGGCATCGACACGTGGTTCCTCACCGGAACCGACGAGCATGGGCAAAAGATTGAGCGCTCTGCCCGGCTGGCCGGGCGCACCCCCGGCGAGTTCGCCACCGCCATCGCCGCCGAGTTCCGCGGCCTGTGGGACGGCCTCAGCCTCAGCTACAACGACTTCATCCGCACCACCGAGGACCGTCACAAGCGCGGCGTGCAGCATCTCTTCGCCACCCTGCGCGATCGCGGCTACATCTACAAAGGCTCCTACACCGGCCAATACTGCGTCTCCGACGAGCTCTACGTCGATGGCCCTCCCGGCACGCCCTGCCCCGACTGCGGACGCATCACCGAAACCGTGAGCGAGGAGAACTACTTCTTCAAGCTCTCGGCCTTTGAGCGCAAGCTGCTGGAGTTCTACGAGGCCAACCCCGGCTTCATGCAGCCGGAGTCCACGCGCCGCGAGGTCATCTCCTTCGTTCGCGGCGGGCTCAAGGACCTCTCCGTCAGCCGCACCAGCTTCTCCTGGGGCATCCCCGTGCCCGGCGACGAAAAGCACGTCGTCTACGTCTGGCTCGACGCGCTGGCCAACTACATCACCGCCCTCGGCTACGGCTCTGACGATCCCGCCGACAAGGCGCGCTTCGCCCGCTATTGGCCTGCGGACATGCACCTCATCGGCAAGGAGATCAGCCGCTTCCACTGTGTCTACTGGCCGGCCTTTCTCATGGCCGCTGGCATTCCCCTGCCGCGTTCGGTCCGCGCCAACGGCTGGCTGCTCTTCGACCAGGGTAAGATGTCCAAGTCGCGCGGCAACATCGTGCGCGCTGAGACCGTGCAGCAAGTCCTCGGCGCAGACGCCCTGCGCTACTTCCTGCTCCGCGAGATTCCCTTCGGCCAGGACGGCACCTTCAGCTTCGATGCCCTCGTCCAGCGCTACAACGGCGACCTCGCCAACGGCTACGGCAACCTCGTCAGCCGCGTCGTCAACATGGTGTTCAAGTACTTTGGCGGCGTGGTGCCTCCCGCCTCCGGCCTCACCACGGCGGAAGTCACCCTGCAGGCAAGCGCCACCCGGACCATCGCCGCATTCGGCGAGGCCTTTGACGCCATGGAGTTCTCTGACGCGCTGAAGGCCCTGTGGGCGCTGGTGGCAGAAACCGACGGCTACCTGACCGCCAACGCGCCGTGGAAGAAGCCCCCCGAGCGCTCCGAGGCCGACCACTACCAGTTGCAGGCCCGCGTGCTCGCCACCGCCGCTGAGGCCATTCGCGTCATCACCGCGCTCGTCTACCCCATCCTGCCGGAATCTGCCGCAAAGGTATGGGCGCAGCTCGGGCAGGGCGACATTACGGAAGCCGCCCGCAACGCATTCCTGACGCAAATCGCCTGGGGAGGCCTGCAGGCCGGAACAAAATTCATGGGACCCGCCCCGCTCTTCCCCCGCGCGGAAAAAGACGCTGTGGAGCGCATGGTTGCAATCGAAGAGCAGAACAACAAGTCCGTGATTGAAGCCGCCGGCGGTGCCCCGGTCCCAGAACAACCCGCACCCAAGGCGCAACCCGCCGCACCGCAGAACTCCGAATCGACGAAGAAGGCAGAAAAGAAACCGATGGAAGAGACCAAGCCTACACCCACGCCGGAACCAGCCGCCGAGCCTGCCGCCGCATCTGTTCAGGCTGCGCCCGCCGCTCCTACATCCACCGTCGCCGCACCCGCCGCCGAAGCACCCGCCGCAGCCGAAGCTGTCGCGCCCGCACCGGTGGAAGAAAAGCAGTACATCACAATCGACGACTTTGCCAAAGTCGAGCTCCGCGTCGCCCAGGTCCTCGTCGCCGAGCGCATCCCCAAGGCCGATAAGCTCCTGCGCCTTGAAGTCGACCTCGGCTATGAGAAGCGCCAGATCCTCGCCGGCATCGCGCAGTACTACGAGCCGGAGAAGCTCATCGGCCGCAGGATCGTCATCGTCGCCAATCTGGCCCCGCGCAAGATGCGCGGCCTGGAGTCCAACGGCATGCTGCTGGCCGCCTCGCTGCCGCCCGACGGCGCGCCCGTCCTCGCCGGATTCCTGGAAGACGTGCCGCTGGGCGCCCGGCTCAAGTAGCCCGGCAGAGGCCGTAGCAAAGTAATATCCGCAGTCCTGACGCGGCACAGCTCCCGGCTTCTTCGCAGGGCGGTGTGCCGCATCCCTCGGAGGCACCGGTTGCTCATCGACTCCCACGCCCATCTCGACAGCCCGCGCTACGCCGACGACCGCGAAGCCATGCTGCGCCGCGCTTTCGACGCTGGCGTCGGCGCCGTGCTCTCCATTGGCATCGGCGAGGGCCCTGCCGAGATGCACCAGGCGCTCGACCTCTGCCGCCAGTTCAACGGCCAGCCGGGCATGCCTCGCCTCTACGCCACCGCCGGGGTCTATCCGCACAACACGCCCGAAATCGACGACGCCATCCTCGCCCGGCTCGATGCCCTGCTCGCCGAGCCCGAGGTCATCGGCTGCGGCGAAATCGGCCTCGACTACTACCACGAAGGCGCGCCGCACGACGTCCAGCGCAGCGGCCTCGTCCGCCAGCTTGAGGTGGCTGCCGCCCGTAAGCGGCCTATTATCATCCACTGCCGCCCCAAAGACGGCGCAACCGACGCCTGGAATCACCTTTTCCTCACCCTCGATACCTACTGGCGGCACACCGGCCTCGGCGGCATCATGCACTGCTTCGGCGGCGGCTGGGAGCAGGCCCGCCGCTCTCTGGACATGGGCTTCCTCGTCTCCTTTGCCGGCAACTTCACCTACCCCAGGGCACAGCCCCTGCGCGACGTGGCCGCGCGTATGCCCCTGGACGGCATCCTGGTGGAAACCGACGCGCCCTGGCTGGCTCCCGTGCCCGACCGCGGCAAGCGGAACGAGCCCGCCTGGGTCACCCGCACCGCGCAAACGCTGGCTGCCGCCATGGGCGCCGATCCTGAAAAAATCGCCGAGGCCACCACGAAAAACTTCACCCGGCTTTTTCACCTCCCGCCTGACGTGGGAAACTGATACTGTGGGTTCGGCCGGGCAGGCCGCACATTGAGGAAGGTATGGCGCAGGAGAATTCGTTCGACATCGTCAGCAAAGTAGACATCCAGGAAGTCCGGAATGCCATCGATCAGGCCATCAAGGAGATTCGCCAGCGCTTTGATCTGAAGGACTCCCACTCCGAGATCTCCCTCGAGGGCAGCGACGCCATCCAGCTCGCCTCCGCCAGCGAATACAAGCTCGAAGCCGTCAAGGAGATCCTCGGCCAGAAGCTCGTCAAGCGCGGTGTCTCCCTCAAGAACCTGACCTATGGCAAGCTGGAACAGGCCGCCGGCCAGAGCGTCCGCCAGAAGATTACCCTGCAGCAGGGCATCCCCTCTGAAAAAGCCAAAGAGATTGTTCGCATCGTCAAAGACTCAAAAAAGAAGGCGCAGGCCAGCATTCAAGGCGATACTGTGAGGGTAGCCGGCAAAGACCGCGATGACCTGCAGGCCATCATTGCTATCCTGCGGGCAAAGGATCTGGGCGTCGATCTGCAGTTTACGAACTACCGCACGAATTAGGCGGAAGCCGGGCGGCTGCCACGGCATCTAATAAAAGCTACCGGCGGCCCGGGCCGCACGGAAAACGAAGAAGCGAGAACCGAGAACTTTGAGCACCTTGGCGATAGCGACGGCGAGAGAAATCTTCGATCTGCTGCGGGAAGACCTTGTGGCAATCGAGCAGGAGTTGGGCCGCGACGCCGCCTCCAGCGTAAGCACCATTACTGAGATTGCGGAGTACCTGCGCGAGAGCGGCGGCAAGCGCATTCGCCCCTCGCTGCTCCTCCTTGCCTCCCATGCCCTCGGCTACTCCGGTCCCGGCGCCATCCGTCTGGGCGCGGTGGTGGAGATGGTGCATACCGCCACCCTGGTGCATGACGACATCATCGACGGCGCGGACACCCGCCGCGGACGCCCCTCGCCCAACACCACCTGGGGCAATGAAAAGTGCGTCCTCGCCGGCGACTGGCTTTACATGCAGGCCTTCCGCGTAGCCCTCGCGGAGCGCAACCTGCGCGTCCTCGACCTGCTCATCGGCCTCACCCAGCAGATGGTTGAGGGCGAGCTGCTGCAGATTCAAAAACTGGGCAAGGCCGTCTCTGAGGCCGAGTACTACGACCTCATCTTCCGCAAAACCGCCTGCCTCTTCTCCGTCTCCATGCGCCTGGGCTCAGTGCTGGCCGGCGCAACTGAGGAGCAGGAAGCCAATCTGGCCGCATATGGCCGCGCCGTTGGCCTCGCCTTCCAGATCGTCGATGACGTGCTCGACCTGACCGCCACCGAGGAAGTGCTGGGCAAGCCCGTCGCCAGCGACCTGCGCGAGGGCAAGGCCACGCTCGCCGTCATCCACTCCATCGATCACGGCACCGCCCGCGACCGGCAGGCCATCCAGCGCGTGCTGGACGACCGCAGCTTCGAGCACGTCTCCCGCGAGCAGATCCAGGAGATTCTCGTTCGCAACGGCTCCGTGGAGTACGCCATGGCGGCCGCCGACCGCTACGCCGAGCAGTCCCGCCAAGCCCTAGCCTCCCTGCCCGACTCCGAGTTCAAGCGCGCCCTGCTCTGGGTGCCGGACTTTGTGGTAGCCCGCGAAAAGTAGCCTCAGCATGCGCTCCGGGCCGAAAACGCTGTGGAAGCAGGTTGACAGCTATCTTGCCACCCTCTTTAGCCCGTCCGCCAGCTACTTCGACGACGCCGTGCGCGCCAATCAGCAGGCCGGCCTGCCCGCCATTGACGTCTCGCCCGTGCAGGGCCGCTTTCTTGAGTTCCTGGTGCGCGTCTCCGGCGCGCGGCGCATCCTGGAGATAGGCACGCTCGGCGGCTACAGCACCCTGTGGCTGGCCCGCGCCCTGCCCCCGGACGGGCAAATCGTCTCGCTTGAGCTGAGCCCGCATCACGCCCAGGTGGCCCGCGCCAACCTGCGCAATGCCGGCGTGCTGGACCGGCCGGGCCAGCCGCACCAGGTTGAGATCCGCGTTGGCCCCGCAGCCGACAGCCTTGCTGCCCTGCATGCCGCCGCCGTCGCGCCCTTCGACCTCGTCTTTATCGACGCCGACAAGCCGTCCTATCCCGACTACCTCGACGGCGCACTGCGGCTGGCTCGCCCCGGCACCGTCCTCCTCGCGGACAACGTCATCCGCGAAGGCAAGGTCCTTCAAGCAGACAGTCCCGATGCTGATGTGCAAGGGGTTCGGCTGTTTCTGGAGAAGCTGGCCGCCCATCCGCGCCTGAGCGCAACCGCCCTGCAGACGGTCGGCGTCAAGGGTTACGACGGATTCGCGCTGGCGGTGGTGCTGGAGTAGGCCCTCAGTCGCCCGCCATCAGCTCCCGCAGCGCGTCTGCGTAGTGCTCCGGCAGCAGCTTCTTGTTCAGTTCCGCATCGCACACCACGTGCACCGTTTCGCCCTCCGCCAGCAGTTGCGGCTGCTCCCCGTTCCCGCCTTTGCGCAGAATGCGATAGGCAAACTTCAGCACGGATCCGCGCAGCATCGACGGCCGCGTCTCAATCAGAATCTCGTCGTCGTAGCGCGCAGGCGAGCGATACCGGCAGGTCGCCTCCACCACCGGCAAAATGCAGCCGTGGTCGGTCTCAAGCTGGCTGTAGGCCAGGCCCAGCGAGCGCAGCAGCTCCACGCGGCCCAGCTCAAACCAGACCAGATAGTTGGCATAGTACACAATGCCCATCTGGTCGGTTTCCGCATAGCGAACCCGCACCTGGTGGGTGATCACTGGCATCCGTCTGACTCTTTCATGGTTACAGGACTCAAGGCTTCATGTGCGAGAAGATGGGCAGCTTGGTCACGTCGTTAAAGATGACGAAGGCAAAGAACATCATCAGCACCACAAAGGCCGCCTGGTAGATGCGCTCCTTCACGTTGACGCTGATGTCCTGGCGCATCGCGCTCTCGATGATCAGCAGCAGAATCAGCCCGCCGTCCAGAATCGGGAACGGCAGCAGGTTCAGGATGCCCAGGTTCAGGCTGATCTCGCCCGCCAGGTAGAACTTGGCATACCAGCCCTTCATCTCCGCGGCCTGCCCGGCCATCTGCGCAATACCCACCGGGCCCGCAAGCTGACGCGCGGAAACCTGGTGCGTCGCAATCCGCTCCAGCATCTGCACAATCAGCGTGGAGCCATCCAGGCAGAACTGGCCAGACCGGGCAACAGCCTTGTCCAGCGTCAATGGCGAAGAGCGAATCGGAATCGGCACTGAGGCAAAGCCCAGCTTCCAGCCCGTATCCAGCTTGGCCGGCTTGGCCACAATCGGCCCCACCGTCTTGCCGTCCCGCAGCACCATCAGCGCAAGCGGCTTGCCCGCGCCCGACTGCATGTACGACACCAGCGAGCTGACCGTGTGGAAGGCGTGCCCATCCACAGACACAATCGAGTCACCCGCGCGCAGCCCCGCCGCGTCCGCCGGAGTTCCCGGCGAAACGCTCTGGATGCCGATCGGCCCAGGCATGTACTGCGGCAGCATACCGGCCAGGTCATCTCCGCCCAGCGTGGCCGGCACATGCATGGAGAGCTGCACCGTCTGCCCGCCGCGGTTCACCACCACCGGCACCGTCTGGTTGGGGTCCAGCGACATGCGCGCGAACACCTGCTCCCAGCCGGGGTTGTTGTCGGAGTCAAAGCGCTGAATCGTGTCGCCCGGCTGCAGGCCGGCCAGCTCCGCCGCGGAGCCCGGCACCACCCACTCAATCGTCGTCGTCTTTACGTCGTAGGCCGGAACCTCGTTGATCCAGCCGAAGTAGAAGGCCATCAGCACAAAGGCCAGAATGAAGTTGGCCACCGGCCCGGCCAGGCCAATCAGCATCCGCTGCCAGCGGGGATGCGACGAAAACGCTCCCGGATCGTTCGCCGGCTGCTCGTCTCCGGGGTTCTCGCCGGTCATCTTCACGTAGCCGCCCAGCGGCAGCAGGCAAACCCGGTAGTCCGTGTCGCCGTACTTCACGCCAAACAGGCGCGGCCCAAAGCCCACTGAGAACGCCTCAACGCGGACGCGGCACAGCTTGGCAACGGCAAAGTGGCCAAACTCGTGAACCACGACCATGATGCCGACCAGAACGACAAAGGCGGCTGCGGATACTAGAAATTCATGCATAGATCAGAAACACGACCTCAGATACTGCACCTTGCCCCGGGGCCTCAACTCCACTGGCTTAAGTCAGCAGTGTATAAGCCATTTGACGCGCCTCGCGGTCTGCCGCGAGCACCTCGGAAATCGTCGAGGGGTGCGCCTCCGGTGTAGCTGCAAGTACCTTCTCAATTGTACGCGGGATTCCCATGAACGGGATTTTCCGCTCCAGAAACGCCTCCACCGCCACCTCGTCCGCCGCGTTCAGGGCAATGCAGTGCGCGCCGCCCTTCTCCGCCGCCTCATAGGCCAGCCGCAGGCACGGAAACCGCACAAAATCAGGCGGCTCAAACTCCAGGTGCCGCAGCGCCGTCATGTCAAAGGTCAGCTGC
>JAJXWS010000072.1 GCA_021781495.1 Acidobacteriota bacterium | reverse complement strand
TCACTGATATCCAGCAGTTTTGCTTCAATCCAGAGTACTCCAATCGCGCACACCATTCTTCCGGCCACTGCACAACGAATTACTTGCTCAAGGATGTTGCTCAATCGACCACAGTAGATCCTGCATGCGCTCTTCTTGTTGTTCAATAGACTCCACAAGCCTGAACTGGGTTCTGCATCGATCGAGATTCTGCCCTGGCCGATGTACCTTGAAGTACAAATCACCCGCCAGATAGTCGGTCAGGAATCGAACCCCGATCTCAAACGTAATCAGCTTCCCCGCCAGTGCCAGACATTGCTTCTCTTCCCATGTCAGAAATTCCCCGGCTGTACTCAGATATCCTCGCAACAACGCTTCGTACATGGGGAGTTGCATGGATACTTTCGATAAATCCAATTCATCTTCTTGTGCATGGCTTGTTGCCGTTCGCACCAGATCACCAAAATCATACGGCGCCAGTCCGGGCATAACTGTATCGAGATCGATGACACACAACCCCTCGCCGCTTACTTCATCCATCATGACGTTATTAATCTTGGTGTCATTATGCGTAACGCGCTCAGGGAGTCCTGCATCCAGCAGAGCGCTGGCCATGCCTTCGCGGGCATCAACAAACGCAATCTCTGCGGTTGCGATGCCTGCTCTTCCCACGGCGTCCGCACGAGTTGCATCCTTCAGAGCGCGCAGGCGCCTGGGCGTGTTGTGAAAATCAGGAATCGTATCATGCAACCGCGGCGCTGGCAGACTTGCCAAATATTTCTGGAACTTCCCAAAGGTCCTGGCCGCCTCATATGCCTGCTTCGCTGACTCCACAGTGTCATACGTTCGCGCATTCGGAATAAAGTAATAAGCTCGCCAGTAATTTCCGTGCGCATCCAGATGCCATGCCTGCCCATCCTGCGCTGGAATCAGCGTCAGCGATCTTCTGGCACTATCCGGCTCCATCTTCACCTGTGCTGCCACGTGCGCTGTAACGCGCTGAATGTTGTTCATCAAAGCAACCGGATCCCTGAAGATTTGATGGTTGATGCGCTGCAGAATTACGTGAATCTGCCGCTCCGGCCCTTCATAGACTGCCTTGTAGGTATCGTTGATATGGCCGCTTCCATAAGGAATTGCGCCACGGTATACCCCGCTGACATCAAAATGCCGAGCCGCGCTGTCCACCAACGCCTGTTTGTCTATGTCCATAAGCACTCAGGATACGCACCTGCCGAAATCAATGCTCTAATACTTTCTGTTACGCGCGCGCGGTCTTCTCGATATGTGATACCAAACCAGCCTTCTTGCGTCTGCAACACACGCACACGCGCTTCCTTCGCATGAATCAAGTCTTGAATAACGCTCGGCAGATAGCATTCGGATTTAAGATTCATCCCTTCCTGCAAAAGGAACTCTCGAAAATGCTCTCTCACCTGAAGAAATATCTTCGGAGTAAATCCCCACATATTCATGGAAACAATCGAATTGCTATTCAGCGCGTGCTCGCGGCCTGAGTCATCCGTATACTTGGCAGCGCTTCCGGCGCGTTCGATGCGCGTCACCTCAGCGATATGCCGCAGGAATCCATCCGTTCCAATCTCACAGACGCCACGCGATACTCCACCAAACTCCGACAAAGTTCGAAGCAGTGGAAACCCAACCATGGCGTAGTCCTCGCTGCTCGACTGCAGATGCCGCGCGAGCACGCGATAGCTATTTCTGCCGTAAAAGTCATCGGCATTGATCACTGCAAAGTTTCCATGGACAGCGCCATCCGCCATCAAAAGAGCATGGCATGTTCCCCAAGGTTTGGTGCGGCCAGGCGGCACTTCAAACCCCGCCGGTATGGAACCGAGTTCCTGAAAGACGTATTGCACTTCGACATGCCGCTCGATGCGCGTGCCGAAGCGCTCCACGAACATCGGCTCGATATCCTTCCGAATTACGAACACGACCTTGCTGAATCCAGCGCGAATCGCGTCGTAGATCGAGTAATCGAGCACAGTTTCGTCGCCGGGGCCCACGGGATCTACCTGCTTCAATCCACCGTAGCGGCTTCCCATGCCGGCAGCCAGAACCAGAAGAGTTAGAGGATCATCGTGCATCGTAGCGTCCCATCAACGCCCGGGTGTTACGTCCAGCGTGAGCACCTCAAATGGCTGCAGAAGAATGTCCTTTGGCTGCCGCGCACTCAGGCGGATTGGCGCTTTCTCAGCATCGCTCTTCCAGGGACTCCTGGCAATGTAGCTCTGCGCAGCACCAGCAGGCAATTCAAACACATCCTGCAACTTGATCGAAATTGACTTCTGCTGACCGCTTGGATTGCGCAACACAAGAATTCCTTTCCTCGGCGACCATGCTGCCCAACCGTAAACTTCCAGTTTGGCTGGATCTCCGCCAGTCCAATGCGTATCCCGCAACACATCCGCATTTGCCCGCGACCAGTTCGCCGCCTCTGCAAGATCATCCCAGTTCTTCTCGCTCAGCAGGGATGGTGTAATGTACATCTCCTGCAGTTGTGTCCCCGTTCCAAAGTAGGATCGTATCTCGTTGCGAAAATCATCGCCCGGGTCGCGATTCAGTTCCTTGTGATATTGCGCATAAATCATGCCGTGCAGCATCAGCGAGTTCAGAGGAAACAGAGGCGCCCTCTTCACGATGTTGTGATAGGTCTCAGCGTCCCGATACGTGATCCATCGCTCACGATAGGTCCCTTCGCCTGCCGTCGAGTCATCCTCTCCGCCTCGCCAGATTGAGTCCACATCCAGCAGCCAAAAAGGAGATGGCCATGTCCCTGTGGTCAGATTGACGTATACATCCGGCTTCATCGCCCGCAGTTCACCAATCAAATGAATTGCCGCTGCAAAGTCGCTGTCAAAACGGCTTCCTGGGAAGACCGTGTTTGCGTTCCCGGTTCCATCAAACTTGAACTGGTTCACTCCGTATTGCTGCATCATATTTCTGCAAACATCGCGAAATGCGGCATAGTACTTCGGTCCCGACAGCGCATAGCCGTCTGCAACAATCTCGTACCCCGCCGTTCGGCCATACGCAATGCGCTCTTCTTTCGGCTTTGAGTAGCCACCCCAGGGCGACATCCATACGCCCGGTTCTGCTCCAAATTGCTCGGCAGCCGTCTTCACGTTCTCGAATCCCTCCGGAAATCCACGATTAAACTTCCACAGGGATTGATGATTGTCCCATCCGTCGTCGAAGAGAAATGAGTCGATCTTGACGTTGCGCTTCTTTGCCAACTCAAGGCCAAACGACCGTACGCGCTCCAGTGCTTCCTTCTCGTCGTACGGAGTGAAATATCCAAGGTCATACCATGAGTTGTAATGCAGAAAAGTGCGGTACGGATGCGCGCGCTCTCGCTCAAGGTAAGCAAGAAAGTCTCTCCGCATCTGTCCGTTGTGCGCCACGCCGATCACAGAGGAGTACGTGATGGATTGCCCGGCCCGAAGCGGCAGATTGCGATCGACCCATGCAGCGGCATGGCCATCTTTTGCATCGCTCTGCGAAAGAGGATTCTCCAGGCCAAGAAACCAGTCGCCCGCCACAATAGGTGATCCGGTTACCGATCCACGCACCAAAGCATCGTTTAGTGCCAGGTCGATAAGGGTGATTCGCTTGATTGGAATATCCCGATCAACCGCTGTCACAGTAAGCGTCTGTCGAAGATAGGATGCGCCATCGCGCAGTGTGACCGACCAGACAGCGCGCAAGCTGTGATCCTGTGTCTCCAACGGAAGATCAAACTGCTGCCCGTCGATTCTGTCCGCAAGCCGCGATGCCTTCGCCTCCCGCCTGACCCTCGTTTGCGTCGGGGGTCCACTTACAACCAGATTCCTCGCGTCGTAACGTACGCCATCTTTTAATTCGATGGCGAACGGCGCTTCAATCTCCAATTTCCGCTGATGCAGCCTGTCTGTCACGACCACGCCAGTGAGCTTGCCGTCTTTAACCTGCCAAGTCACTCCGATGGCGTCGGTACGAATCTCGAATGACGCGCCATGCTGTTCAGCGATGGCGGTATCGCCTGGATCCTCAGCCCCGTAAGAAGGTGCTGTGCCGAGACAAACACCAATCAGAATAAACAGCACTCGAAGGGATTGCCCTGTCCGTACTCGCCGCGCCGTGCGCAGAGCATTCACAATAGCCACGCAAAACCTCCCCACGGAAACCCGTTCAATTCATGCAGCCGTACTCAAAAAGCGAATGAAAGACTGACTCGCTGAGAAACCAAAGACTTCCAGTACTGTCGCAGTACCGTCCGACAGTCAATGCCATACTATTCACCCCTAGCCACTTGAGCAATCCTTTGGCATCTTCCGGAATGTTTTTTGGGAACTGCATGTGCTCCCGCAAGCCGGCAGTGCCATAGCCCTGCTTCTCACTTTGGCCTATACTCTCGTGTACCGCAATCGTCGCTGGTCAGACCCAGCAAAACTGCGGCGCCAAATGGCTATGCATGTGCACGACAGCATCGCGCCTTTCCATCGGCAACCTTATCTCACCGCCAGAACGGTCGTGGTTGTAGCCGGATTCAGTGCGATCGTAGGACAAATTGTGCTCCTGCGCGAGCTCATGGTCATCTTCCAGGGCAACGAACTATCCGTGGGCATCATGCTCGCGGCCTGGCTCGTCTGGTCGGCCTGCGGAAGCTTCCTCACAAGCCGCCTGGTGCAACAACGCCATCCCCTGATTCGCAGAATTGCATTTCTGGAAATCGTATGTGGAGCCATCCTCCCCGTCGCAATCTGGATACCATACATGGCCAGAGCGCACTGGCAATCCATCCCCGGCGAGTTGCTCAGTCCCACATTTGTGCTTGCCGTCTCCCTGTTCGATCTCAGCATCTTCTGCGTTAGCTCCGGAGCGTTATTCGTCCTCGCCGTTCTCTTCTACGAAAGCTCCTACGAGACTACAGGACAGGTCGCTGCCAGTTCCGCTTACCTGCTGGATGCGCTTGGCTCGGCGCTGGGCGGAATCGTCGCGAGTACATTGCTGCTTCGCTATTGCAACTCCTTTCAGATCGCATTTCAGATATTCCTGCTCAACCTGCTCATTGCGGTCAGCCTCGTCGCCAGACTTCGCACGAAGGGCATAGCCGTTCTTGCTCTTGTTGAAGCTGTCCTGGCCATACCGGTTCTCATCATCCTCGGCCCTCAATTGCAGCATACGGCGCAGCAGCAGCTCTGGAGCGGCTTTCAAATACTCGATATTCGAGACTCTATCTATGGCAAGCTCACCGTCGTCGAATCCAACACCATGCGCACCATCTACGACAACGGAAGCCCGATTGCTAACATTCCCGACAGAGCTTCCGCAGAAGAAAATGTGCACTACGCCATGCTGCAACATCCCTTTCCCAAACGCGTTCTGCTCATCGGCGGAGGGGCATCCGGCAGCGTCAGTGAAGCGCTGAAATATGCATCTTTACAGAGACTCGATTATGTCGAACTCGATCCGACAATCCTTTCCCTCTTTCTGAAATACGCTCCCCCCGGTGACGCGCGCGATTTTTCAGACCCTAGAGTGCATGTCCACTATGTGGACGGCCGGCATTTTCTGATTGCAACGCAAGACCTCTTTGATGAGATCATTCTCTGCCTTCCCGACCCTCAAACCGCACAGATGAATCGCTTTTATACCAAGGAGTTTTTCCAGTTAGCCAAGAAACGCCTGGCGCATAATGGTGTTTTAGCGCTGCAATTGCAGTCTTCAGAGGATTTCGTCAATCCCGACCTTGCCGATTTTCTCCGTTGTATTCACCACACGATCGAACAGGTATTCCCGCACATCGCCATCTTGCCGGGCAATCCGTTGCATCTGTTCGCCGCGAGTGAGTCAACAGCGCTGACGGAGAGTCCGGAGCTTTTGATATCGCGGCTGCAGGAAAGAAAACTCAACACGCAGTACGTTCGAGAATACTTCCTGCCCTATCGAATGAGTCCTGACCGCATGTCGCGGATCGAACAGCTGCTGCGCGCGCGCCCGGACACACCGGTCAATCACGATCTTCGTCCTGTTGCCTATTACTTTGGCATTGTGCTGTGGAACCGGCAGTTCAAGTCAGGCTTTGCAGAATTTCTGAAAAGGGCCGCCGTCATCCCTGCCTCTTCTTTGTTCATCGGCGTGCTCTTGCTCTCAGCGCTCTCATGCGCTGGCCTGCTGCTTCTGGCTCGACCGCAGAAACTCCAACGCGCGTCCGCGCTTTGGTCCATGGCTACTACAGGCTTCACGCTGATGTCCTTGCAAATGTCGCTGCTGCTCACCTTTCAGGCCATCTACGGATATCTCTACCACCAGCTTGCAATTCTGATCGGCATGTTTATGGCCGGCATCGCTGTTGGCACGTATCTCGGAATGGCAAACCGGCGCACAGCATCGCATTGGTCCGCATCGCAGCTGGCTGGAATCAATCAAGGAATATTGGCTCTTAGTTCTCCGCTGGTCCTGCTCGTCGCCAGCGCAACGCTCCGCCACGCCGGCCCCATCAGCACGCAATGGATTTCTCAGGCATTATTCCCAGCACTGGCGCTGGCAACTGGCATCCCCGGGGGATATCAGTTTTCCGTCCTCGCTGCCATTTGCGTTCGCACGCGCGAAGCTCATCCCGGCGTTGGTGCCTTATACGCACTCGATCTCGCAGGCGGCGCACTGGGCGCGCTGCTTCTCGCTGCATTTTTGATTCCTGTATTCGGACTTTGGACAACCGCCTGGCTCACCTCCTTCGCCAACGTGGCCCCAGCGCTTCTGGCATTCTACGCGGCACATCAAGCAAAGCTCATTGCGCAGCACTAGCGGGATGATCGCCGAACACTACTGCCGTAAACACAAAGATGTCGGTACCAGCCTCTTTCCAGCAATCGTGCGCCATGCCTGCCTTTTCGCACGTCTGCTCCAGAAAAGTGGTGCGATCCCAATGCTGCTCAGTCGCGACCTGCGGCAGCAGCAGCCCTTCTCGTCCTGTATTTTTGATGAGCAGCCCATGCAGCCCTACGCGAATCTGCTTCACATCCTGCACGCGACGCAGCGGCGATAACACCGATATCTCATACTGCAGAAGGGGCAGTTCCTGCGCTGAGACAGGCCGGAACCTTGGATCGCTCAGAGCAGCCAGCATCGCGGCATCGCGCACCGTCAGATACAAAGGCTTCACCGCAGATGTGTATCCGATACAACCGCGCAAGGATCCTGCTTCCCGAAGAGTGACAAACGCACCCCGCTCCTGCTTCAGAGAGTTTTCGGTGATTCCAGAAGGCTCATACGATTCGTGCTGAACAACGGCACTCTCCACAGATTTCCGCGCCAGGTTCAGCAGTTGCTCTCGCTCCTGTAGATTCAGCGAGAATGGCTCTTCCACGCCCGGCTGTTCCTGGGTCTTGACCAGAGCAACGGCGCCATAACCCACCACACGCGATCTATCACCGGACGTATCACCGGAATTGGCATACCGCAGCAACTTCGCCTGATCTGCACCCAGACGCTCGGCCGCAATCACGGCGGCAATAATAGGTCCTCCACCACATGCCTCCCAGATGCGGGCGTCGAAGTTACGTGACATATTCACATAATCCCAGGCCTGCAGCGCATCTAAAGTCCTGTGGTCCATCTGTGTTGCTTCATCGTAAGGGTGATAGTGCGATAGGTCAGAGCTCGCCACAATCAGCGTGTCTTCTGTACTCTCCGCAGTATTCTTCTTCGCGTGTCCTGTCTTCTCATCCTGAATCAACTTCGCCAGTGCAAGCCCAAGCGCCCGACTGCTTGCGTAGCTTTGATCGCCCATAATAATCGGCACAAGGCTGAAATCCCCCACCGTGCGCTGAAGCCACGGCAGCTGCACCTCCAGCGCATGCTCCGCCCTTCCTGGGATTGCTGCATGGCCAATCTCGGAAAGCCGAATATCTCCACTCATCTTCGCCAGTTTCTGCGCAAACGCCTTGTCCACCGGAATCGTGCCCAGCGGAGTTGCATACCCATCCCCGTCATACACTGAGCTGAATCGAAACGCCTCGTAGTGCGAAGGCGCGATCACCACAACCCGCGCAAACTTGCGGCCTTTTAAAAGGCTGTAACTATACGCGGCAACCGGACCCGAATACGGATATCCCGCGTGCGGCGCAACGACTGCCAGAACGTGTCCTTGTATCGCAGGCGGATGAGCCTGCGCCAGCATGCCGTCGATCATCGATGCAAGCTTCAGGGGATCCGCAGGATAAAAGCTTCCCGCAACCCCGGCAGGGCGAATCTTTTGCTGCGCAGGTTCCGCAGAACTTTGCGACGCACTTGTCGCGAGGTGGAAGATTGATGCTGCCATCAGACACCCCCTGATCCACATTCCCCAACGCATATCCGCTCTCCGCCTCCCGGCGGTGGCCGCGTCCAATCCTTAGCGGTCATTCATCGCGCTGTTCTATTCAGCGCATAGCATCTTACCCGTAGCGCACTCAAGCGCTCCACACCCCGGGTATCGCGTGTCCGCAGAATCCGCACTTTCCATGCTGAATCGACATCTGGCGAATCTCAAATCCGAGCCGCTGCACCAGTAGTTTTCCGCACTTCGGGCAATACGTATTCTCCGCGGGGTGCCCCGGCACATTGCCAATGTACACATAGTGCAGTCCCTCTGCCGTCGCAATCGCGCGCGCACGTTCCAGCGTCGCAATCGGCGTGATGGGCAGATTCTTCAGCAAGTAGTCCGGGTGAAATTGTGTGAAGTGCAGCGGAACCTCTTCTCCAAGATTCTCTTTCACCCACTTGGCGGCGCCGCGAAATTCAGCATCACCGTCATTCAGTGTCGGAGCCACCAGATACACAATCTCCGTCCACTTGCCCATCTTCCGCAAAGTCACCAGTGTGTCCAACACTGGTTTCAGATCGCCGGTGACCACCTTCTGGTAATACGATTCGGTGAACGCCTTCAGGTCAATCTTCACCGCATCCATCTTTCCGTACGCTTCCCGCAGTGGCTTCTCCTGGATGTAACCATTGGACACAACAATTGTGCGGATCCCCGCTTCATGCGCCGCATCCGATGTATCCATCACGTACTCGATGAATACAACCGGCTCGCTGTAGGTGAAGGCAATCGTTGGACAATGGTTCTGCAGCGCCATCTCGGCGGCCCGCTTCGGCGGAAGATATCTCGCAGGCACCTGCTCCGGACGCGACTGCGAGATGTCCCAGTTCTGGCAGAACTTGCAGTTCACATTGCAACCCACCGTAGCCACTGAGAATGCGCTGGTTCCCGGCAAATAATGGAAGAGCGGCTTCTTCTCCACCGGATCAATATTCAGTGCGCACACCCGCGAATGCACAAGCGTGTAGTATGTTCCGCCACGATTCTCGCGAACGCCGCAGTACCCGCGCTCCCGGTCTCCCACGTTGCACTCGCGCGGACACAGCTTGCACCGTATCTTCCTGTTCGCCAGCTTCTCGTAAAACCGTGCCTCTACGGTGAACTGCGCTTCCTCCTGCGCCTGCGATGTCTCCATAACCGGCATCGCCTCCAGCGGCAAAGCCAGCAGAGACAGGCTTCCCGTGGCGCCCGCAGATGCGGCACTTAACAGAAACGACCGCCGGTTCAGTTGTAAGGAGCAATCGAAGAGCATCATGCACCTCCCGTCACGCCACCTGCATCTCCACAACATCCATGCGCATCGGATCGGTCGTCCCCAACCGGTGTGCCGCATCCGCTGCCGTGGCAATATAGTGTGGCGCCCTGCCTTCCGCTTCCAGCGTCTTCAACCCCATCTCCGCTCGCTTGCGCTCAATCCGCCTCCAGGCCGTGTAGTCCAGCGCAACCGGGTCCTGTGAGGCGATCAGTGCGTTCTCATTCCACGCAAACTCAGGCTTGTAGCTTGGGCCGCCGTGATAGCAGCCCGTTGTCGCATCGCAAATCGTCAGCCGCATCTTCGCGCGAATCTGCGGCAGCGCATTCACATCCGCAATGTACGGGTTGCAGCCGTTGGGATGGTACTTGTTGGGGTTGTGAATCACGCCGTACATATTCTTCAACGCAACAGAAACACCAGCCCCATCATGATCCTTCAGCACCGGAACATTGATCAGCACATCGCAGCGCTGCGTCAGAATCCTGGAAAGCCTGCTGCCCACCTCTCCAAACGCGGCCAGACTCTCTTCATAGCCCGCGCGATCCGTTCCAAAGCACTGCACCTGTCTTCCGCCCATTTGCATGTGGAACCCGGCACGCTCCAGTTCCCGCGTGTCGCGATCCCACACCACGATGTCCTGCAGACGGATGCCAGCATCCTGCAGCCGCCTGCAGATCGCGTCCACCAGCAGCACATTGCTGGAGAGCCTACGCCCCGCCAGCGTGTTCACTTTGATGCCAACCAGTTGTCCCGGACGCACTACCCCGTTCCAGTTTCTGGCCCGGTCCGCGTCTCCCCACAGAGCTTCCAGTGCGCGATCCAGCAATTGCTGCATTCGGACAGAATCCACCGGCGCATCCTCCGTCGGTGGATTCTGCCCCGTAACCGGCTCGCGCAACCTGGCATCCCGCACAACAACGACCCGGGATCTTCCGTGCGCGCGGATTGGCTCCGCGCCGCGACACGCAAATGTTTGCCCGCCAGCGGCAAGTCCTACCGCACCCGCCAGGCAACTGCTCAAAAAGCCTCGCCGGCTGGTTGTCGATTCGCTGCGCATGGTTCTCACCTCGCCTGCCTGGGGCAGCCAGGGAGCCCGGTTTTCGATACTCCGTCTATACCGCCGTTGCTAAAACAGCTCAGTGATGTGCGGCACACGCAGCATTCGCATTCGCGCCTGCTCCGTCTTTGTCCAAATTCTTGGCCACTTCCACCCCACAATCCCGCATCGCTAGCGCGCTGGAAACAAGGAAGATCGGCTCGCTCATCGGCCGCAGACAGGAAAACCGCAATCACCCGTGCAGAAAAAGAATGGTTGCATTTTCCCGCAGCTATTGAGAATATGGACACATGGAATTTCGTCCCTGTTGTCGCCACTGTTCGCCGCTTCGCGCGCACAGGTGACCTGGGTCTGAAAGACTGATCGTATTCCGAGGTTTCTGAACGCCCGCGATGCAGCCATAGCTGCCGCGGGCGTTCTGTTTCTGCCAGAGAGGAAAAAATGGACCACGCTGTTCCAGTAAAAGAGACCAAAGCCCAAAAGGCTGAACGATTGAAGCGCGAGAAAAATCCGTGGGAGGCGCTCGATGAAATTCGCGCCTTTGCCCGTTCCGGACGCTCCAGCGTATCGCCCGAGTGGGCCGCCACCTACTTCAAGTGGTGGGGAGTCTACACCCAGGGCGACGGAGTTGGCGCCACCGGCGGCAAGGGTGGCGAAGGCCTGGTTTCCGACTACTTCATGATGCGCATCGGCATTCCCAACGGCATCATTTCGTCCAGCCAGCTGCGCACCATCGGCGGTCTTGTCCGCAAACATGCGCGCAATCTGGCAGATATCACGGTTCGCCAGAACATCCAGTTGCATTGGCTCACCATCGATTCTCTGCCTGAGGTGATCGACACGCTCAGCGCCATCGGGCTCTCGCCCAAGGGCGCCTGCGGAGACGTGGTGCGCAACGTCACCGGTTGCCCTCTGGCCGGCGTTGCCGCCGATGAGCTGTTTGACGCTTCGCCGCTCGCGGTGGAGGTTTCGCGCCTGCTCTCGGCCAACCCCGAGTTCTACAACCTGCCGCGCAAGTTCAAGATCTCCATCTCAGGCTGCCCTTCCTGGTGCAATTACCCCGAGATCAATGACATCGCTCTCAGCCCCGTATCGAACAACGGCGAGCTTGGATACGCCCTGCGCGTCGGGGGCGGTCTCTCCAATGAGCCGCACCTGGCCGTGCCCCTGAACGCCTTCATCCGCCAGGATCAGGCTCTCCAGACCGTGCGCGCCGTGGCAGAGCTCTTCCGCGACCAGCAGGTCCTGCGCGAAAGCCGCGACCGCGCCCGCCTCAAGTATCTGTTCATGAAAGAGGGTTGGACACCCGACCGATTCCTCGATGAACTGCAGTCGCGCCTCGGCTTCGCCCTGCAACCCGGCGTGCCGGAAGAGTTGCCCAACGATCTCTATCGCGATCACGTCGGCATCCATCCGCAGCGCCAGCCCGGCCTCAGCTACGTGGGCGCCTCCGTGTTGCGCGGACGCATCACCGGCGAGCAGTTGGAAGCAGCCGCAGAGCTCGCCGAGCGCTTTGGCAGCGGCCAGTTGCGCGCCACCATCACGCAGAATCTCGTCTTCATCGACGTTCCCTACCGCAAGACCGTCGAGCTGGCCAAAGAGCTGGGGCAGATTGGCCTCTACGTCGAAGGCTCGCCCTTCTTCCGCGGCGCGATTGCCTGCACCGGCACCGAGTTCTGCAAACTGGCGATTACTGAGACCAAGGGCTTCACCAAGTGGCTCGTTGACGAGTTGGATGAGCGCCTGCCGCAGTTCGATCAGCAGCTTCGTCTCCACGTCACCGGATGCCCCAACGGCTGCGGCCAGCACTGGATCGCCGACATCGGCATGGAGGGCAAGAAGATCAAGCACGATGGCAAGCTCACCGATGCCTATTACTTCTCGCTCGGCGGTGCCCTCGGCCAGCATGCAGGCATCTCGCGCCCCGTCGGCTATCGCTGCCCCGCTCCGCTGGTGCCAGAGGCTATCGAGCGCCTTCTGCGCCAGTACATGGGCACGCGCACGCACAACGAGAACCTGCGCGCCTGGCTCCAGCGCCATAGCAACGACGAGCTTCGCGGCTTCCTCGCAGGAGAAGTGCTGGCAGCCGTTGAGCGCGACCTTCCCACCGGCCGTGTTCCCCACGGCGTAGCCGATTAAGGAGACCACCATGAGCCTGCTGCCAATCTTTCTCAAACTCGACGGTCGTCCCGGCCTGCTGGTGGGCGCGGGTACGGTTGCCCTGGACAAGATTGGCAGCCTGCTCAAAACCGGCCTGCGCCTGCGCGTGGTAGCGCCTCAGGCGCGGCCTGAGGTTCAGCAGCTTGCCGCCGAGGGGAAACTCGAGTGGATTCAGCGCCCATTCGAGCCCGCTGACCTCGATGGCAACTTCGTCGTCATCGCGGCAACTGACTCAGCTGCCGTCAACACCGCCGTCTATCAAGGCGCACTCCAGCGCAACATCCTCTGCAACAGCGTTGACGACATTCCCAATTGCGACTTCTTCTTTGGCTCCGTGGTCACGCGCGGCGCTCTGCAGGTCGCCATCTCTACCGCCGGAGAAAGTCCCGCGCTGGCCCAGCGTCTGCGTCGTGAAATCGACGAGCAGTTGCCCGCGGATCTCGGCTCATGGCTGCAGAGTCTCGGCGGCCTCCGCCGCGAAGTCCTCGCCACACATCCTCGCGGCGAAGAGCGCAAAGCGTTGCTGCATCAGCTTGCGCAGCGCCCCGTGTGCGACTCCGCCACCTGCCCGTCGCGCCAGTTGGCGCACCAGGCACTCGCCTCGCTATCTCCGGATGCGCGCGGCAAGGTCTACCTCGTAGGCGCAGGTCCCGGAGACCCCGACCTGCTCACCGTGCGCGCCATGCGTGTCCTTCAGTCCGCAGACGTTGTGCTGCACGACGATCTTGTTCCGCCCGCAATCCTCGCGCTCGCCCCGCCATCGGCGCACGTCGTCAACGTGGGCAAGCGCTGCGGCGTAAAGAACATCACGCAGGAAGAGATTCACGCGCTCATGGTGGACCACGCCCGCAACAATCGCGGCGTCGTGCGCCTCAAGAGCGGTGACCCGCTCATCTTTGGCCGCGCCTCAGAAGAGATTGCGGCTCTAGCCGAGGCTGGCATTCCATACGAAGTGGTTCCCGGCATCACGGCCGCATTTGCCGCTGCAGCGGCGGTGGGCTGCTCGCTCACCAGTCGCAATGCGGCATCCAACGTCATCTTCTCCACCGGCCACCACGCCCAGTCGCACAACTATGCCTTGCTTCCCCACACGGAAGACGCCACCCGCGTTGTCTACATGCCCGGTCGCGACCTGAACATGCTCGCCCTGCAGTGGATGCAGGAGGGCCTCCCGGCCGATCTTCCCTGCGCCATCGTCTCGCGTGCCGCCCAGCCTGACCAGCAAATCCAGCACACCACGCTCGGCAGCCTGGGAGAAGCCGCTCCGGCCCTCGCGCCCAGCCTGCTGCTCGCCGGCTGGGCTGTCCGGCAATCTCCTGCAGCAAGGCCGATGCAACTTGCATCTGCAGCAGTTTGACGCAAGCCTGTGCACACGTCCGCCGACGCGGTGTAAAATGGCGGCGATCAAATTCACATTTCCGGAGACCCCGTGATAAATCGAGTTATCGCGCGTACCTATCCGGTTCTGTGTGCCAGCCATCATCCAGCGCAGCCGCGCACCATCCTTGCTCTTTGCCTCGCGACAGCCTCCAGTCTCCTGCTCGCGGCCTGCGGCGGCGGCTCTGCTTCAAGCGCTCCCGCCACTTACGTACTCACGGTCAACTCGTCGAACCCTTCCAGCGGCGTTGCCATAACCGTCGCACCTGCGGATAACTCCGGTGCCGCCGGCGGTTCCACCCGCTTCACACGCACTTACAACGCAGGCACCACGGTCACGCTCACCGCGCCCGCCTCCTCCGGGAGCAACAAGTTCTCCTCCTGGTCCGGATGCTCCTCAACAAACAGCACCACCTGTTCCGTGACCATGAATTCCAGCGCCACCGTGTCGGCAAACTATAGTGCGCCCTCCGCCGTCACCTCGGTGACAGTTTCGCCCAATCCAGCAACAGCCATCATCGGTACCACGCTGCAGTTTTCCGCAACGGTCTCAGGCCCCAGCGTCACCAATAACTCCGTCACCTGGTCCGTCACGGCAGCGGGCAGCTCACTCAGCCCAGGAGACATTTCCTCCACCGGCATTTACACCACTCCCTATCCTGCGCCAACTGCTGTCACCGTCACAGCCACCAGCAATCAGGACAACTCCGTCTCCGGCAGCGTCACCGTTACGCTCACGGCACCCGCAGCCTCCACTGGCCCTTCGCTCACCGTCGACGCGGGCAACCAGACCCATGCCATCAATCCCCTCATCTACGGCATGAACTTCTTCCAACTAAACCAAAGTGCCGCTAAAGCCGCCAATATCTCCGTCGATCGCTGGGGCGGAAACGCAACCTCCCGCTACAACTACAAGCTCGACGTCACCAACTCCGCCAGTGACTGGTACTTCGAGAATCACGTTGTCGGTACCGGCCAGCAGGATACAAGCGGCTTCAACGCGCAGGTTCTCTCCGACCAGTCCATCGGCGCTAAAACCGTCGGCACCGTGCCCGTTCTCGGCTGGGTGGCAAAGGATGGCACATCCTGCAGCTTTCCCAAATCAACCTACCCCAACCAACTCGCCTTTGACCCCTACAGCGGAGCCTGCGGCGACGGGGAAAATCCTGACAAGACCCCCATCACCGGCAATGACCCCACCGTCACCAGCCAGACCGTCGATGCCTCATGGACCGGGCAGTGGGTCTCCTACCTCGTCAGCAAGTTCGGCAATGCGGCCAATGGCGGTGTCGCAATCTATGACCTCGACAACGAACCAAGCTGGTGGGACGCTGTCCACCGCGACGTCCATCCCGTTCCCTTCACCTATGACGAAGTCACCAACAACGGCATCGCAGCGGCTCAGGCCATCAAGGCATCCGATCCCACTGCGGAGGTCAGCGGTCCCGTTATGGACTACTGGTGGAACTACTTCTACTCCAAGAAAGACGTAGAATCCGGCTGGGGCTCCGGTCCCTGCTACCAGCCATGGGGCAATCCCCTCGATCGCTCCGCCCACGGCGGCATCCCGCTCCTTGAGTACTATCTGCAGCAGTTTGCCGCTACATCCGCAAAGAGCAACGTACGCCTCCTCGACTACCTCGACCTGCACACCTACTTCGCTCCGAACAATCTCGCCTTCTCCATCGCGGGCGACACCACCGTGCAGCAGACTCGACTGAATTCCACTCGCGTCTTCTGGGATCCCACGTATACCGATCCCAACTTCCCGCAGCCCAACTACGTCACAGACGCGAATTACACCACAAACTGTTCCCCGCCGGCGCAAGCCCCGCAAATCATCCCCATGATGCACCATTGGGTGAGCACGGATTACCCCGGCACCAAGCTCGCCATCACCGAATACAACTGGGGCGGACTTGAGTCCATCAACGGCGCACTTGCTCAGGCTGACATTCTCGGCATCTTCGGCCGCGAGGGGCTTGACCTTGGCACGCTGTGGGGCGCGCCCGATCCCACCACACAACTCCCCGGGCTCATCGCCTTCGAGGTCTATCGCAACTACGACGGCGCTAATTCGCTGTTTGGCGACATGGCCCTGGCATCGGCCAGCGCAGACCAGGGCAAGCTCTCCGTCTACGGCGCCCTGCGCACCAAGGACAATGCCGTCACCGTCGTCGTCATCAACAAAACCTACGGCGACCTCACATCCATGCTGTCGCTCGCCAACATGACCCCGAATGGTCCAGCCAAGATCTTCCTTTACAGCAATGCGAACCTTTCCGCCATTGCGCCGCAACCCGATTTGACCGTGAACCCGCCCTCAACAGGCAACAGCAACAGTACCGTCACCGCAACCTTCCCGGCACAATCCATCACCATACTCGTCGTTCCCAGGCAGTAACCGCGGATTGCTGTCCCGCCCGGCCGACAAGCCACCCTTTATACTGAAGTGTTTGCAGTACTCCGGCACTTGGGCCGAACCTACGGCCCATCCAGGACTAAAGGAGCAGCCCTTGGCTCAGGCAGAAATCGGCATCATCGGCGGCAGCGGACTCTACTCCATGCCCGGCTTCACCAACGTGCGCGAAGAGCGCGTCGAAACCCCTTTCGGCGATCCCTCGGACGCATTCGTACTCGGCGAGTTGGAAGGACGCAAAGTCGCTTTCCTGGCCCGCCACGGGCGCGGACATCGTACCCTGCCCTCTGAGCTCAACTTCCGCGCCAATATCTATGCCTTCAAAAAGCTCGGTGTCGAGCGCATCCTCTCCGTCTCGGCCGTCGGCTCGCTCAAGGAAGAGCACAAGCCCACGGACTTCGTCGTGCCCGACCAGTTCATCGATCGCACCTTCCATCGCGTCTCCACCTTCTTCGGTGAGGGTGTCGTTGGCCATGTCGCCTTCGGTGATCCCGTCTGCGCCACCGTGGCAAAGACCGCAGCCGCGGCCTGCGCAACCGCCGGCGTCGTCGGCAAGCTCGGCGGAACCTACGTCTGCATGGAAGGCCCGCAGTTCTCCACCAAGGCTGAGTCCAATCTCTACCGCAGCTGGGGCGCCGACGTCATCGGCATGACCAACCTGCAGGAGGCCAAGCTCGCCCGCGAAGCTGAAATCTGCTATGCCACCGTCGCCATGGTCACCGACTACGACTGCTGGCGCGAAGGCCACGACGCCGTCACCATCGAGGAGATCGTCGCCGTACTCCACAAAAACGCCGACAATGCCGCCAAGGTCGTTAAGGCTGCAGTAGCCGCCATGCCCACCGCACGAACCTGTGCCTGCGCCTCCGCCGCGCGCTACGCCGTGCTTACGCAGCCGGATGCCATTCCGGCAGCCGCCCGCGAAAAGCTCGGCCTCTTGTTCGGAAAATATCTCGGCTGGTAGCTCGACAGCGCTCCAATATTCTTTTTTTGATTCGACTCAGAAAGGCAGAAACATGGCGATTACCGTTGTAGGCAGCGTTGCCTTCGACTCCATTGAAACCCCCGCGGGCAAGCGCGATCGCTGCCTCGGCGGCGCCGCCACATACTTCTCCCTGGCAGCAAGCTACTTTACTGACGTGCGCGTCATCGCCGTTGTCGGCGAAGACTTCGGCCCCGCCGAGGAGGCCGTCTTCCGCAACCACAACATCGATACCCGCGGCATCGAGCGCGCCGCTGGAAAGAGCTTCTTCTGGCAAGGCTCCTACCTCGACAACCTGAACGAGGCAAAGACCCACGCCACGGAGCTGAACGTCTTCGGCGCCTTCCAGCCCAAAATCCCCGACGAGTATCGCGACTCCGAATTCCTCTTCCTCGCCAACATCGATCCCGTCCTGCAGCGCCGCGTGCGCGAGGCCATGCCGCAGGCGCGCCTCGTCGCGGGCGACACCATGAATTACTGGATCAAGGATCATCGCCCCGCGCTGCTCCAGGTGTTGAAGGGCCTCGATGTCCTGCTCATCAACGACACGGAAACCCGCATGCTCGCCGGCAACAGTAACCTCGTCAAGGCTGCCCGCGCCGTGCTCGACATGGGTCCGCGCATGCTGGTTGTCAAGCACGGCGAATATGGAGCAACCGTCTTTCACAAGTCCGATCACGAGGCCGGCGCCCGTCCCTTCCGCGCGCCCGCTCTGCCCCTGGAAGAAGTGATGGACCCCACCGGCGCGGGTGACAGCTTCGCCGGCGGATTCTTCGGCTATCTTGCCTCGCAGCCCACTCTCACGCCTGCCACCTTCCGCCGCGCCATGTTCTACGGCAGCGTTATGGGCTCCTTCACCGTCGAGCGCTTCGGCACCGAGCGCCTGCAGCAGCTCTCCCGTGAAGAAATCGACGAGCGCTTCAACCTCTTCCGCGAGCTGACTCACCTTGACTGAGCCTTCCCTTCGCCGCACTGAGTGGCTGGCCGTGCTGGCCTCCTGTGCGGCGTTGTCAGCCTTTGCGGTGCTCTGGAGTTGGCGCCAAGGCGCCATGCTCAACTACGGAGACGCAGTAGCGCACCTGCACATCGCAAGGCGTGTCTTCGATTCCCACCGCCCCGGCCTCACGCAGCTTGGCTCCGTCTGGCTGCCGCTTCCGCATATCCTGCTTATCCCGTTCGTGGCCGTCTATGCATGGTGGGCCAACGGAATCGCCGGCATGATTCCCTCCGCTCTGGCCTACATCGCCGGATGCGCGGGCATCTATCGGCTGGCTCGCCGCTGGCTCGCGCCGCCCGCTGCGGCCGTGGCACTGGCCTTCTTCGCACTCAATCCCAACCTGCTTTATCTGCAAACCACGGCCATGACAGAGCCGCTCTTCCTGTGCGAGATGATCTGGACCGTCGTTTGGCTCGTGGAGTGGCACCAGTCCCTTCTG
>JAJXWS010000071.1 GCA_021781495.1 Acidobacteriota bacterium | reverse complement strand
CCCTTCATCGACAAGTCCCGCGAGTGCGCCCTCGGCGCCAGCTATGGCGGTTACATGGCCAACTGGGTTCTTGGCCACACAAACCGCTTTCGGTGCATCGTGAGCCACGACGGCATGTTCAACCCCGAGTCCGCCTTCGGCTCCACGGAGGAGCTGTGGTTTAACACGTGGGAGTTCAAGGGCCATCCATGGGACTACTACGGCAAGCCCGAGAGCGAGAATCCCTTCCGCAAGTGGGCACCATCGCTCTCGGCCAAGAACTTCAAGACGCCCACGCTGGTGGTCCACGGCCAGCTCGACTACCGGCTTGACCTGAGCGAAGGGCTGCAGCTCTTCACCACGCTGCAACTGCTCGGCGTGCCGAGCAAGATGTTGTACTTTCCGGATGAGGGCCACTGGGTGCTGAAGCCGCAGAACTCGCGCCTGTGGTGGAAGACCGTGAACGACTGGGTGGATGAGTGGACGCGCGGAAAATGATTTGTACTACATCTTTTTATTTTGTAGTACAGTCATGGCATGAAGATGAGCGTACAGGCACGATTGGATGAGGAGTCGGAGGCGGCGCTTGGCCGGCTCGTGCGCCGTCATGGCTGGAGTGTATCCAAAGTAATTCGGGAAGGGATTCGACTGGTGGAGCAAACGCACGCCGCTCCGCCGCGCCGTAGACTGATCGGGATTGGCAAATACGACAGCGGCATTGCAGACCTGGCAACAAACAAGAGTCGCATGGAAGACTTCGGCGGGAAGAGCATGGGGCGCACCCGGCGCAAGCCAGTGCGAGGGACGGCTGAGTGAAGCCGGTTCTTGTGGATACAGGCTTTCTGGTGGCCGCCTACAACAAGCGCGAGCGGTATCATGCGCTTTGCGTCAGAACCTATCAATCGCTGGATCACCCGCTGGTGACCTGCGAGCCGGTGCTTGCCGAGGCGCTTCATCTTTTGCGCTTTACGCCGGGTGCCGTGGATGGCATTCTTGCCAGCGTGGGAGAAGGCATTCTGGATATACCGTTCAAGCTGCGTGACTCCGCGTTGCCGGTTCAGAAAATCATGAAGAAATACCGGGATGTTCCCGCGGATTTTGCCGATGCCTGTCTGATTCACATGGCGGATGAGCTAGGCACAGGAGATATTCTCACGCTCGACAGCGATTTCAAGCACTACCGCTGGCGGCGCAATCGTGCCTTCCGTTTGCTGATTCCCCTGGACTGACAGCCATGCCTTTTGGTCGGACGAAGAAACCACGCGACTTTCTGAATGAGGCCGGCCTCTACGACTATGCGGTGAAGGCGCTGGGCCGGCGCATGCGCACGGAAGCGGAACTGCGGCGGCTGATGGCTGCCCGCGTGGAGCGCGGCGAGCGCGGCGAGGCCGTCCTTGCCGCCGTCGTGGCCCAACTGAAGGAGCGGCGTTACCTCGACGACCAGTCTTACGCCGAGACCTTCACGCGGTTGCGGCAGGAGAACGAGAAGCTCGGGGCGCGCCGGGTGCGCCAGAGCCTGGCGCAGAAGGGCGTCGCCGCGCGCATCGTGGAGGAGACCATCGCCGCCCGCTACGACGCGGCCGACGAGGAAGCCCTGGCCCGCCAGCACCTTGCGCGCAAGCGCATTGCGCGCCCCACCAATGAGAAAGAGACTGCCCGGGTGATGCGGCGGCTGGTTTCCGCGGGCTTCTCGACCGGCGTGATCTACAGGATTCTCCGCCAGTGGGACGTCCCGGACGACGCGCTGGCCGCGCTCGACAACCTGCCGGACGATCCCCACGACGGTTGACCGCTGCGTATCTGACCAGCGGCTCATTACACTATGGCCCGCCGCCAATTACACTATTTCTGTCATGCACGTCCGCTCTGGAAACGATATTCGCGAAACTTTTCTGCGCTTTTTTGAGTCGAAGGGCCACCGCCGCGTGAGCTCTTCCTCGCTGGTGCCCGCAAACGACCCCACGCTGCTGTTTACCAACGCCGGCATGAACCAGTTCAAGGATCTGTTCCTGGGCGCGGAGAAGCGCGAGTATGCCCGCGCCACCACCTCGCAGAAGTGCGTACGGGCGGGGGGCAAGCACAACGACCTTGAGAACGTTGGCTTTACGCGCCGCCACCACACCTTCTTTGAGATGCTGGGGAACTTCAGCTTCGGCGACTACTTCAAGCGCGAAGCCATCCAGTACGCCTGGGAACTGGTCACCAGCCCGGAGTGGTTCGGCATCCCCAAGGACCGGCTGTACGTGACGATCTTTGAGGGCGCGGACGGCGTGCCCCGCGACAACGAGGCCGAGCAGTTCTGGATTGAGGCCGGCGTGCCGAAGGACCGCATCTACGAGTTCGGCCTGAAGGACAACTTCTGGCAGATGGGCGAGACCGGTCCCTGCGGCCCGTGCTCTGAGATTTTCTATGACATGGGCCTCGAAGCCGCAGAAACCCCCGGGGTGGATTTGCCTTTTGGCAAAGACGATGCCCGCTACGTCGAAATCTGGAACCTTGTCTTTATGCAGTTTGACCGCTCCGCGCTGGTTGGGAACGGCACGATCAGCTACAAGCTGACGCCGCTGCCCAAGCCCTCGATTGACACGGGCATGGGGCTGGAGCGCGTGGCTGCCGTGCTGCAGGGCAAGGTGAGCAACTTTGAGACGGACCTGTTTACGCCGCTTATCGAGCGCGCTGCGCAGCTTACCGCCCACGCAAACGGCGAAGTGGCGGAGGCGGAGACGCAGCAGTCGCTCACCGAGGCCGACGACCCTGCGGCCAGCCTGCGCATCATCGCGGACCATGCGCGCGCGGCGACCTTCCTCATCAGTGACGGCGTGCTACCCTCCAACGAGGGCCGCGGCTACGTGCTGCGCAAGATTCTCCGTCGCGGCATCCGCCACGGCCGCTTGCTCGGACAGGACAAGCCCTTCATGTGCCAGATGGTCTACGCCGTCCGCGATGAGATGCAGGGCGCGTATCCCGAGCTGAAAGACTCCGCCGACCGCGTGGCCAAGGTTGTTGAAGCGGAAGAGAAGCAGTTTGACCGCGTGCTTCAAACTGGAGCCATTGCCTTTGAGCGAGTGATTCGAAACGCAAAGGAGGCTTCCTCCGCTAGCCGCGAAGCGACCGGGATGTCGACCTACGTTCAAGCAATTCGGTTTGAGTCAAGGATATCCGGCAAAGAAGCCTTCCACCTCTACGAAACCTTTGGCCTGCCGCTCGACTTCATGGTCGACGCAGCCCGCGATGCAGGCGTCGCCTTCGATCACGAAGGCTTCGTGGCCGCCCGCGCCGAGGAGCAGGCTCGCGCCCGCGCCAGTTGGAAGGGCGGCAGCCAGAAGACCGCCAGCCCGGCTTATCGGGATCTGCCGAAGACCCTCTTCGAGGGCTATCGGCAGCTCAACTCTGCGGGCTGCGAGGTGCTTGCCATTGTGAAGGACGGCGTTGGCGTTCCTGCGGCTGCCGCGGGGGATGCTGTCGAGGTGGTGCTGGACCACACGAGCTTCTACGCCGACTCCGGCGGCCAGATTGGCGACACTGGTCTTCTGCTTGCCTCGGACGGGAACTCGACCGTAGCGGAGGTTTCCGGTTGTGTTGCACCGGTGCAGGGTGTGCGGGCGCACAAGGCGCTGCTGAAGCAGTCGCTGGCCGTGGGCGACACGGTTCGCACGGCGGTGGAGGGCGAGCGTCGCGACGCCATCCGGCGCAACCACACGGGCACGCACCTGCTGCATGCCGCGCTGCGCCAGGTGCTGGGCACGCATGTGAAGCAGGCCGGATCGTCCGTGGAGCCAACGCGGCTGCGCTTTGACTTCTCGCATTTTGCGCAGGTGGCCGATGAGGAGTTGCAGGACATTGAAGACATTGTGAACCGCGAGGTGCTGGCCAACGCCCGCGTGGAAACGCTGGAGGATGTGCCGATCGACGTGGCTGTGAACGAGTACCACGCCATGGCACTCTTCGGCGAAAAGTATGGAGACAAGGTGCGCGTGGTGCGGCTGACGGACGGCTTCTCCACGGAGCTTTGCGGTGGCACGCACACGGCGGCCACGGGCGAAATCGGTCTGTTCAAGCTGACGAGCGAGGGCGCCGTCTCCTCGGGTGTGCGCCGCATTGAGGCCATCAGCGGGCTTGGTTCGCTCTCCACCTTCCGCCGCGACTTTGAGGTGGCGAAGCTGGCCGGCCAGTATGTGCCCTCGGTGGAGAACCTGACCGAAGGCCTGCGTGCGAAGTTTGCCAGCCAGGAAGAGGAGCTGAAGCGCCTGCGCCGCGAACTGGAAGAGGCGCGGATGAAGTCCGCCGCCAGCTCGCTGGATGAGGCTTTGAGCCACGCTGTCGAAGTGAAGGGCGTTCGCCTGGTCACGTTGCGGGCCGACAGCATGGAGCGCGGCCAACTGCGCACGCTGGTGGACAACCTGAAGCAGAAGTTGGGCGATGGCGTAGTGGTGCTGGCCTCCGCGCAGCCGGAGGGCAAGGTTGCGCTGATTGCGGGCGTGACGCCGGGGCTGACCAAGCGCATCCAGGCAGGCAAGCTGGTGGGCGCAGTGGCCAAGCTGGTGGGCGGCTCCGGCGGCGGCAAGCCGGAGATTGCCGAGGCCGGGGGCAAGGACCAGGCGCAGATTGATGCAGCGTTGCAGGCCGCGCCGGCGGTCATGGGCGAACTGCTGGCTTAGTTGCCGGCTTTGCCGCTGGAGAAGAGCTGGAATTCGCGGATGTGCGCCTCGCGCGTGCTGGACAGTATGCACAGGCGCGCCCGGGTGGTTGTCACCGGCGCAAAGCTGTCCATCTTTTTGTGGCCGATGGCGTAGCCCTGCGCCAACGGCTTCCACGCGCCGCCCTGCCACGCTTCAATGGCGTACTTCTCCACGTGCTGGCCGTCGTTCAGCCACTCCATGGTGAGCGCGCGGTCAAAGGTAACCGGCTGGGCAAAGCGTACCTCCAGCGTGGCGGCATGCGAGCCCGCGGGCGCGGACCAGAAGGTGTCCGCATCGCCGTCCAGCGCGCTGGCGGTGTTGGGGTCTGTCGGTTCGTGATGCACGGCGAGATTGTTGCCGTAGCGCGCACGAATGGCCTCGCCCATCTGCCGCAGGCGATCCACGTCGGCCTCCGGCAGCAGGCCGCGATCGTCAGGGGCAAGGCCGAGCATGAGCTGCCCGCCATGGCCCACGGTGCTCTCGTAGATGTGCATCAGCTCATCTACGGACTTCAGGCTGGTCTGGTCGTTGGGATGCCAGAACCAGTGCCGCTGGTGCAGGGGCGTGTCGGCTTCAACGGGGCGCCAGCGCAGGTAGCCGTGGCGGTCGATAACGTTCCAGTTTTCGTAGGGAATCACGCCGTTTTCATTGCCCACCCAGCGCGCGTCGCCGTACTCAAACAGGCCCATGTCGGCAAAGACCACGGTGTTGGGCTGGTAGGTGCGCAGGGTCTCCTCGATCTTCTGGAAGTTGTACACGTGGCCCGCGCTGCCGGCGCCGTCCAGCCAGAACTCGACCAGGTTTCCGTAGCGCGTGGCGAGCTCCTCCAGCTCTGACAGGTAGTAGCGATCGTAGGCGGCCGAGTCCTTGTAGCGCGGATCGTGGCGGTCCCACGGCGAGAGGTATACGCCGAACTTCAGGCCGTATTTGTGCGCTGCTTTCGCCGTCATGCGCACCACGTCGCCCTTGCCGTTCATCCACGGGCTGCTGGCCACGCTGTAGGCCGTCTGCTCGGTGGGCCACAGGCAGAACCCATCGTGATGCTTGGCGACCAACACCACGTAGCGCGCGCCCGCGGCCTTGGCGGCCTTTACCCACTGCTCGGGGTCCACATGCGACGGGTTAAAGACCTTCGGGTCTGCGGTGCCGTCGCCCCACTCACGGTTGAGGAAGGTGTTGGTGCCGAAGTGAATAATGACGCCAAACTCCAGGTCCTGCCACTCCACCTGCTGCGGTGAGGGTTTGAGGTCAACGGCGTTGGCGGTCTGCGCGCGCAGGCCGGTCATTCCACCCATCCACAGTGTGGGCAATAGCACAACTCCCAGCAGTCTTCGCATTGCAGGCTCGCGTCCTTCCGCAGATTTCCTTCTGCCGCAGGTTTCTTTCTGCCAAGGATTGTAGCGAAAGGATGCGCAAGGCCGGTGACATGTCTGCAACGTGGCGCGAATGCCGTAATCTGGGCATATGGCCAAGGCGGATCCGCATCCGGAGTCAATCCCGATCCTGCGCTCGCAGTTGCTGGAGTGGTATGCGCGCAACCGCCGCGATCTGCCGTGGCGCCGCACCCGCGACCCCTACGCCATCTGGGTCTCAGAGATCATGCTGCAGCAGACGCGGGTGGCCGCGGTCATCGAGCGCTACGAGGCCTTTCTGCAGCGCTTTCCGTCGCTGATGGCGCTGGCCCTGGCGCCGGAGGAGGAGGTGCTGGTGCTGTGGAGCGGGTTGGGCTACTATCGCCGCGCCCGTATGTTGCACAAGGCTGCAAAGTTTGTGGCGCAGAACCTGAGCGGCAGCATGCCCGGCACCGCAGAGGAGCTGCGCGCTCTGCCTGGCATTGGCGCCTACACCGCGGCTGCCATTGCCAGCATCGCCTACGGAGAGCCCGTGGCGGTGGTCGACGGTAACGTGGAGCGCGTGCTGTGCCGCCTGCGCGGCTGGGATGTGCACGACGGCGCGGGAGCGACTGCCCTGCGCCGCAAGATTGAGTCCTTTGCCGGAGAACTGCTCGACCCTGCCGCCCCCGGCGACTTCAACCAGGCGCTTATGGAACTGGGCGCCACCGTCTGCCTTCCGCGCGGTCCGCAGTGCCTGGTGTGTCCGTTCGCCATCGGCTGCAAGACGCGCGGGGAGCACAAGACGCCGCAGCGCCCGCGCATGCTCAGCAAGGAGGTCGCCTTCGCGCTGGTGGTCCGCACGGGGCGTCATCCCAGCCCCATCCATCGCGAGGTGCTGCTGGAGCAGCGTTCCGACGAGCAGACCGTGATGCCTGGCATGTGGGAGTTGCCTGCACTGCGCGAGCCGGCTGTGCCCCACGGCGAGCTGCGCATGACGGTGCGCCACGCCATTATGCAGGTCAACTACTATGTGCGCATTCGCACCGTGTTTGAGGGCGACGTGGAGACGCTTACGGTGCCCGCGGGGGAGCGCAAGTGGGTTCCGCTGGTGAAAGCGGCGGAGATGCCGCTGACGGGGCTGGCCCGCAAGGTGCTTCATCGCGCGCATCTGCTGCCCGCCGCTCCGCTGGACGTAATTGCTCCGCTGTCCGGCTCAGACGTACGCTGATTGATTGCCGCGTCGTTTCTGTGCCGGAGACGCGCATATTTGCAAGGGAGAACCCATGCCGAAGAAGAAGTTATCCGCCATCCTCGCCGTCATTCTGTTGGCATCCACGGCGGCGCTTGCCCAGCAGCCCGCTGCCGGTTCTGTGCCGGTGATTGCGGGCCTGCCACCGGCGGCCCGCGCTGCGGCCGCTTCCATTGATCCGGAAAAGATTCGCGAGCACGTGCGGTTCCTCTCGCTGGATCTGCTGGAAGGGCGCGGCCCCGGAACGCGCGGCGGCGAACTGGCCGCGCAGTACATTGCCACGCAGTTTGCCCTGGCCGGACTGCAGCCGGCGGGCGACCACGGCACATGGTTCCAGCCGGTGCCGTTGTTTGCCGTGCACACGGAGGAGGACAAGACGCGCTTCTCCTTTGTGCCGGCGCAGGGGGTGGCTGTGCCTCTTGCTTATGGCTCGCAGATCGTGTCGAAGGACGAGACAGGCCAGACCACGGCTGACATTGATGCCCCGATTGTCTTTCTCGGCTACGGCATCGATGCGCCGGAGTACGGCTGGAACGACTATGCCGGTGTTGATTTGAAGGGCAAGATTGCGCTGGTCATCGTCAGCGAGCCGCCCTCGGACGACGTGAAGTTCTTCAAGGGCAAGGCCCTCACCTACTACGGGCGCTGGACCTACAAGTATGAAGAGGCGGCGCGGCGCGGCGCGGTGGGCGTGCTGATCATCCACCGCACGGACCTGGCCAGCTACGGCTGGGATGTGGTGCGCAACTCACAGGCCATTGAGAAGAGCTATCTGGTGGATGATCCCACGGCCACGCTGCGTGCCGCTGCATGGATTCAGCACGACGTGGCCCAGACGCTCTTCAACATGGCAGGACTGGGCGACCTGGACGCGGCGATTGACCGCGCCGGCAAGCGGGGCTTCCGTCCTGTGGAGCTGAACGTGCGGCTGCAGGGGCACGTGGAGAGCCGGGTTCGCCGTTACGTCAGTCCCAACGTTGTGGGCCGCGTACCCGGTGTGAGCCACAGCGGCGACGCGGTGCTGTACACGGCGCACTACGACCACCTGGGCATTGACGCGGACGCGAAGGGCGACAACATCTACAACGGCGCGGCCGACAATGGCACCGGCTGCGGCATCCTGCTGGAACTGGCGCGCGCCTACGCGCAGTCGCGGCAGCGCCCGCCCCACGACGTGTATTTCTCGTCTGTGACCGCGGAGGAGCAGGGGCTGCTCGGCTCGCAGTATCTGGGTATGCACCCGCCGATTCCGGCGCGCCAGTTTTCGCTCGACCTGAACTACGACATGCTGCTGCCGGTTGGCGTTCCGCTCTCAGCGAACCTGAACGGAGCTGAGCGCCTGAGCTTCTGGCCTACGGTGCAGCGCGTGGCCAAGGCGTTTCAACTGCAGTTGCTGCCCGATCCCACGCCGGCGGCCGGGCACTACTATCGCTCCGACCACTTCTCGCTGGCCCGCGTGGGCATTCCGGCGTTCTCCATCGACGAGGGCGAGCTCTTTGCCGGGCACGACGAGGCGTGGGGACGCGCGCAGTTTCAAGACTACGTGGACAACCACTACCATCAGCCCTCGGATGAATTCCAGGCCAGCTGGGACTTTGAAGGCAACGCAAAGCTGGCCCGTTTTGGTTTTGTGCTGGGATGGCTCGCCAGCGAGCAGGCCAGCCCGGTGGAGTGGCAGGCGGACGACGAGTTTGAAAAGCCGCGCAAGGCGAGCGAAGCGCAGTAACGGCCGGGCGAACCAGCCGTCAATATCAGTAGTAGTCCGCGCAGCTCAGGTAATAGCCGCACCGGGTGCAGACCAGCTTGCAGCGATGCCCGGTGAGCTGGCTGGAGCAGGTGGGGCAGATCTGGCAGTGGTGGTCCACGGGCTGCTCGGTTTGAACGGGGCAGTTCGCACCACTTTGTGGGAAATCGGCTACAAAATCGGGGTCCAGGGCCTGGGGACGCTGCGGCAGCATGGGGGAGAGATTAGCATGGAAGAGTGGGCATGCTGACGGCGAACCCGGGCAGGTGCCTGAAGCGTCAACGTTTCCGCGCCACCTCGACTTCCCCTGAGGCGGTGCGCAAGGGATAACCAGAAACCAACGGATACCGGAACCCCAAGGAGGGAACATGGCAAGCAAGGCAAGTGCGGTTTGGACAGGTTCATTGAAGGAAGGCAAGGGCACGATTTCGACGGCGACGGGCGTGCTGAGCAATGCGAATTACTCGTTTGCCACGCGGTTTGAGGGCGCAAACTCGGGCACCACGCCGGAGGAGATGATTGCGGCGGCGCATGCGGCGTGCTTCTCCATGGCGCTGGGCGCGCAGCTGGGCGGTGCGGGCCTGACGCCGGAAAAGATTGAGACGCAGGCGGCCGTTACGCTGGCCAAGACGGACGCAGGCTTTGCGGTGACCCGGATCGCGCTGACCACCACGGCAGTGGTTCCCGGTGCCACCAAGGAAGCGTTTGACCAGGCTGCGGCCGATGCCAAGGTGGGCTGCCCCATCTCCAAGCTGTTCGCCAACAACACGGAAGTTGTGCTGGACGCACGTTTAGCCTGATTCCACGCGCCTAAATCCAAACGGGACTGGTGTCCAACGGTGTCCACCCGGACACCTAAGTCCTCTTGATTGTTTGGCCAACAACACGGAAGTAGTGCTGGACGCCAAACTGGCGTAAACAGGCCGGTTACAGGCTTCCATTTCGTATTCCATCGCCATCCCATCCTTGCCATGCGCAGCCAGAAGCGGTGCGCGGCAGGATGGGATGCGTGTTTCTGGCGGCATTTGCAGCGGCTGGAAACGGGTTGACAAGCCTGCTGGTGACGCGCAACAGTCAGGGGCACACGTTCCGGCTCGGTTTCTGCGTATTCTGGGCGGCCCGGACCGCTTCCATCCGGAGGTCTGGCAATGCATCCTCTGCACTTCAATCTTTGGGCTGTCCTTGTCTCGGGGATCTTTCTCTGGTTTCTGGGGGCGGCGTGGTATTCGCCGGCGGTGTTTGCGGGGCCATGGATGCGGATGCTCCGCCTGGAGCGGGACCCGACCAGGCGCGCCAGCATCTTCTTCGCCATGTTCGCCGCGCTGGTGGGTGATCTGCTGGTCGCCTTCATGCTGGCGCACGTCATCGGATGGTCCGGCGCAGACTCGGCGGGATGGGGTGCCTTAGTCGGATTTATCGTGTGGCTGGGCTTTTTTGCCGCGCCGAATTTTCCGCAGGGCATCTTTGAGCGCCGTCCCCAAGGCGTCTTCCTGATCAACAACGGCTACTGGCTGGTGGGCCTGCTGGTTGCGGGCGCGCTGCTGGCTGCGTGGCGCTGAGCGCGCGCGGGCGCTCTACAATCAGGGCATGAGCAAAACTGTGATTTCCACCCACGGAGCACCGGCGGCCATTGGCCCCTACTCGCAGGCGATTCGCACCGGCAACCTGATCTTTACCGCAGGTCAGATTCCGCTGGATCCGGCGACGCAGGAGGTGGTGCCGGGAGGCATTACCGAGCAGACCACCCGCGTGCTGGAGAATCTGAAGGCGATTCTGGAGCAGGCCGGCAGCAGCCTGGCAAAGGCTGTGAAGGCTACCGTATTTCTGAAGGACATGGCCGACTTTGGAGCCATGAACGTGGTCTACGACGCCTACCTAGCGGGCGAGGGCGTTACGCCGCCGGCTCGCACCACGGTGCAGGTGGCGCGCCTGCCCAAGGATGTGCTGGTCGAGATCGAGATTGTGGCTGAGGTATGATGTGGGCGCGAGCAGCAGGAGAGCAGAGATGAGCGAGACGCCCAGAAATATGCTTCGCAGCGACGCCGAGTGGCGTGCCCAACTGACGCATGAGCAGTACCACGTTCTGCGCGAGAAGGGCACGGAACGCCCCTTCACCGGCGTTCTTACGGATAACCACGAGCCGGGGAAATATCATTGTGCCGGCTGTGGGGCCTTGCTGTTCCTGTCGGGGGCCAAGTTCGACTCGCACTGCGGCTGGCCAAGCTTTTCTCTGCCCGCGGAGGGCGCGGCCGTGGAGGAGCATGAGGACCTGAGCTACGGCATGCGGCGCATTGAGGTAACCTGCGCCCGCTGCGGAGGACACCTGGGGCATGTCTTTCCGGATGGACCCCGGCCGACGGGCCTGCGCTACTGCATCAACTCCGCCTCGATGATCTTTGAGCGGACAGAGTAGCCACGGGCAGCTGCCAGAGCTTTTCGAGAAGCAAAACTCCAACACGTAAAACCCCGTCCTTTGCCGGACGGGGTTTTACGTGTTGGAATCGGATTGCGGAAGACTCTGCAGGCCGGGTGCGGCTTCGCCCGGGTTGGGCGAAAGGGCCGCGGGTTAGGCCTTGGTGATCTTGCCGGACTTGATGCAGCTGGTGCAGACGCGAACGCGCTTGGCTGAGCCATTGACCAGCGCCTTGACTGCCTGCAGGTTGACGTTCCAGCGCCGCCGCGTCACGTTGTGCGCGTGGGAAATGTTATTGCCAAACTGCGGTCCCTTGCCGCAAATATCGCATACCTGTGCCATTGCTTTGCTCCAAATCGTGTGTGTTTCGTGTCGCCGCGGCCGCGCTTCCTTGCCCGGTGCCGGCTGCCAACTTGTGAACGCAGGGCAGCGGAGCCAGTCATAACCCGGACCGCAGTCAGAACCGACCTGCGCTCCGGCTACGGGAGCGACCGGTGGGGGCGCACAAAGACACACCACCCCTCGGCTTGCCGAAACTCCAGTATACCCGGATTTTGTCTGGCAGCCAAGGTGCGGGGCGGCGGGGCGCGGTTGGGGGCTACTCCGGCGGGCCGACGGTGACCACAAAGTAGGTGGCCGGCTCGGTTTTGCTGGCATTGGCCACGGAGTGCAGGTCGCCGGCGACGCAAAGCCCCATGTCTCCGGCTTTGATGGTGTGCGTGACGCCGCTGGTGAGCAGAGTGATGGCGCCTTCGCGCACCAGCCACATCTCGCTGTGCTTGTGATGTTCGATGGGCTCGGGCGGGGCGCCGGGCGCAAGCGTGGTCACATGGGCTTCCATGCGAATGTTGCCGGGCAGCATGCCGAGCGTTAAACGATGGCTGGTGCGGCCGGTTGGCGAGGGTCCGTGGGCTGCGCCCTCCGGGATTTCGCCGGACTGCAGCGGTTGCAACGGAGCGGCTTGCGGATCGGCGCTGGCAAGCGCGGGAGCGGCGGCGGCAAGCAGCGGAAGAAGTGCGGAAAATTCACGACGGTTCATGGGCCCTCGCAGTTGCAAGCCATGGTAGCGGATGCCTCACGCGCGGTGCAAACACCGGCAAGCATGGCAAGAACGTGGGCGCATTCCCGGTTTTATCGCAGCAGGCGAGTCCGGGATGTGCACGTTGTCCGAGGGGAGATGTATGATACGTGCCGTGCCCGCTCTGCAAGACTGTGGTGCAATGCGAAGATTACGCAAGGTTTAGGCAATTCGCAGAGGACTCGTTACCCGCTGGAGCTTTTGCAGCGCCGATTTGTTATTTGATGCTGATTCTGTAATCGCCCTTGGGAACGGGTTGGTGCAGGCGCTCAAGCAGAGCAGAGCCATGCTCCGTCCCGGTAGAACCGGAGGGTGCGTCTGGAGACATCATGCTGCATGACATGCTTCGCCCCCGCATTTTGCTTTCTTTCTTTGCTGCCATCGTCATCCTTGCCGGCGCGGGTGCCCTTCTGGCCCAGAACGCAGACCGGCCGTGGATGAATCCAAAGCTTTCTCCGGAGGAGCGCGCCGAACTGGTTCTGAAGCAGCTCACGCTGGATGAGAAACTGGCACTTCTGCACGGGAATGGAATGGCGCACAATCCGAGCTGGGAGATGCCGCTGACGCACCTGGCGAATGGAGGCGCCGGATATGTGGAGGGCGTCGAGCGCCTGGGCATTCCTCCCTTGGTCATGTCCGATGCGGCGTACGGGGTGCGATCGAGCGGCGCGAACGGAAGATACTCGACCGCCCTGCCCTCGAACCTGGCGGCGGCCTCGAGCTGGGATACGCAGGCCGCATGTGCCTATGGCGAGTTGATTGGCAGTGAGCTCAGAGCGCAGGGCTTTGACATGACCCTGGGCGGCGGAACGAACCTGACGCGCGATCCGCGGAACGGCCGCACCTTCGAGTACGCGGGCGAGGACCCGCTGCTTGCCGGGACGATGGTCGGCAACAGGATAAAGTGCGAACAGGCTCAGCACGTGGTCGGCGACATCAAGCACTACGCCGTGAACGACCAGGAGACGGGGCGCTTCTTTGTGAATGCCATTATCTCCAGGCGGGCCATGCAGGAATCGGACCTGCTGGCATTTCACATCGCCATTGCGATTGCCAATCCCGGCGCGGTGATGTGCTCGTACAACCGGATCAATGGGGATTACGGCTGCGAGAACTCGTATACGCTGCGGGATGTGCTCAAGAAAGATTGGGGATTCAAGGGATTTGTGGTTTCCGACTGGGGTGGCACTCACAGCACGGAGAAGGCATCGGCGGCGGGACTTGACCAGGAGCAGCCCATGGATGCGTTCTTTGGTCCGAAGCTGAAGCAGGCGGTGGAAGCCGGGCGGGTGCCGCTTGCGGAGATAGACGACCACGCGCGCAGGGTTTTGTATGCCGAGTTTCTCTCCGGGCTGGTGGACGATCCGCCGCAGACAAGCGTGGTGGATGCCGAGAAGGGGCTCAAAGTAGCGCGGCAGGTGGAGGAGAAGAGCATTGTGCTGCTGAAGAACAGCCACGCGGTGCTGCCGATCGATCCGGCAAGAGTTCACAGCATTGCGCTCATTGGCGGACATGCGGATGTTGGCATGATCTCCGGTGGAGGGTCAGCGCAGGTGGACCCGCCGGGCGGCAATGCCATCCTGCCTCCGGGCAAGGGCGCGACACAGTGGCAGGAGCACATCTGGTTTCCGACTTCTCCGCTGAAGGCGCTGCGGGCGAAGTTGCCGAAGACGAAGATCGACTTTGATTCCGGAACGGATCTGGATGCTGCTGCGAAGCTGGCGGGCGGTGCTGATCTTGCGATTGTCTTTGTGTATCAGTGGGAATCGGAAGGGATGGACCTGCCAGGCCTTTCACTTCCGGACCAGCAGGATGCCTTGATCGAGCGTGTCGCTGCTGCGAATCCGAACACGATTGTTGTGCTGGAGACCGGGACCGCGGTGACCATGCCCTGGCTGGACAAGGTGGCAGGCGTGGTGGAGGCGTGGTATGCCGGCAGCGCGGGGCATAAGGCGCTGGCAAACGTGCTTGTGGGGAAGGTGAATCCAAGCGGCAAGCTGGCGATGACGTTCCCAAAGAGCGAGGCGGACCTTCCACGTCCGGTGATTGCGGCGCTGCCGGCTCAAGCGGAGGGGAACGGCAGAGGCCCGGTCAACGCAGGCACACTTGCCACCAGCTATGCGGTGCACTATGACGAAGGTCCGGAGGTTGGCTACAAGTGGTATGAGGCGCAACACAAGCAGCCACTGTTTGCCTTCGGCTATGGACTGTCGTACACGTCGTATGCCTATTCTGACTTGAGCGTGGATGCAGCCGCGAAGACGGTTCGCTTTACCGTGAAGAACACGGGTGAGCGGGCCGGCACGGAGACGGCGGAGGTTTACGCAAGATTGCCGCAGGGCGCGGACGAATCCTTCAAGCGGCTGGCAGGGTGGGCGCAGGTTGCACTCGCGCCCGGAGAATCGAAGACGGTAACGGTTGCGATCGATCCACGGGTGCTGCAGGTATTCGACGAGGCGAGCGAGCGTTGGAAGCTGGTGCCTGGCGATTATGGCGTCTTTGTTGGCGCATCCTCGGATAACACGCCTCTTACGGGCAGCCTCACGGTTCAATGAGGTCAGCTGCGATGAGGCCGGTTGCTGCTTTGCAGCAAGGAGATTTCTGTTATGCGTAGATTCCGTTCCGTGCTGTTGCCGTGCAGCGTCCTGCTGTTGACTTCCGCATTGATGGGCCAGGCGAGCAATGCGCAGTCCATCCGCGTGGATGCGGATGCGCAGACCACTGCGTTTCCGCACTTCTGGGAGAAGACGTTCGGGTCAGGGCGCGCCATCCTGTCTCTCCGGGAGAGCTACCGCAAGGATATTGAAACCGTGAAGGACGCCACGAATTTTGAGTCAGTGCGCTTTCACGGAATTCTGATGGATGAGGTGGGGCTTTATGATCCGGACCGGGTGATCAAGAATCCGGGATTGAGTGCCGAGAAGGTCAGCGATGCCTCGCCGTACAACTTCCAATATATCAATCAGATTTATGATGGCCTGCTTCACAGAGGCGTGAAGCCCTACGTGGAGTTGAGCTTTATGCCGCGCAAGATGGCTGCTGATCCGAATGCGCTGCATCCGTTCTTTTATCATCCGGTGGTTTCGCCTCCCAAGGACTATGCGCTGTGGGATGCGATGATTCATGCGTTTGCAGCGCATCTTGTGGCACGGTACGGCATTGACGAGGTGAGCACGTGGAAGTTTGAGGTATGGAATGAGCCTAACCTGGACTTCTGGGGAGGAGCGCCGAAGCAGTCTACCTATTGGACTCTCTATGACCACACCGCGCGCGCCATCAAGTCGGTATCGCCGCGGTTGCAGGTAGGCGGTCCAGCTACGGCGCAGGCGGCATGGGTGCCGGATTTTCTGGCCCATGTGTATGCAAATCATGTGCCGGTGGACTTTGTTTCGACGCACGTGTATGCGAACGACACCGCGCCGAACGTGCTTGGGACGAATGAAGATGTTCCGCGCGATCAGATGGTGTATCGGGCAGTGAAGAAGGTGCATGATGAGATTGCGTCGTCGCCGCTGCCGCATCTTCCGCTGATCTTCTCGGAGTACGGCGCGAGTTATGCGAACGAACCGAATGTATCGGACTCTCCGTACATGGGGCCATGGCTTGCGAACACGATCCGGCAATGCGACGGGCTGGTGGACAACATGGCGTATTGGGCCTTTTCGGATGTGTTCGAGGAGCAGGGTGTTGCGCGTTCGTCGTTCTACGGAGGGTTTGGACTGATCGCGCCCAACAATATTCCGAAGGCATCGCTGAACGCCTTTCGCGCGCTGCACCACCTTGGAGACCGTCGCATCGCGGTGAACTCGGACTCGGTGCTGGCAACGAAGCTGCGGGATGGAGGCCTTGCGATTGCGCTGTGGAACTATGCGCAGCCGGGCGGAACAGGAGCGACGTATACCCGGCAATCGGCGCTGCCCGGAGAGGTGCGCACGTTTGTTCTGCGAGTGGAGCATATGGGCACAACGCAGGCTGTGACGGCCTATCGCGTAGACAGCACCCATGGGAACAGCCTAGCGCTGTTTGACGCGATGGGGCGGCCGGATGATCTGACGCAGGAGCAGATTGCGCGCCTGCAGAAGGCCGGCGCCATGGCTCCGCCCGAGCACATGACGGTGAAGAATGGCCGCATCACCACGGTTGTGCCCCCGTATGGACTGGTGGTGCTGGTGATTCAGAAGCAATGACGGAGCGCGAGCCTGAGCGCTGAAGTCAGCTTTCAATTTTTGAGAATTGTGAATGAGAAAGGGAACCGTGTTGTTAAAGAAATTCTTCGCCATTGCTATGCTGTGTGCTTCGTGGACGGCAGTTGTCTGCCCTTTGGCCGGTGCTCAGGCGCGTCCGTTCAGCGCCCAGGCAGAGCAGAAGGCCAAGGCTCTGCTGAAGCAGATGACCCTGGATGAGAAGGTGGGTCAGTTGAATCAGTCCGCCGGTATTGTGATGCCCGGCTTGGGGGGCGAGAAGCCAGACAAATTGATCGTGCAGGGCAAGGTCGGCTCGATCCTCTGGCTGAATGATGTGAAGGAGATCAACCGGCAGCAACATCTTGCAGTGGAGAAGTCGCGGCTGCATATTCCCATCCTGTTCGGCTTTGACGTGATCCACGGATACCGCACGGTGTTTCCGGTTCCGCTGGCGATGGCGTCGTCGTGGGATCCGAGCGTGGAGGAGCAGGCGCAACATCTGGCGGCACAGGACGCGCGCGCTGCCGGCATCGAGTGGACGTTTACGCCAATGGTGGATATTGCGCGGGATGCACGCTGGGGACGCATCGTGGAAGGCGCGGGCGAAGATCCGTACCTCGGTTCCGCCATGGCCCGCGCTCAGGTGCGGGGATTTCAGGGCGAACGGCTGGGAGCGGACAGCGTGCTGGCGTGCGTGAAGCACTTTGCAGGCTACGGCGCAGCCGATGGCGGACGCGACTACGACTCGTCGTATGTACCGGAAGAGTTGATGGAGAACGTGTATCTTGTGCCGTTCCATGCAGCGGAGGAAGCGGGCGCGGGCAGCTTTATGAGCGCGTACATGGACCTGAATGACGTGCCCGCAAGCGGGAACCGCTGGCTGCTGACGGACGTGCTGCGCAAGGACTGGGGCTTTGAGGGCATTGTGCTCTCAGACGCGTTTGCCGTGGGCAGTCTGCAGACGCATGGCTATGCGCGCGACCCGGAGGATGCTGCTTACAAGGCGATCACGGCTGGCGTGAATATGGATATGGCCAGCCAGACGTACACGCAGACTCTTGCCAAGCTTGTGAAGGAAGGCAAGGTGAGCGAGTCGTACATTGACGGCATGGTCCTGCCCATTCTGGAGGCCAAGTACGACCTGGGGCTCTTTGACCACCCCTACGTGGACGAGTCCAGGGTGGATGCGGTTCTGAATCGGCCGGAAGGGCTGGCGCTGGAGCGCAGGCTGGCAGGACGGTCGATGGTGCTGCTGCGCAATGAGAAGAAGCTTCTGCCGCTGTCGAAGGAGTTGAAGAAGGTTGCGGTGATTGGGCCGCTGGCCGACTCGGGCCACGACATCGAAGGCGGATGGACAGTGGAAGGCCTGTTTGGACCCGGTGGCAAGAGCCATCCCGTTACGGTGCTCGCGGGCATCCAGAACAAGCTGGGCCCGGCTGCGCAGGTGACTCTGGTTCCCGGTCCAGTGCCGTCGCGCTTGTATCCGGGACTGCTGGATACGCTGGCGGGCAGAAAGCCCACTCCGCCGCCTACCGCGGAGGAGACCGCGGAATGGATTGCGAAGGCAAAGGCTACCGCCGCGGACTCGGATGTAGTGGTGGCCGTGATGGGCGAGGTGGCCAGCATGAGCAGCGAAGCGGCTTCGCGGGCCACGCTGGAACTGCCGGGGATTCAGCAGCAGATGCTGGAGGCGGTTGTGGCCACGGGCAAGCCGGTGGTGCTGGTACTGGAGAATGGCCGTCCGCTGGACATTCGCTGGGCATCGGAGCACGTGCCGGCCATTCTGGAGGCGTGGTATCCGGGGACGCAGGGCGGCAATGCGGTGGCCGATGTGCTGTTCGGCGATGTGAATCCGGGAGGCAAGCTGCCGTTGAGCTGGCCGCGCGTGGCTGGCGCGGAGCCGCTCTACTATAACCACAACCTGACACACGAGCCGGAGGACAAGCCGGGGTTTACTTCGCGCTACTGGGATATGAATTCAAAGCCGCTGTATCCCTTCGGCTATGGGCTGAGCTATTCGACGTTCCGGTTCTCCAACCTGCGCGTGAGCCGCGCGAGCATGGGGACCGACGACACGAACGAGGTGAGCGTGGACGTGACCAACACGGGCGCCGTGGCGGGCGATGAGGTGGCGCAGGTCTACATCCATCAGCGCTATGGATCGGCATCGCGGCCGGTACGGCAGCTTGAGGGGTTCCAGCGTATTGCCCTGAAGCCGGGCGAGACGCGCACGCTGCAATTTCCTGTGGGAAGGAACGAGCTGCAGTTCTGGAGCCCGCAGCAGAAGCAGTGGGTTGTGGAGCCGTCCGAGTTTGACGTGTGGGCGGGCGAGGATTCAACGGCCAGCCTGCATGCGGACTTCACGATTACGCAGTGATGTAGCCGAACAACGATGGAAGACTTTGCCGGCCCGGGCCTAAGCTGCCCGGGCCAGGCTTTATCGGCAATGCGCCCGCGAGCAAGCAATTTCGCAGCGAATCGTATGGATGCC
>JAJXWS010000070.1 GCA_021781495.1 Acidobacteriota bacterium | reverse complement strand
ATGGGCCGCCAGAACTCGCTGCACTACCAGGAAGTCCGTCGTCCAGTAGCCAAAGCTGATAACGAAGCCCAACCCAAGCACAATGCCCGTCCAGTGCACGCCCATCGGATTCGCTGAGAAGTGCCCTGTATCGCGCCACAGGTGGAAGTAGCTGTCGTTGTGCAGATTCGCCATGATCCGGTTCTGCAATCCGACCCAGCCGCCCGCCTGCACCAGGCCCAGAATCGGCACCAGCAGCGCACCGCCCCAGATCAGCACAAACTGCAGAACCTCGTTGAAGATGGCAGACCGCAAACCGCCCAGTCCTACATACAGCGCCACGGCCACAGACGAGACCAGGATGCTGAACGTGATATCCCAGCCCAGCACAACCTTCATCACCACGGCCATGGCGAACATGTTCACGCCGCTCATCAGAATCATCTCAGTGGCAAATGAAATGGCGGCGACGCTGCGTGCAGAGCCCCCGTAGCGCAGGTCAAGATAGCCCGGCACGGAGTGCGTCTTTGACACGTAGTAGAACGGCATCATCACCATGCCCAGAAACAGCATGGCCGGAATCGCGCCCACCCAGTACCAGTGCGTCGCCAGAATTCCGTACTGATAGGCCGAGCCCGCCCAGCCCATCAGCTCCAGCGAACCCATGTTGGCTGAGACAAAGCTCAAACCCGCAATCCAGGCGGTCATTTCGCGCCCGGCCATAAAGAACTCTTCGCTGGTGTTCGACTTTCCTTTCAGGTAAAAGCCGATCCAGACAACCATCGCGAAGTAGATGGCGATAACAGCAATGTCGAGGGGTCTGAGGTGGGCCAGCGGCGAAGCGCTGAAAGCAAGCAGAGCCGGCACGGAAGCGATGGAACCGGCAGCGGCAGTGGATGGGACCAATCCGAGCATGGTGGCACCTAATCGAAAGTGGTGATTCCGTCTTTCAACTCTAGACGTTCGCACCTAAGTAAATGGGTTTACTGGGAGACTTGTCAAGCCTCAAAAATGGGCGCTCAACAAGAACACGTGCGCAACGCAGACCGGGGCCGTGGAAACCATAGCAGTTGAAGATGCTATTTCCTTCAGAATCCGAGTAAGCGTTTACCGAGCAAAGTGTACCACATCCCTCACTGGATGCAACACCCGCCTGTTTTGCCTGCTCTCGCACGCCAATCCGTTCCTCCTCGGCCGTGCCCTACCGCTCGTGTTTCCAGCCCGGTGCAGGCGCTTGCCTCAGCGCCGCGCTGTCCCATTCTTCCTGCTTGTTTTCCACCCTCTTCGAGACTATTTTGAGACATGGCGTCTCCGCCTCGCCGCGTCCTAACCCAACATTCCGTGCCTGCTCTGCACCGCTTAGATCCGGTGGCAACTCCATGAGTCCATCTCCATTCCCATGCCCATTCCCATTCCAAGGAGCCGTGCCAATGCAATCGCCCATCGATACTGCTCTCCGGTCGGCCTTCTCCCGCCGCGCCTTTTTCCGCATGGCCGCCGGCGCATCGGCGCTCGCCGCCTTGCCCGTCACGGAGCAGCAACTCGCTCTCGCCGCGCGTCCCCACTTCGCCGACCCCAACATCGGCATCCACATTGACGCCAATGAGAATCCCATGGGGCCTTCGCCGGCCGCGCGTCAGGCCGTCCTCGACATACTCCCCCGCGGCGGCCGCTATCTCTTCAACATGGAAGATGAGTTGACCGAGCTGTTCGCCCGGCAGGAGGGGTTGGACCCCGAAAGCGTAGTCGCCTTTGCCGGATCCTCCTCACCGCTCCACTACACGGTGCTCGCCTTCACCAGCAAAACCCGGCCGCTCGTGGTCGCCGACCCCGGCTATGAGGCTCCCTCGTGGGCCGCCCAGGTCTCCGGAGCGCCGATCCTCAAGGTGCCTCTTGCCGACCCGCACGGCGCCGCCACTCACGACATCAAGGCCATGCTTGCCGCCGCATCCAACCCCGGCGTCCTCTACATCTGCAATCCCAACAACCCCACCGGCACGGTAACGCCGCAGGCCGATATCGAATACGCCGTCGCCCATGTGCCAGCCGACGCTGTTCTCCTGATCGACGAAGCCTACATCCATCTCTCCAACGCGCCCAGCACACTCCGCTTCGTCCGGGAGCGCAAAAACGTCATCGTCCTGCGCACCTTCTCCAAGCTCTACGGAATGGCTGGCCTCAGGATGGGCTTTGCCATTGGCCGCCCCGATCTGCTCGCAAAGATTGTGCCGCTCGGCGGGCAGGATCCTCTGCCGATTACCGCCATGACCGCCGCCAAAGCCAGCCTTCTGGAACCCGGCCTCGTGCCCTCCCGCAAGCAGACCATCGCCGCCATTCGCCAGGAAACGCTTGCATGGTTCAGCGGCAAGGGTTACGCCACAACGCCGTCTGACAGCAACTGCTTCATGCTCGACGTGCGCCGCCCGGCCTCTCCGGTCCAGCAGGCCCTGGCCGCAAAGCAGGTCTTTGTCGGCCGAATGTGGCCGGCCTGGCCGACCAGCCTGCGTATAACCGTGGGCACGCGCGACGAGATGCGGACCTTCCGCGAGACCTTCCTGCAGGTGATGAGCGGCTCAAACGCGGAGATCGTTCCCCCGCCACACCCCAGCCGCTCGCACTTCCGGCGCATGGTCTGAGACCCGAATCGGCAGCCTCTGCCTACCCCAAGATAAGTGACCTGCATCACATTTCGCAGTGCCTACCAGCACATTCAGCCACCCGGTATGGTGGCACCCTTGCTCGTACGAGGTGCTCCTGATGACGGATTTGGGGCCAAACCGGTGGACCCACCCGGCAGTCATCCTGGTCGCAACGGACCTGACTGACCTGGAGCGGCTGATGACCTTTGCCATGGGGCAGGCATCGGAGACGGGAGCACGTCTTATCCTGCTGCACGTCTTGCCCGGCGGCGGCAGCATGGCCGTCGATGCTGTGGGAATGCCCTACTATGATCCCGTTGGCGCTATCGAGTTTGCTGCAAAAACCCTGGAGCCGTGGTGCACCATGGCCCGCGAAAGGAATATCATCTGTGATGCCCTGGTGCGCGAGGGCAACGCCGCCCAGCAAATTGCGGCCTCTGTGCGGCAGTTTCAGGCAGACCGCATACTTCTTGGAACTCGGAGCCGGAGCAAGGTAAGCAAGCTGCTCCTTGGCTCTGTAGCAGAACAAGTGCTGCGCTCGGTCAACCTCCCGGTCATTACCGTGGGACCCGAGGCTCATCTCCCGGTGGGGAGCAGCGGCGGCGAAAAGGTCGTCCTGCATGCCACCACACTTAGGGAGGCCTCCCGCCCGAGTGCAGCACTTGCCTGCCATATAGCAGCCGTACAGCAGGCCCGGCTGGTTCTGCTTCATGTCCTGCCGCCCATCGACGAGATGGAGCGCGGGGGCCTGCCCACCGGACTCGCCTCAACCGCCCTGCACGAGCTGCGCAACCTGGCCGCTGCGGTTGGCACCACCGAGTGCGGTTGTCCCGTGCACGTGGAGCCGCTGGTCGTGCACGGCAACCCGTCCATTGAGATTCTCGCCACCTCGGTTGAGCAGCGCGCATCGCTCATCGTGCTCGGCGCCACTCACCGCTCCGCGCTGCAGAACCTCACCCGCGACCGAACCATCTACCGCGTTCTTGCGCACGCCCACTGCCCCGTCCTCACCCTGCACGAACCCATGGCGCAGGAGAGCAACGGCCAGCCGGAAAAGCTGGTCACGCAAATTTAAGCGGTTAAATCGAGAAGGAAAGAACGCGCTGACCCGTCCTCAGGCAGTCAGGCGTTCCAGCTGATCCGGCTTCACAATCGTCAGGCTTGATCCCTTGATTGTGATCCACTGGTCGCGGCGGAACTGATTCAGCAATCGCGTCACTGTCTCGCGCGAAGTGCCCGCCATGTTGGCGATCTCCTCGTGCGTCAGCGCCATCGTAAAGCGAATCTCCGGCTTGCCGTTGGCGGCGGAGCGTCCCCAGTCGAGCAGCAGTCTGGCCAACCGCCCCGCAGCGGAGCCGGAAAGCGCCAGCCGCTTGGCATCATGGAAGACCGTCAGATACTCGCCGGAAAGGGATTGCGCCGCATGCATGCTGGCGATTCCGTGCCGTCCCAGGAACTCCACAAACTCCTGCTTGCGCACGGTTTTCACCTGGCAGGGCTCAATCGCCTCGGCAGTCACTTCGTGGGGAACATTGGCCAGGACCGCGCTCAGGCCCATCACGTCGCCGGGCCCGGCAATCTTCAGAATCATGGTCTTGCCGTCCCGCGAGGTGGAAGAGATCTTAACCTGCCCGAAGCAGATGATAAAGACGTTCCGCGCTGGGTCACCCTCGGAGAACAGCTTGGCTCCCCGGGCGTGGCTCATCATGATCCCGATCTTGTCGTAGTCCTGCAAAGCCTCAGGCGTGAGGTTGCAGAACATCCGCAGATGGCGATGCTCGCAATTCAGACAATCTTCCGGGGGGCGATGGGAGTGTATTCCGGCCATACCTAATCCGCAGGTCAAGTTGAAGTATATCGCACTTTGGGGCGGTACACGCCTGCGAATTGCATCACAAGCATGGCGTAACGCGAAAACGTTTTAATGCCTTGAATCCATTGCAGATTCAGAGGATTACGCCGCCGACGGACCAACACTGCGGTGCCGTACCCCTGCCCACCGTGTCACCCGGCAGGCGTTGTAGGCCCGCGAAACCTCCCGCGCGAGCTCCTCCAGAAGTTGCATCCTGAGTGGAGGATACACCGCAAACGCCTGCTGCAGCGCCTCAAAAGGAAGCATCAGCAGCGAACCGGCGCTCTGCCCCACCAGGGTATAGGTATGGCGGCCATCGCCCAGCACCGCGGCCAATTCCACCAGGTCGCCGGCGCGCACCGTCCCCAGCGTCAGCCGCGACTCCATCCGTTCTGCTTTGCGCACCAGTTGCCCGGCGATCACCACATACAGTCCGCGGCACACGCCACCCTGTTGAAAGATCGTCTGCCCCACATCAAACTCCATCGTCTGTGCGGTTGTGTTCAGCAGGTTGCCAGTGGCGGGTGGACAGGCCAGAAGCTCCGCCAGCGGGTGCGCCGCCGCGGAGGTCTGAGGCCCGTTGCTTGCCCCTGATTGCATGGTTCGTTCTCCCGTTGCCCCGGTCTGTTCTGCGTTTCGAGCGCGGGCTTCTCTCTTGCTTTGCCAGTCCGCCTGTTCAGCCTGGATACTCAAACCACCACGAACTTGCATTGAACCGCGTTGCATGTTTGCCCACTCAAGCCACATTTCTGTTTTTTGTTGCAAAAAACAGATACTGGAGGCAGGCTACGGAACTGCATCTTCCGTCGTCCTGCCCCCGCTGGATTCAATGCTCAAGCGTTCCCTCGCTCTGGGCTAATCCGCTTCCACTGGAATACAAACTTCGCGCTCTGTGGCAACCGGCGCTGTGTCCGGCGGCACACATAGTACGGGCACGCGCGACCGCGCCAGCAAAGTAAAGGCCGTTCCATGCGGACCCGGCGTCTCACTGGCGCGCTTGACGCCGACAATCAGTATGCTGGGGCGGAACTCCTCAATCGCGCCCGCCACTGCCTCCTCCGGTTTGCCGTCCTTCACCACGCAATGCACCGGGAAACGGCTCGTCTTTAAGATGCCGAACTCCTCCAGCGTGGCTGCACATGGATTCGGAAAAGCCGAAGCCTCCGCCGCCTCGCGCGCATGCACCACCACCAGCGTCCGCTCAAACTTCTCTGCCAGCGAAAGCGCATCCGACACCGCGGCGTCCGTCGCCTCATTCCGCTCCATTGCCAGCATCACCGGTCCACCGGGCACCGGGCGGAACTCCCCGGCGTTCCAGTCTGCCGCCACCGCCAGCACCGGGCACGGAGCATGCCGCACCAGTTGCTCTGCCACGCTTCCCACCACCACCGGCCCGGCGCCCTCGCGCCCCTTTGTGCCGATTACAAGCAACCCCGCGCCATACTGCCGCGAAACGTCCACCAGCATCTGCGTCACCGCGCCCTGGCGAATCTCGGAGTGGCTCGGGATCCCCTCGCTCAGCAGTTCGGCGGCCATCGCGTCCAGCGCCGCAAGCGCCGTCTCCGGCATGGCTTTCCGGACGCCTCCCGGCACCGTGTCCACCACGGCGTACTCCAGAGGGTCCAGCCCGTGGGCCAGCACAATCCGGGCGCCATAGGCTGAGGCAATCTTGCGGGCATACTCAAGGGCAGCCCCCGAGCGGCCGTCCAAGGCGGTTGCCACCACAATCGTCTTCAATCCCGATTCAAAGCTCATCCCTAGCCTCCCGACTGCGCTCCGGGTACAAGCGACTCCCTTCGGCCCTCCACTGCTGCTCTACTGGATGGGCCGTCAACGCCTGCTCCGCTGTCCGGCAAATCGTCTAACTGCTTTAACCGTTCGACTTTTCCGCGAGCCCGGTATTTGGGCTCATGGCTTTCGAGTCTGCCCCAGGCGGCATAGGCCAGGCAGTGACATCATTCACCCCACCATGTGATTCAGATCACTTCGCTACCGATAAAAAAGGACTTGCCCGGTGCCGCTGCCGCCACAGCGGCCCCAATCTGCCCTCCCATAAGGATTCCTGTGTACACCCACGGGGCAAATACGATAGCCTGTCTCGCGTCATGAAAAACCCCATGAAGTCCATAAGACAATCGTTTTGCTTTCTTCGCATGGCATGCCTGCTTCCGGCCCTGCTGGCATGCGCAATTGCTGCCTCTGCCCAGGCGCCGGTATCCGATTCGCCCGAAATCGAAGCCAAAGCCCACGCCATGCTTGCCAAGCTGTCGCTCGATCAGAAAATTCAACTGATCGGTGGCGTCGACAGCATGTTCACCTATGCCGAGCCGGTCATCAACCTGCCCCGGCTCAAGATGTCGGACGCCTCGGTCGGCGTGCGCACCTGGGGCCCCACCACGGCCTACGCCGGCGGCGTGGCGCTTGCCGCCACCTGGGATCGCGGCTTTGCGCGCTCCCTGGGTGAGGGACTTGGCAAAGACGCCCGCGCCCGCGGCGTCAACTTCCTGCTCGGCCCCGGCGTCAACATCGCCCGCTCGCCCGTGGCCGGCCGCAACTTCGAGTACCTCTCTGAGGACCCTTACCTCAACTCCGAGCTCGTCGTTCCCTACATCCAGGGGGTGCAGTCGCAGGGCGTGGTAGCCACGGTCAAGCACTACGCGCTCAACAATCAGGAGTACAACCGCCACAACGTCGATGTGGAAGTGGACGAGCGCACCATGCGCGAACTCTATCTCCCCGCATTCGAGGCCGCCGTCACCAGGGGCCACGTGGACGCCGTCATGAACTCCTACAACCTGGTCAACGGCTCCCACGCCACGCAGAACGATTTCCTCAACCTGAAAGTGCTCAAGGGCGACTGGAAGTTCAACAGCATCCTGATGTCGGACTGGGACGCCACCTACGACGGCGTTGCGGCAGCCAACAATGGCCTCGACCTCGAAATGCCCTCGGCGCGCTTCATGAATGCCGCTACCCTGCTGCCCGCCATCAAGGCCGGCACCGTCAAGGAGTCCACCATCGACGACAAGGTGCTGCGCATCCTTCGCGTCGCCCTGCGCTACGGCTTCCTGGACCGTCCCCAGCTTGACCTGGCCCAATCCACCTACTCGGTGGCGGACCGTGCCGTCGCGCTGCAGGGCGCTCTGGAGAGCCTGACGCTGCTTAAGAATCAGGGCAACCTGTTGCCGCTCGACCCCGCCCGTATCAAGACGATTGCCGTGATCGGCCCCAACGCCTGGCCTGCTGTCGTGGGCGGCGGAGGCTCGTCCGAGGCCCGGGCGTTTCAGCCCGTCAGCATCCTCACCGGCATCGCCAACCTGCTCGGCCCCCATGTGCATGTGCTGTACGCAGGCGGCCTGCCGGAGATGACGGACGTCTTCCGGCGCACCCGCTGGGACGGCGAGATCCAGGTTGCCACCTATCCCAGCAAGGACTTCACCGGCACGCCTGAAACCAGCCGGGAGCGGCGCATCAGCTCCTATAAGCAGGAGTGGTGGGGTCCCGCCGACAAGACGCCGCGCAGCATCCGCTACAGCGCATCCTTTAAGGCAGACAAGGCCGGCAAGTATCTCATCCTGGCCGCGGCCGCCGGCAGTGACCACTACAAAGTGATGGTCGACGGCAAGCAGCTTCTCGATCAGGTCCAGGTCGAGGGCCAGACGCCGGAGACGGCCTCCATCGACCTCGCAGCCGGTCAAACGGTCAAGGTTGTCGTGGACTACCTGCCCGGCTTTGCCGGAATCCGCTTTGGCATGGGCATTCTGAATGAGGACGAGATGCTCTCACCGGAGGTGAAGCAGTTCGCCTCCGCGGCCGATGTCGCCGTTGTCGCCGTCGGCTTCGATCGTCCCACCGAGGGCGAGGGCCACGACCGCACCTTCGGTCTGCCCTGGGGTCAGGATGCGCTGATTGAGACCGTTGCCGCGGCGAATCCGCACACGATCGTCGCTCTCACAGCCGGCGGAGCGGTTGATACCAACCGCTGGCTAAGCAAAGTGCCCGTCCTGCTGCACAACTGGTATCCGGGCCAGGAAGGCGGAACCGCCATCGCCGAAGTCCTCTTCGGCAGGCACAACCCCGAGGGCAAGCTGCCGGTGAGCTTTGACCGCAACTGGAGCGACAACCCCTCCTACCACGACTACTACCCCATCCCCGGCGCAGACACCAGGCTCCACGTTACAGAGGCGGGTCATGCTCCCGTGGACTATGTCATTCCGCATGTGAAGTACCAGGACAAGCTGATGGTCGGCTATCGCTACTGGACGACCACCGGCAAGCATCCGCTCTATCCATTCGGATACGGCCTCAGTTACACCACCTTCCGCTTCTCCAACCTGCAGGCTCCATCCCTGCAACTGATCGGGACCATCGACCCGGCAGGCGTCTCCGTCAGCTTTGACGTGACCAACACCGGCAAGGTGGCTGGCGCGGAAGTGGCTCAGCTCTACGTCTCCGATCCCTCCGCCAAAGCGCAGCGCCCGGAGCGCGAGCTCAAGGGCTTCGCAAAGGTCAATCTCGCTCCCGGTGAAACCCGGCACGTCACGCTCATGCTGAACGCGCGCTCCTTCAGCTACTGGGACGAGTCCGCCCACAAGTGGACAATCGATCCCGGCAGCTTCATTCTCCATGTCGGCGACTCCAGTGAGAACACTCCGCTGCAAGGCGAGCTCACGCTCAAGTAGCCACTCCGTCACCGGCGTAAACATCCCGAGGCCCTGCCCAGCGCAGGGCCTCGTGTTTTTCTGTCCCGCTGCTCTCCCCGCCTTTGCAAGATTCCTGCACCGCCGCCGCGTCCGTGGGCTACACTGAGCAACCAGGCTCGACCACGAAATATGCAGGGGGAACGGCATGAATGACTGGACGTTGTTGCAGCAGGATCCCTCGGAGGCCCTGACCCGGCTCCATTACTTCTCCTTCAACAAGAAGCACGCAACCGGGCAGGTCGAAGCCCGCATCACGGTAAAAGAGTTTGCCACCGCAAAGACGATTGACAGGAAGTTCTACGCCACGGCAGACCTCTGCGTGAACCAGAAGACTCTCCGCTTCCAGCCCGTCGGATGGGGAGAAACGCTGCTCATCGCACTCTCAGAGTGTCTCCGCAACCTGCGCCGGTTCGACTACGAAGAGTGCGCAGAGGCTTCTCCGCCAGCGTCGGAATAGGCCTGCAACATCCCCGCGCAGCATCCGCATCGCATCCTCCCCCGCAAGTGCCGCCACGCCCGTCGGGCACCGGTGTGCCCGCCCTCGACAATCGGTATCATCCAATCATGAAGCGTGTTCTCTTGTCCTGGAGCAGCGGTAAAGACAGCGCATGGGCGCTGCATCTCCTCCGCCGCCAGCCCGATGTCGAAGTCGTTGGCCTGCTCACCACACTGAACTCTGAGTTCCAGCGTGTCGCCATGCACGGCACACGCCACTCCGTATTGCAGGCACAAGCCAGCGCCGCGCTACTGCCGCTATGGGTCATACCCCTTCCCTGGCCATGCTCCAACGAGGTCTACGAGCAGCGCATGTCCGAGGCCTGCCAGCGCGCCATCCGCGAACACGTGGACGCAATCGCCTTCGGAGACCTCTTCCTCGAGGACATTCGCGCCTATCGCGAGAAGCAACTTGCGCCCACTGGCCTGGAGCCGATCTTTCCCCTGTGGCAAATCCCCACCGACGAGTTGGCGCGGCAGATGATCGACGGAGGACTCCGAGCCCGGCTGGCATGCGTGGATTCACAACAACTCAGCACATCCTTTGCAGGCCGCGAATTCGATGCCGCGCTGCTACGCGACCTGCCGCCCCACATCGACCCTTGCGGCGAGCGTGGCGAGTTCCACACCTGCGTCTACAGTGGGCCCATGTTTGCCCAGCCGGTCCAGTTGCAAACCGGAGAGGTGGTCAACCGTGACGGCTTTGTCTACGCCGACTTTGCAACGGACGCAAGCTGAAACAACCGCACAGTGCCGCAGTCATGCCATGGCATGGCTGCGCGCGTCACTTGCCTGCGGGCGCCGCTTCCGGCAGCCCCACCTCGCTGGCCGCAGCCAGCGTGTGCGTTGACCACCAGCGGTCGATCACAAGTTGCCATGCATCGCCACGGCCAATCCACATCTGCGCATCGCGGTCATAGCGGGCCATGTTGTTCTCCAGCCAGTACGGGCGGTTATCGCGCAGCCACGCCTGCTTGTACAACTGCCCCAGCTGCGTGTAGCCGTCGCGCATGTCCTGCATCTTTCCGTTGTTTGAGGCGATGGTCTCCAGCAGCTCAGACACCTCATCCCAGCGCGTCTTGTCGCCGGCAATGGCGCGAGCCTGGCTGTAGATGCTGGCGCACTCGGCCGCCTCTTCAAACTTCAGCCCGATAAAGTCCATCCGCCGCGCGCCCAGTTCCATGGCGTCCAGCGCTTCCTCGTTCTCCAGCTTGCGCCCATCGGCCTTGGCTGCGGCGCGAGCCTCGGCTACCAGCGTAATGGCCTTCTCGGCAGCCAGGCGCATCTGCGGAGCCACCGGCAGCAGCTTGACGCTGGCCTGCTGGCCCTCCTGCGAAAACGGATCCATCCAGAAGTAGCGGTCCTCCACGTCGTACAGTCCCGCCGTCCGCAGAAGCGCATGCGCCGCCATCAGTTGCCGCTGCGCCTCATCAATCTTTCCCGTGGGATCGTTGTGGAAGGCCATCCCGTAGGACGCCGTAAACGCCGCCTCAGAGCTCTCGCCCTGCTGCCAGCCGGCCGCCGCGCCAAACAAAACGCCAAACCAGTTCTGGTCAAAGATGCCTTCGCCGTCGTCGTTCCACACCGTGTTCAGCAGGCCCGTCGCGCCCAGCTTCTGGCCGTCGCGCACAAATGCGCGAATGTTGCCCAGCGCCTCATTGTTGTTGGGATAGACGCGATTCCAGTTGTTCACGCCGGTCGCCACCCACGTCTGCAAGCCGGCCTGGGTAAAGGGCAAAATCAGCGGCGTAAAGTCCGGCTCCGCGTCGTAGCGCCACGGCACCGCAATCATGTCTTTGGGCAGCGTGCCCACCAGCTCCGGCGACTTCACGGCAATATCGCCCCAGAACAACAACTGCTTGTGATACGGCGCCAGCGTCTGATGAATGCGCGTGAGAAAGTCCAGATACACGGGGCTCAACCCCTTCTGCTTCACCTCGTCGCGCGTCCTGCCCAGCCCCAGTTCAAAGGTCTCGTCCGCGCCGATGTGCGCATACGGCCCGGGAAACACCTTGGCCAGCTCCGCAAACCAGCTGGAGATGAGCGGTAGCGTGGCGGCATCGCCCGGCGCCAGCACGGATCCATGCGGCGTCTCGCCCAGCGGCGAGTAGTCCTCAAACTTCAGTACGTGATGCAGATGCCCGAATGACTCCTGCTCCGGAATGATCGTAATGTGATACTTGGCCGCATACTCCACCATCTCGCGGGCCTCGTCCGGAGTCATCGCTCCGCCGGGGAAAGTGGTCACCGGAGACGACGCATACGCATAGGTGTGCTCAAAGTACGGCGAAAAAATATTGACCTTGTACATGGCCAGCGTGCGAATCTCGCGCTTCAGAAACTCCATGTTCGGCAGCGGTCCGCGCGACCAGTCGTCGCTCAGGCCGCGATGCGCCATCGCCGGCCAGTCGCGCAGCGTAGGCGCCAGCAGCACGGCCTTTCTGCCCGTGCCGCGCACCAGTTGCTTCACCGTCTGCGCGCCGTAGAACATGCCCGCGCCCGTCTCAGCAAGGATGGCCATACCGCGATCGCCGTCCGGCACAATCACGTAGCCCTCGTCGTGCATCGCCTTGTCGAACTGGATGGAGTGGCGTGCAAAAATCTCCTTGCCCATGGCGGAGTCGGCTCGCTCCATCCGGATCAGCGAAGCGTTGTGCTCCGCCATGCGCAGGCCGCGAGCCTTGAGCGCGTCCGCCAGATCGCTGGCCGCAAACTCATCTTCAGCGTTCTTGCCCAGCGCTATGCGAACGCTCAGCTCGCCCACCGGCAATGTCGTCACCGCGCTGCACTCCCGCGGCGCGGGCACCACATGCAGATCCGTGCAAGTTGGCGCGGTTTGCGCTTGTGCAATGGCACACGAGAGAGCAAGAAGTACACACGAAAAACGGAGATGCATGAGCCCATCCTCTTAGGTTTCCAAGGTCGGATGAAAGCCTAACGCATCTCTGCTCGCCGTGTACACCACGAGCCAATCGCTTTGCCGCGGTTTATCGCAGGCTGCGAAGCGCCGGGTACAGCTTGCGCCAGCCGGCATAGCCACTGCGGTAGGCCGCCACATCGGCGGCATCCGGCTCAATGCGCTCGGCCACCTCAATCGCCTGCGCGCAAGCCTGGTCCAGGTTCGCCCAGTGCCCGGCGCCAACGCCCGCCATCAGCGCCGAGCCGAACGCGCCACCCTCCTCGGCGGTGAGGATCTCCACCGCCTGCGCATACACGCCCGCCTGAATCCGGCGCCACAGCGCACCGCGCGCACCGCCGCCTCCCAGCCGCACGGCGCTCACCGGAATCCCAAGCTCGGCAAACAGCGTGAACGTGTCCTGCAGCGAGTACGCCACGCCCTCCAGCACAGCGCGTACAAAGTGCGCCGCCGTGTGCACGCTGGAGATGCCCGCAAACGCCGCGCGCACCTCGGGATCAAGATGCGGCGTGCGCTCGCCCAGCAGATACGGCGCCCACTCCAGTCCCTGGCTGCCCGCAGGCACGCGGGCCGCGGCCTCCGTCAGCGAGTTGTAGCTCTGGTCCGCAAAAAAGGTGTCCTTGAGCCAGCTGAAGCTCAGCCCCGCCGACTGCGTCACGCCCATCACATGCCACACGCCCGGCACCGCGTGGCAAAAGGTGTGCAGGCGGCCCTTCGGATCCTTCGTGGGCTGCGCAGTCGCCGCAAACACCACGCCGGACGTACCGATGGTGGCCGAGACACTGCCCGGCTGCAGAATGCCCATGCCCACAGCGCCCGCGCCCTGGTCGCCCGCGCCGGCCACAACCGGCGTTCCGGCCGGCAGACCGGTCGCAGAGGCCGCGCCGCTACTGATGCGCGCGCAGATCTCAACCGACTCAAACACCGTGGGCAGCCAGCTCTCGGGGATACCCGCCGCCTCGGCCACTTCCTTTGACCAGCGGCGATGCGTCACGTCCAGCAGCAGCGTGCCGCTGGCCTCCTGCACGTCAATCGCATACTCGCAGGTAAGGCAGTAACGCACATAGTCCTTGGGGCACAGGACGTGACGGATGCGGGCAAAGATCTCCGGCTCATGCGTCTTCACCCACAGCAGCTTGGTCAGCGTAAAGTTGGGCAGCGCCGGGTTGCATGTCAGCTCAATCAGCCGGTCATAGCCGATCGTCTGGTGCAGCCAGTCGCACTCGGGCTGCGTGCGCGTGTCGCACCAAATGAGCGAAGGACGCAGCACCTGGCCGTTCTCATCCAGCATCACGGCGCCATGCATCTGCCCGGTCAGGCCGATGGCCGCAATCGGCTGGCGCGGCTCAGGCGCGGCAGAGAGAGCGCTGCGAATCGCCTGCTGTGCGGCGCGCCACCAGTCCTCGGGATCCTGCTCGGCCCAGCCCGGATGCGGCGTTCGAAAGGGCGCATGCTCGCTCGACGCGCTTGCAATCACCTTGCCTTCCGCATCCACCACCACGGCCCGCGTGCCGCCTGTTCCCACATCCATCCCAAGGAACCACATCGCCTTGTCTCTCCTGTGTAAATCGGTTTTCTCAGCGCTCGCAGCATATCAGTTTTCCCGCCGTGCGCAAAAGCAGGTCCGTATTCCCGCGACAACGAATTTTGCATTGCCCTGCCCGTCCCGGGCAATATATGGTTGCCTCATTCCCCTCAAGGATCCCGGATGTCCTATTCCAACCGCAGCATCATTGAAAGCCTCTACGCCGCCATCGCCCGTAGCGACGGCCCCGCCGTGCTCGCCTGGATGGACCCGGAGGTTGTCTGGTACGAGGCGGAAAACTTCCCCTACTCCGACCGCAATCCGTACGTTGGTTCCGCCGCCGTGGCAGAGGGCGTCTTCTACCGGCTGGCAACAGAATGGGAGGGCTTTCAGGCGCTGCCGGACGAGTTTCTCGACGCCGGCGACACCATCATCGTCCAGGGCCGCTACCGTGGCACCTGCAAAGCCACCGGCATCGCGCTTGACGCCCAGTTCGCCCATTTCTGGCGGCTGCGCAACGGCAAGGTCATCGCATTCCAGCAGTACACAGACACAGCCCAGGCCAACCACGTTGTCCGGGGCTGATGCCACAACCGCTCCGCATCTTCCCCCGCATTGCGGACAGAACCACCAGGAGAGGTCACCCCATGAGCACCACTGTGCCCAGTCCCGATTCCATTCTGCAAACCGGCATGGCCTTCTGGGCCTCCAAGACGCTGCTCAGCGCCATTGAAATGGAGGTCTTTACTGAGCTTGCCCGGCACCCTGAGGACCTGGAAACACTCACCGGGCGCCTTGGATTTCACCCCCGCGCAGCCCGCGATTTCTTCGACGCCCTGGTCGCCCTGGGATTTCTGGAGCGGCACGACGGCGTCTACTTCAACAGCCCCTCCGCAGACCTGTTTCTGGACAAGCGCAAGCCCTCCTACATCGGCGGCATTCTTGAGATGGCGAACAAGCGCCTCTATCACCACTGGGGACACCTGACCACGGCGCTGCGCACCGGCGAGCACCAGAACGAAGCCACCGGCAGCCACGAGACCTTTGCCGCGCTCTACGCCGACCCCACGCGCCTGAAGGGTTTTCTGCGCGCCATGACCGGCATCAGCCGCGGCGCCAACAAGGCCATCGCCTCGCGCTTCCACTGGGACAAGTACACCACCGCCGCCGACTGCGGTACGGCGCAAGGCGACCTGATCGTCCAGATCGCACTGCACAACGACCACATCTCCGGCATCGGCTTTGACCTGCCCGAGGTCGCTCCCGTCTTTGAGGAACACGTGGAAGCCTACGGGCTCAGCTCGCGCGTGCGCTTTCAGCCCGGCAACTTCTTTGAGCACCCGTTGCCGAATGTGGATGTGATCCTGATGGGCCACATCCTCCACGACTGGAACCTCGACGAGAAGAAGTCCCTGATCCGCAAAGCCTACGAGTCTCTGCCCGAAGGCGGCGCGTTCATCGCCTATGACGCCATCATCGATGACGACCGCAAGTCCAATGCCTTCGGCCTGCTGATGAGCCTGAACATGCTGATTGAAACGCCCGGCGGCTTTGACTACACCGGCGCCGACTGCGTGGGATGGATGAAGGAAGCGGGCTTCCGCCAGACGCGCGTTGAGCACCTGGTCGGCCCGGACTCCATGGTGGTCGGCATTAAGTAACGTTGTCCAGTTGAAGAAATTGCAGTCACAAGACCCATCCGCAACACAGGATTGCCTGCGGTGCGGGCGGGTCTTCCTCTTGCGCTCCGCACCAAGATGAATACCTCATTGTGATACATAGGCCCGTACTGTGACCTAAAGCACAAGAGAATTCCATTCGCGGGGTGAGAATGATTGCGTAAGGCCGGTTGGCTCTTCCCGGCGCCGGCCCCTGGAGAAAAATACCTGATGAGTGATCTTGCACCCCTTGCTGAAGCTGTAGCCGTTGACCCGCTTGTTGGCCACCCGGCCGACTACCACGTCTTTCACAAGTTTCTGGAGCGCTGCAAGTCGCTGCCCGCCATCACCACCACCGTCTGCTGGCCGCTTTCGGATGTTGCGCTGCGCGGCGCCGTTGAGGCCGCCAACGAGGGGCTCATCAAGCCCACCCTCGTTGGTGACGAACCGGCAATGAAGGCGCTTGCGGAAAAGATCGGGGTGGATATCACGCCCTTCCCCATCGTTCACGCGGAGACCGAGGTCAAGGCCGCGGAGATCTGCGTCGCAACCTGCCGCAGCGGCAACGCCCAGGCCATGATGAAGGGCAGCCTGCACACTGACGAGCTGATGAAGGTGGCCATGCAGCGCGATACCGGACTGCGCACCTCGCGGCGCATCACCCACGTCTTTGTGATGGATACGCCGGCCTACGACCGCACCCTGCTGATCACCGACGCGGCCATCAACATCAAGCCGGAGTTTGAAGACAAGATTCACATTGTGCAGAACGCGATTGACCTGGCGCACGCGCTGGGGATTCCGCAGCCCAAGGTGGCCCTGCTCTCAGCCGTGGAGACGGTGAACCCCAAGATCCCCTCCACCATGGAAGCGGCGGCGCTGTGCAAGATGGCCGACCGCGGTCAGATTACCGGAGGCATCCTGGACGGACCGCTGGCCTTTGATACGGCGGTGAGCGCGAATGCAGCCAAAATCAAGCACCTGGATTCGCCGGTGACCGGCCAGGCCGACATTCTGGTGGTGCCCGACCTGGAAAGCGGCAACATGCTGGCCAAGCAGCTGGAGTATCTGGGCGGCGCCCAGCTTGCCGGCATTGTGCTTGGCGCGCGGGTTCCGGTGATCCTGACCAGCCGTGCAGACTCTGCGGAGACGCGGCTGACGAGCTGCGCCGTGGCCGTGCTGCTGCACTATGCCACCCACCCCGTGACACACAAGTAGATTTTCCTCCTCCTAACTGCTGGACTTCCTGCGCCCTTCCGCTCCATGGATGGGCGCATTTTTCTGCACGCGCGATCCGCAAAAATTCATGGCAACCTTCCGGCCCGGTCTGCGTCCTATGGACTGCCAGGGAAAGCCATGGGCAGTTCGGGCCGAGTTGTGCCCGGGCCCCCGGCAGAGGAGGAACCATGCCTACTCATACCCCAGAGGCAGTTTTGAAACGATCCAAACTTGCCACTCCTGACGGCTTCCCCTCAGAAGATGTGAAGAACCTGTCCAGCGTGCTCAACGCACTGCTGGCAGACGTATTTGTCCTTTACCTGAAGACGAAGAACTTTCATTGGCACATGACCGGGCCGCACTTCCGGGACTATCACCTGCTGCTGGACGAGCAGGCTGCCCAGCTTTTTGACATCACAGACAAGGTTGCCGAGCGCGTGCGCAAAATTGGCGGCAGCACCATCCGGTCCATTGGCCACATTGCGCGGCTGCAGCGGCTGTCAGACAACGACCAGGAATTCGTAAATCCCGAGGAGATGCTGTTCGAGCTGCACGCCGACAACAAAAAACTGGTGGAGAGCCTGCGGACCGCGCACGAGGTGGCCAGCAGCGCCGGAGACTACGCCACGACCAGCATGATCGAGGTGTGGATCGACGAAGCCGAACGGCGCGCCTGGTTCCTGTTTGAGACCACCCGGTAGGCGGAACGCACCGCCCGGAGCGGCCTGAGCAACGAAGAAATTGCGGCCGGCGTGGCCTAATCCATAGACATGCTGAGCTGGTGGCGGACGTCTGCGCCGCGAATCCAGAAGATCACGTCGGTGGCAATATTCGAGGCGTGATCTGCAATGCGCTCCAGGCTGCGCGAAACCATGAGCCCATTCATGGCCTGCTGCGTGTACTGGGGCTTTTCCTGGATAAGCTTCAGCAGATCGGCATGGGCGCGGCGGTTCATGCGGTCGATCTCGTCGTCCATCTCGCGAACGGTGTCGGCCAGGCGCGCGTCGCCCTCCAGCAGAGCGTGGATGGCGGTGCGGATCATGCGGCCGGCGAACTCGCCCATCGCTTCAAAATCCACGGGCAGTTCGACAGGCTCGGACTTGAGGATGTCGCGGGTGCGGCGCGAGATGCCCATGGACTGGTCGCCGATACGCTCAAGATCGCCGTTGATCTTGATGACGGCGAGGATGAAGCGCAGGTCGATGGCCATGGGCTGCTCCTTGGCGAGCAGTTCGTAGGCCATCTCATCCAGCTCGCGCTGGGCGGTATTGATGGCGGTTTCGTTCTGCTTGACGTACTGGCACAGGCTCTGGTCGCGCCGCAGATAGGCCTCGACGGCGGACTCCACCGCCTGCTGCGCGAGGGCAGCCATGGCAAGGAGCTTGTCCTTGAGTTCAGCCAGCTGCTGATGGAAGTGGATGCGCGGCACCGAAGGTTCTTATCTCCTATTCCGATTGTGCATCATGCAATGTTACCAGCATGCAAATTTCCGGTCATGCACCAGAACCGTCACGTGTGTATCTGCCACATTTGTGGGAGATACGGGGCAATGTGCGGGCCAGCTTGCGCCACAGGCACATCGCTTGTTCTACGCTAACGATATGGACGCTAAAGACGCTGCAGGTGTTGCGAAGAAAAACACGATCCGATCGATTGACCCCGCGGGATGCGAGCCCCGGCACATCTACAAGCTGATGAGCGGGCTGATTGTGCCGCGGCCGGTAGCGCTCGTGTCGACGATTGATACGGCGGGGCATGTGAACCTGGCGCCGTTCAGCTTTTTTACGGGCGTGGGATCGGTGCCGCCGACCGTGCTGTTCTGCCCGGTGCTGCGGGGCGGCGGCAAGGACGAAGCCGGCCAGCGCAAGGACACCCTGAGCAACGTGGAGGACACGGGCGAGTTTGTGGTGAACGTGGTGAGCTCGGCAATTGCGGAACAGACCAACATAACAGCGGCCGAGGTTGCGCCGGAGGTGGACGAGTTCCAGTTGGCGGGGCTGACGCCGGAGGCCAGCATCGTGGTCAAGCCGCCGCGCGTGGCCGAGTCTCCGGCGCAGATGGAGTGCCGGCTGCTGCAGGTGATCTATACCAGCCGCGTCGCGGGCTCCGGCGTGATCGTGCTGGGCGAAGTGGTGCGCTTCCACATTCGCGGCGAAATTCTGGACGACTTCCGCGTGGATGCCACCGGGCTGGACGCCGTGGGCCGCATGGCGGGCAATACCTGGGTGCATACCCGGGACCGCGTGGAGATTGTG
>JAJXWS010000069.1 GCA_021781495.1 Acidobacteriota bacterium | reverse complement strand
TCTCGCGGTGGAGACGGCGTCAAAGCCGATGTAGGCGAAGAAGATGGAAGCAGCCGCCTTGGGGATGCCGCTCCAGCCGAAGTGTCCGTGGCCGTCCGGCGGCGGAATGAAAGGATGCCAGTTGGCGCGGGCCAGCTCAGGGTGCTTGATGAGGAAGTAGGTGCCGAGCACCATGAAGATGCCCACCACGCTGAGCTTGACCACCACAATGGCGGAGTTGAGATTGGCGGATTCCTTGATGCCGACGACCAGAACTGTGGTTATCACCAGCACTGCGAGGATCGCGACGAGATTGAAGAAGCCCGTTGCATGCTGCAGGCCTGCAGTGCTGACGCCGGGAGGCAGCGAGGCTACGGGAAGCCAGTGGTCCTGATAAAAGACGAGCGGCGTGCCCGGCGTGGCGGTGAGCTGCGGCGGAATGTAGATGTGGAGCTGCTGCAGCAGGCTGTTGAAGTAGCCCGACCAGCCGGAGGCGACTGTGGCTGCGCCGAAGCCATACTCCAGGCCAAGATCCCAGCCGATGATCCAGGCGACCAACTCGCCGAGCGTGGCGTAGCCGTAGGTATAGGCCGATCCGGCGATGGGAATGATGGAGGCGAACTCAGCGTAGCAGAGGCCGGCGAAGGCGCACACGATGCCCGCGAGCACAAAGCTGAGCGAGACGGCGGGGCCCGCGTGCTGAGCAGCGGCCTGGCCGGTGAGCACAAAGATGCCGGCTCCGATGATGGCGCCAATGCCGAGCGTAATGAGGTTCATGGCTCCGAGGGAGCGCTTGAGCGTGTGCTCGCCCTCTTCATTGGCTTCTGTCGAAAGGAGCGACATGGGTTTGATACGAAGCAACCTGGACATGAATGAGGGACTTCCTCCTCAACGAGTAGTATCAATGCGAATTTAGCGCGGTCCTGGCCTGGCTCTTTGCGTTGTGCGACCAGAAGAGATAAACCGGAATACCGAGCAGTACGAGCACAAGGCCCGGCCAAGTGTACTGGGGCTTGTACCGCAATAATACGATACAGATCCATGTGGCCATGGCGATGTAGAGTGCGGGCAGCACGGGATAGCCGAGCGCCTTGTAGGGCCGTGGTGCATCCGGCCGCTTGATGCGCAGGATAAACAGGCCAGCGATGGTGAGGATGTAGAAGACCAGCACGGCGAAGATGATGTAGTCCAGCAACTGGCTGTAAGAGCCGGAGACGCAAAGCAGCGCAGTCCAGCAGGCCTGTACGAACAGGCCAGCAGCGGGCGTGCGGTAGCGCGGATGCAGCTTACCGACGGACTTGAAGAACAGGCCGTCGCGGCTCATGGCGTAGTAGACGCGCGCTCCGGCGAGAGACATGCCGTTGGCGCAGCCGAAGGTGGAGATGAGGATGGCGGCGGCCATCAGTTGCGCTCCGCCGGAGTGGAAGACTACGCCAAGCGCGGCGGTGGCCACTCTATCCTCAGAGGCGAACTGGATGCCGCGTGCAAGAGCCGTGGCGCCGTGCGGATCGCCCTGCATGGGCAGAACCAGCAGATAGCCGAGCGAGGCAAGGAAATACACGGTAAGGACAAAGCCCACGCCGAGCACGAGCGAGAGCGGAATGTTGCGGCGGGGATTCTTCACTTCTCCGGCGGTGAAGGTGATGTTATTCCATGCGTCGGAGGAGAAGAGCGAGCCGACCTGGACCACGGCAAGAATAACCAGCACGTTGACGAGCACCGTGGGTCCGCCGATGCCGACCTGCACCGGATGCAGCGAACTCCATTCGGCATTCTTCCAGAACTGGCTCCAACCGGGACCGAAGTTGGCATTCCAAGCCTCTGTGGTGCGGCCCACGGTGCACGTGAGGAGAACAAGCGCAGCCAGCGAGAGTGCCTTGGCCGAGGTAAAGATGTTCTGAATGAGCGCGCCAAGCCGGACGCCGAAGACATTCACAAACGCCAGCAGGGCGACCACCGCGATGCCGGTAAGGTTTGCGGTGTTGACGCCGATTTCCATGTTGCCGAGCACCATGGGACCGAGCGGGATGGCAGGCACATGCGCGATGTGCCACAGCCAGTGCGTGGTGGAGATGGTGGGAAAGAAGACGCCGAGGAACTTGCCGAAGGCCACGCAGACGGCTGCAATGGTGCCGGTCTGGATGACGAGGAAGAGCGTCCACCCGTAGAGAAAACCCCAGAGAGGGCCGAGCGCCTCACGCAGATAGACATACTGGCCGCCTGCGCTGGGCATCATGGCGGCCAGCTCGCCGTAGCTGAGCGCGCCGATCATGGTGAGGATTGCGGTGACGATCCAGGCACCGAGATAAAGCGCAGGCGAGTGGGTGCCGCGAGCGATGTCGGCATCCACCAGAAAGATGCCGGACCCGATCATGGATCCGGCAACGATGGCGGTGGAGCTGAAGAGACCCAGGGTCTGCACCAATCCCGGCGCGGCGGTGGAGGTATCTGCAGGAGTGCGGTTTGAGCTGGTCACTTTGCTCCGTTCTACTGGAATCCGGAGGAAATGTCTTGTGATTTCTTGCGCGGGGAATGCCGGCCGCGCAGGATGCGGGGAACTAACGAAGCAGCTCGGCCCAGCGCCGGTATTCGGCTGCGGGGTCGGCGGCGCGGAAGATCGCAGCTGAGACGGCAACCGTGGTGGCTCCGGCCTGCAGCACGGCAGGAGCGGTGGCCAGCGTGATGCCTGCCGCGGCCACCAGCACCACGTTGGGACCGGCCTGCGCACGGAGGTCGCGCACGCCTTCGACGCCGATGGGAGCCTTGGCGGTCTCCTTGGTCGTGGTCGGAAAGACGGGGCCGATGGCGAGGTAGTCGGCGGGCTCGCTGAGGATGCCGGGGAGGAGCGCGTCACTGCCGCCGAAGGTGCCGACGATGCGGTTGGGACCGAGGATGCGGCGGGCCTCGGCGGGAGACACGTCCCCGGCATCGACGTGGACGCCGTCAAAGCCGGCGGCGGCAACGAGGTCTGCGCGGTCGTCGAGGATGAGATGGACCTGGCCGACAGGCAGGGCGGCGCGCAGGATGGCGGCATCGGCGAGGATCTCAGCGTCAGAGCCGTTCTTGTTGCGGTACTCGAGGAGCGTGACGCCGGCGTCGGCGAGGGACGTGCCGATGTGTTGCAGGTATTCGGCGCGGCCCGTGGCGAGAATGGTGGAGGAGTCGAGGATGGGATATATGCGAGGGAATGAAAAGGCCATGCACCCAGAGTAGATGCATGGCCGGGGAGTTGTCAGGCAGGCGCACCAGATGGCAGCACGCGCGATGAGCCGATTCCCTGCCCGCGCTACATTTCGTCGGCGGAGGGACCGTAGGCACCGGGCACCCGGGCGTTGAGCAGGCGCAGGTAGACGCCGAGCTGCGCGCGGTGATGCACCATGTGGTTCATCACAAAATCGCGGAAGACCTGATGGCGTGGCGAATCGATAAAGACCTGCCCGCCGAAGATGAACTTCCAGTTTTCATCCCACCTGGCAGCAGTGAGCTCGGAGAGGGTTTTGCGCACGAGCGGCAGCCCTTCGTCGAACTTGTGGACGACGGCTTCTTTGCTGGCGGGGACGTACGGATCCCACTTGTGGTCGGCGGCAAATTCGAGCTTGTCGAGGGTAAGACAATGCATGGCCCAGTCGCCGGTCATGTCTGTGAGGTGACCGGCCAGGCGGCCAAGGCTCATCGACTTGGGGTGCGGATTGTAGCTGAGGTCGGCATCGGCTGGGATGGCCTCGAGGATCTGGCGGGTCTTCGCGGTCTCACGTTCGTACTCGGCTATGAGTTCCTTTTGAAAGTCCATGAGAGCAACCTCCTTGTTGCGAAGGAAAGCATACCTGACCCCGGACAGTTACGGCGAAGAAAAAGCGATAAATTTTAGTGCAACGCGGTTACTTTGGGAGCGCGAAGGCAACGTAATCTCCACCGACGGGGCGCTTGGGGTCGCGGCCTCCGCTGGCAGCGATGACGACGTACTGGCGGCTATCCACCATGTACGTGGCGGGGGTTGCCATACCGGAAGATGGCAGCTCGGTTTCCCAGAGCAGCTTGCCGGTTGCGCTGTCGAAGGCGCGGAACTTGCGGTCGTAGACGGTGGCGCCGATGAAGAGTACGCCGCCGGCGGTAACGACGGGGCCTCCGTAGTTCTCAGAGCCGGTGTTGGTCATGCCCTGCCGGGCCAGCTCAGGGTATTCCCCGAGAGGCGTCTTCCAGAGATATTGCCCTGTGTTCAGGTCGATGGCGCTGAGTGTTCCCCACGGGGGAGCGATGGCGGGATAACCGTCGGGATCAAGGAACTTGCGGTAGCCGGTAAAGGTGTAGCGGTCCTGCGTGTCTGCGGCGGGAACGGCACCGCTGCGCGAGGAGGCAAGCTCCTTGCCCTGCTGTTGGCCGGGCGCGGCGGAGGGATTCCTCAGGTATTCGAGCAGAGCCTGGAGGTCTGCTCCCTGGATATTTGGGAAACCGGGCATACGGCCTTTGCCGTGAAGGATGGCGTCTGTGATCTTGGCTGTGGACAGGCGCTGACCGATGTGCACGAGCGAAGGAAAGGCCGGTGGCGAACCGGCGCGGTCGACGCCGTGGCAGGCGGCGCACTGCTTGCTGTAGATCTGCTGGCCGGGAGAGGCGGCGTGCGGCGTGGGCACCAGACCGCCGAGCCAGGCCATCTCATTGGCATTGACGTAGAGGACGTTGGTGGCGGGATCGAGGGCCGGTCCACCCCACTCGGCGCCGCCGTCGAAGCCGGGGAAGACGATGGTTTGCTTGCCGACGCTGAAAGGGACGAACTGCCCGTCACTGCGCACCTGGCTGAAGGCCTTTACGGCCCAGTCGTGGGCCTGCGGCGTGCGGTTGGTGAGCATGTCCGCGGTGAGTCGCTGGCGGCCGAACGGCTCCGGCAGATCAGGCATGGGCTGCGTGGGCGAGGTGACCTCGCCGGGTACGTCACTGGATGGAAAAGGGTGCTCGCGGACGGGAAACAGAGGCTGGCCGCTGGTGCGGTCGAAGACGTAGACGTAGCCCTGCTTGGTGGTCTGCGCAATGGCATCAATTCGCTTGCCATTGCGCACCAGAGAAAAGAGCGCCGGGGGCGCGGGGAAATCGCGGTCCCAGATATCGTGGTGCACACCCTGGAAGTGCCAGAGACGACGGCCGGTGTTGGCGTCGAGTGCGAGGAGTGTGTCGGCGTAGAGGTCGTTGCCCACGCGGTCGCCGCCGTAGAAGTCGAAGACCGCCGAACCGGTGGGCACGTAGACGATGCCGCGTTTGGCGTCGAGGGCCATGCCGGCCCAGTTGTTGGCGGCGCCGGCGGTGCGCCACGCGCCGGGCGGCCAGGTTTTGTAGCCGGGCTGGCCGGGGCGCGGGATGGTGCGGAAACGCCAGCGCAGTTGGCCGGTGCGGACGTCGAAGGCGCGAATGTCCCCGGGGGGCGCGGGATGCGTCTCCGGGTCGCGGCCACCGACGATGATGAGGTCCTTGTAGAGGATTCCGGGAGAGGTGAGGACGGTGGACTGTGCCTTGAAGTCGCCGCGGAGGTTTTTGCGCAGGTCGATGCGGCCGTGATCGCCAAACGATGCAATGGGGCGCCCGGTGTCGGCATCGAGGCAGTAGAGGTAGTTCATGATGCCGGCAAGGATGCGGCCCTGCCTGCCGTCGGTCCAGTAGACGACGCCGCGCACGGGCTGCGTGCCGTGGATGCCGGAATCGAACTTCCATTTGAGCTGGCCGGTGGCGGCGTCGAGAGCGATGACCTTTTGCGAGACGGTGTAGGCGTAGAGTGTGTGGCCCACGATGATGGGACTGGTTTCCAGGTTGCCCTTTTCGCCGGTGTCGTAAGTCCAGGCGACGCGGAGGTTCTGAACGTTCTGACGATTAATCTGCGTGAGCGGCGAGTAATGGTCGCCGTCGGGACCGCCGTGGTAGACGGGCCAGTCGACAGTTTGCGCGGAGGCCGAACCGGCGATGAAGGCCGCCAGAGAAGACAGAAAGAAGAGAAAAATGCGCACGCGCAGGGGCATGGAAGCAGCGTCTCCGTAATCGAAGGAACGGAGAGATTGTTACATTCGGCGATGCGAACTGAAAAGTCTGCGGCTGCGGTAAAAGAGGGGTGGCGGCGGCGTGAGGGTTATGGCTCCCCACCCAGTTTTTTGTGGACGGGTTTGCGGACGGGAAAGAAAAGACGAGATGGAGGGGTTAACGCAGTGGGTGGTGCGTCAGAAGGTGGAGTGCTCTCCTTTGCGGACGACCCAAGTGGTCATTGCGCGCAGGTCCTGGACGAGGGTGGTTTTGATGGGATCTGCGAGCTGGCCCATGCGCTCTGTGTATGCGAGGAGCAGGGGTTCATCGACGAGATAGCGGATGGAGCCGTCGGGGGACTTGCAGCGGCGGCCTTCGATCGGCTCGACGCGGTGCTCCATGCCAATGGAGGAGCCAAGGCGGGAAAAGAAGAGTCCGCCGGGCTTGAGGGTGCGGAAGGTGCCGCGGAGCATGGTCTCAAAGTGTGCATCGTCGCGCGCGAAGTGAAGAACGGTGTTGCTGATCACGATGTCGGCAAACGCGTCAGGAAAGGACATCTGTTCGACCGGTTCGACGCGAAAGCTGGAGGCAGGAAGCGATGGGGCGAGCGCGCGCGCCATGTTGCACACGGTCTCCACTTCCTCGGGGTTGGCGTCGGCGGCGTAGACGTCATACCCCTCGCGGAGAAAATACACGATGTTCCGGCCGGAGCCGCAACCGGCGTCGAGGATGCGCATGCCGGGCGTAATGCGGCCTTTGAGAATCTGGTCGAAGAGGTAGATGTCGATCTGGCCGAATTGTTCCTGCGGGGTGGGCATGAGGTTTACTCACGATAGCATGGCGGACGGCGCGAGGTTGGGGCGGCGAAGGACAGCAGACAGCAGATAGGCGGTAGGGAAAAGTGGATTCCCATGTCTCAAACGCGAGACCTGGGGCACCCGGCGCATAGAAAGAGCTGGATGCGCGGCACTGTCGATTGGGGCATCCGGCCGGGGAATCAAAGCGGACTGGATTGGTCCGGATTGAGGTGCGTAATTTTTCGCACGATTTCTGTGGAAAAGAAAAATATTCAGGGGGGGGTGGGGGTACCTCCTTGCCTGTCCGCTTTTCGCTTCCGGCTGCCGGCTGTGGTTCGACATACTTCAAGGTTAGCGAAATGGACGGAAATTGTTCGCACGTTGGACGGGAAGAATTTTCGCTGTGTTTTCAGTGGGTTAGGACGTGGGGAAAGATTTGGAGTGTTGACATGGGGTCCGTACCGTTTGGGGAGGACGGGCTGAGTGGAGGAGATGGTTTCCCAGGTCTCAAAGGCGAGACCTGGGGTACCCGGCAGGGGCTGAAGCCTGTACCTTTCGGGAGGAGGGCTGGATGGAGATGCGGTTTTCCCAGGTCTCAGAAGCGAGACCTGGGATACACGGCGACGGGGTGGATCGGGAGTGCCAGAAAGACAACCGGGATGTGGAGAGGTTGGTGCTTCCTGCCTGTCGGCCTCAGCGCTTGGCGAGGAAGCGCTCCATGAACTTGGTGTCGAAGTTGCCGCTGCGGAAGTCCTCGTCCTGGAAGATGGCCTGGTGGAGGGGAATGGAGGTTTCGATTCCCTGTACCACGAACTGGCCAAGAGCGCGCTGCATGCGAGACATGGCTTCCTCGCGGTCCTTGCCATGGACGATAAGCTTCGCGATGAGCGAGTCGTAGTAGGGCGGGACGACGCCCTCGGCATACTGGGCCGTGTCAACGCGGACACCGTTGCCGCCGGGGACGTTGAAGGCGGTGATTTTGCCGGCGGAGGGCGTGAACTTGACGGGGTGCTCGGCGTTGATGCGGCACTCGATGGCGTGGCCGCGCAACTCGATGTTGGGCGGGAGGATATCCCAGAGCTTTTCGCCCGCGGCAATGCGAAGCTGAGCCTTGACGAGATCGATGCTGGTGATGGCCTCAGTGACCGGGTGCTCAACCTGGATGCGGGTGTTCATCTCAATGAAGTAGAGCTTGCGGTCCTCGTCCATGAGGAACTCGACGGTGCCGGCGTTCTGGTAGCCGATTTCAGTAAGGCAGCGGCGGAGGGTGTTGCTGATCTCTTCGCGCATCTGCGGGGTGACCTGGAGCGAGGGCGCCTCTTCGATGAGCTTCTGGTGGCGGCGCTGGATGGAGCACTCGCGCTCAAAGAGAGTGGTGACGTTGCCGTGCTCGTCGGCCAGGACCTGGAACTCGATGTGGCGCGGCTGCTCAATGAACTTCTCCATGTAGAGCTCGCCGTTGCCGAAGGCGTTCGCTGCCTCAGTGGACGCCGCATGGTAGAGGTTGGGCAGATCCTGCGCGGAGCGGACTATGCGCATGCCGCGGCCCCCGCCGCCGGCCTTGGCCTTGAGGATGATGGGATAGCCGACCTTGGAGGCCCAGTCGAGCGCCTCTTCGGCGGAGCCGATAACGCCGTCGGAGCCGGGCAGGATGGGCACCTTGGCACGCTTCATGGCCTGGCGCGCCTTTTCCTTTTCGCCCATGAGGCGGGTGACCTCAGGCGGCGGGCCGATGAACTTGATGTTGGAGGCGCGGCAGACCTCAGCGAAGTTGGCGTTCTCACTGAGCAGGCCGTAGCCGGGATGGATGGCGTCAACGTCGGCGATCTCGGCGGCGGAGATGACGGCCGGGACGTTGAGGTAGCTATCTGTGGGGCGCGGCGGACCAATGCAGATGGCCTCGTCGGCAAAGCGGACGTGGAGCGAGTTGCGGTCGGCCTCGCTGTAGACGGCAACGGTGCGTATGCCGAGCTCGCGGCAGGCGTTGAGGACACGCAGCGCGATTTCGCCGCGGTTGGCAACCAGTACCTTACGAAACATGCAAAGCCCTTCGAATATGGATAACTTGGTCGGACCGGCGAAGGCGGCGGAAGGAGTGGATCCGCCTGCCGCGCCAGCCCGCCGGTTGTACTAATTCTGCCGGATGGAAAACAGCGGTTGCCCGAACTCGATGGGCTGCCCGTTGGAGACGAGGCACTTGACGACCTCTCCGGAGGCGTCGGCCTCGATCTCATTCATGAGCTTCATGGCTTCGACGATGCAGATGACCTGGCCCTTCTCAACGCGGTCACCGGGAGAGACGAACGGAGCGGCTCCCGGAGAGGGCGAGCCGTAAAACGTGCCCACGATGGGGGACTTGACCACGTGCAGCGCCTCCTCAGGAGCGGCTGCGGGAGCGGAAGCGGCCGAAGCCGCAGTGACCGGCGCGGCATGATGCACGGCAGCGTGCGCGGCAGGTTGCGGAGCGCTGGCCAGCAGACGCGCCAGGTCCGAGAGGCCCGCCGGAGCAGCGGTTTCTGGCTGGTTGAACTTGAGTCGAATCTTCAAGTCGCCGCGGTCCAGATCAAATTCGGCAACCTGATACTGCTTGAGGAACTCGATCAGCTCTCGTAAATCCTGAATATCCTGTGGTTTCATTCGTTCCCTGTCTCTCCCACTCTGCGGTGGTACGTAGTGCGATTACAGCTCGATGAGGGCCTTGGTGGCGGGGGTGAGCACCTGGCCTCCGGTTCGGGTTACAGCCACCATGTCTTCGATGCGAATGCCAAACTGCCCCTCCAGATAGACACCCGGCTCGATGGTTACGACCATTCCGGGAAGTAACCGGGTTGTCTGTCCTGCACCGATACGCGGCGACTCGTGAATCTCCAGGCCGACCCCATGGCCGGTGGAGTGGGAAAACGCTTCTGCCAATCCCGCCTGGCGCAAGACGCTGCGGGCGGCTTCATCCACATAGCCGGATGTGACTCCTGCACTGACGGCAGCAACGGCTGCCTCCTGCGCCTGCAGCACCGCCTGGTAGGTGTTGCGCTCGCGGGCGCCTGGCTTACCAAGGTGAACGGTGCGTGTCATATCCGAGCAATAACCCTTGAGGATAACACCGAAGTCGAGGGTCAGGAATCCCCTTCGAGGAAGGCGCGCGGGGGTGGCCCGGCCATGCGGCATGGCGGAGCGGGTGCCGGAGGCAACGATGGTCTCAAAGGACATGCCCTCGGCTCCGAGAAGGCGGGCCTGATGCTCGAGTTCGGCAGCAACTTCAAACTCTGCCTGGCCGGGGCGGATGAAGCCGAGAATATGTTCGAAGAGCTTGCAGCCGAGCAGGGCCGCCTCCACCAGGATGGTGAGCTCCTCTTCGTCCTTGACCCAGCGAAGCGGCTCGACGAGGGGCGCGGGCAGCGCCGAAAGAAAGACCCGGCGCAGACGGGCGGGCAGAGCGGCACGCCAGCGGGCAAGCTCGGCAACGGTAGTCCATGCGGGGTCAAAGCCGGCAAGCTCAACGCCGGGCTGCGCGGCCAGCCACTGCGCGGCGGCGATGGCGGGTGAGCTGGAGACGATCTGGACCTGCGCGGCGGTGACTTCCTGGGCGGCCTGCGCGGTGTAGCGGCCATCCGTAAACAGGCGCGCGGCGCGGCGGGTGACCGCCAAGGCGGCGCTAGAGCCTGTAAATCCAGAGAGATAGCGAAGATCTGGAAGATGGGTGACGAGCAGGCCGGGAAAGCCGGCGCGCGTCATGCGGCGACGAAGCTGACCGATACGGCGTAAGTGGTCCACCCGGAAAGGTATATCACGGTGAGGCGGGTTTTCCGATAGTCCGGCTAGAGCGCCGAGCGGACGGGTTTCTTCTGGGTGGTGTCGGGCTCGGCTTCGGCGGCGTGCTGGTCAGACTGGCGGTCCATCCACTCGTCGAGGCGGGAGCGCTTGAAGCGCCAGCGATTGCCCAGCTTGAAGGCGGGGACGAAGCCTTCGGAGGCGTATTTGTACAGGGTGTCGGGCGAGATACCGAGATAGTCGGAGGCCTGGCGGATGTCCATGACCTCGCGCACCTCGGGGACGAGCAGGTTGGAGCGGGCAGCAACGTGGCGCATAATTCCCCTCCCTGAAAGGCGAGCCGCCCCAGGCAAGATTCCGGCAAAGCTGCCGGTAAGGTTGTATATAACGCCGTTTCAGCCGCCAGTTCAAGGAAATTCACGAGATTTGCAGGAGATTCGCGGCTTTTACGGCGGGTGTTGCGGGGAATCTCGGCGTCTCACTCTGCGGGAAACCCTGCCGGTTGGGCTGCCCTGCCGCTACCTCGCAAGGGGTTGGGTTGTTGCGACGGATGGTGCGCACAACGGAATGGCCCCCGCCGAGGCGGAGGCCATGGTTCCGGAGCTACGCCGGGCTAGTTCTGATCGTCGCGGCGGTGAAGCGTTGGCCGGTCAGTGGAGTTGCTGTTGCCGGACTGGCTGTCTCCGGTGGATCCGGTGCTGGCGCGGCGCAGAGAAGGCTTGTTCTGGTTGTGCGAGTCCGTGAGGCGGCGCTTGTTTTCAATGCGGGCGAGGCGGGCTTTCACGTCGTCAAACTCAGATGTGGTGACGAGGTACTGGTCCTTCGCCGGCAGGATGCGGGCGATCTCCTGCTGGCTGTGCAGGATGCGGTCGGGGGTCTGAGGATGATCGGAGAATGCCTTGGAGACGAGGCCGGGCTTGCGCTTCTCAAGGGCCTGCACCTTCTCAAAGAAGCTGATGAAGGCCTGCGGGTCGTATCCGGCGCGGTACATGTACTGGACGCCGAGGAAGTCAGCCTGCGCTTCAAAATCGCGCGAGAACTTGAGGAAGGTGATGGGCACGGCGAGCGAGGCCGCCTCATAGATGCCGTATCCGGTCCAGCTGTAGCCGGTCATCATGATGAGGGGGATGGTGCCGATCTGCGCGTAGTTCATACGCGTCTGCTCGCGGACGGCGTGATGGGCGCAGACGTGGGCGATCTCATGCGCCATGACGCCGGCGAGTTCGGCCTCCTCATCTGCGTTGAGGATGAGGCCGGAGTTGACGTAGAAGAAGCCGCCGGGCAAAGCCATGGCGTTGATCTCGTCCGAGTCGATGACCTTGATGGTGAAGGGCACCTTGCAGTCAGAGTTCTTGACGAGGTTCTGACCGATGCGGTTGACGTACTCGGCCACGATGGGATCGTTGATCATGCGGGTGCTCTTTTCGATCTCGTCGGCGTAGGTCTTGCCCATCTTGATTTCCGTGTCAGTGGAGTACCAGTTGCCGAGGCCCCGGCCGCCGATTTCGCGGTTGCCCACGGCGTTTACGTCCTCGATGCTGCCGGACTTGACCTTGATGCGGTCACTGCCGACTTCGACCACCTTGGTGGGATCGACGTTGACGTCCTTGGAGTCTCCCTTGACGGGCTTTTCGCCGGGCTTCTCCTTCTTGTTCTTGTCCTTGCTGGATTTGTCCTTGTTGGACTTGTCCGCGGCGGCCGTGGGATTGGCGGGGACGTCGCCCGCGACCGGCGTGGTGCCGGGTGCCGGAGCGGATTGCGCGGCGGGGGTAGCGCCGGACTTGTTGTCCGTTGAGCTGGGCGGCGCGGTTGCCTGCGCGCTGAGCGCAGCGGCCGTGGCCAGCAGAAAGGCCGCCAGCAGTCCTGCCCTGGTTGCTGATTCAATTCCCCTCATGACCCCACCTCCGAAGCCGAGATACAATCCGGCCTCCCGACGTACTTCTACAGTTCATTAGACGCTAGTATGAACCGGAAGGACAGCCGTGCGGGAGAGTTTTTCCACAGCATGAAAGCCGGGTTGGAGCATGGCGCGGCGGATGCGCGGAAAGAGGAATTTGCGGCAGCGTGTCATCCGGCTTGGAGGTGACAGCCGTCTGCATTAGAGTGATGGACACGCAACAGCGGGAGGTTCCTTTGCGACGTACGTTCCGGATGGGGATGGTTCTGGCGGCCGTGTGTGCGCTGATGTACGCAATTGCCGGAGCCGCAGCCCAGACCGTGCCCAAGGCTGCCACGCTGGCGGGGGTGCTGGGCGAGAAGAAGCACTTGCCGGCTGCCAGGACGGACACGCTTGCAACGCCTCCGGTGGTGTTTGATGCAACGCGGATGGGCTCGCCGGTGACGCTGGACCGGGACTGGCGCGTGGGAGTGACGGCAAATCCGGCGGCGGCGAATGCGGATTTCGATGACACGAAGTGGCTGGTGCGGAGCGCGGGAGACTCGCTGGACAACCTGGAGGACCTGGACCGGCCCGCGGACGCGCAGCCCGGCCCACCGCCGCTGGGAAAGCACGGCAAGAACGGGCGTCCGTTTGTGTGGTTCCGGCTGCACCTGAAGCTGGCTCCGAACCACGGGCCGGTGGCGCTGCTGGTTGCGCTGCCGGTTTCGCAGAATACGACGATGTCGATTGGCTCGAACGGGCCGGGCGTGGATGTGTATGCAAACGGGCGGCAGATTCGGCCGGGAGGAGCCAACGGCGATGTGGCCAATCGCTACCAGGAGATCTCGCGCATCTACGACCTTGGACTGGCCTCCACGGACACGGATGTAACGCTGGTGGTGAGGACGATCTACATTCCCTTCGGGCTGGCGTCGTATACGAACTTCTTTTCGAATCGCACACTGCGGCTGGGCAATCCGGATGATCTGCAAAGCGAGTTGGAGCTGTGGTCAGTACACAACCTGTTTGAGCGGCTGCCGAGGCTGGTGAGCGGCATTCTCCTGGTGGTGCTTTCGGGATTTCTGCTGGCGCTGTTTTTTACGCAGAAGGGGCATTTGGAGTATCTGTGGCTGGCGCTGCACGAGCTGTTGCAGGCGCCCATCGGGTACATTGACCTGGCGGGAAGCTCGGCGCAGATTGACCAGCTGTGGTATGCGGCGCTGGTGCTGGAACTGGTGGTGGTTTCAGCCTATCTCTACTTTGAGTTTCTGGTCTCGTTTCTGGCGCTGCCGCGGCGGTGGTACATCCTGGCGCTGCGCTATACAGCACCCATCCTGGGCGGTGTGGGCCCGACGCTGCTGTTTGTAGGCCATAGCGCGGTGATTGGGGTGCTGCTGGCAGTGGTGTACATGGGCAGCCTGTTCTGGATGATCGGATGGGGCGTGTTCACCTTCAGCACACTGATTGCGGCCACGTTGCGGCGCAACTTTGAGGCGGGCCTGCTGCTGATTCCGCTGATTCTGACGATTGTGGGCATTGTGGAGCCGATTTTGACGGGCGGGGTGAGCGGATTTGAAGGCCGCCCGTATCACTCGCCGCTGACGATTGAGGCGGGCATGGTGCCGATTCACTTTGCCTCGATTGCCGACTTTACGGGATTGCTGGCGATTGTGCTGATCATCTTCTTCCGCTTCCTGCGCATTCACAACGAGAAGGAACGCGCCAGCAGCGAGCTGGCGGCGGCGCGCAGCGTGCAGGAGCTGATGATTCCGCAGCAGAAGCAGCAGACGCCGGGGTACGAAGTGGACTCGGTATACACGCCGGCGCACGAGGTGGGTGGCGACTTCTTCTTTGTGCAGCCGACGGATGATGGAGAGCTGCTGGTGGTGATTGGCGACGTGGCCGGCAAGGGGCTGAAGGCGGCCATGAATGTGTCCATGCTGATGGGCGCGCTGCGCCGGACGGAGGAAAAGAGCCCGGCGCGGATTCTGGAGTCGCTGAACCGGGTGCTGGCGGGCAGCGAGAGCCTGACAACGTGTCAGGTGGCGCTGTTCGATGGCAGCGGCGGGCTGCGACTGGCCAACGCCGGGCACCTGTCCCCTTACCTGAACAGCCAGGAGATCCTGACGCCGGGTGCGCTGCCGCTGGGCGCCGTGGAGGATATGGCCTATGACGAGATCGGGCTGTATCTGCACCCGGGCGACCGGCTTTTGCTACTGTCAGACGGCGTGGTGGAGGCTCGGCAGACCTCGGGCGAGCTGTTCGGCTTTGAGCGCGTGCACAACCTGAGCAACCAGTCCGCGTTCTACATTGCCGATGCGGCAAAGGCCTTCGGCCAGGAGGATGACATCACCGTGCTGACGGTGAAGCGCCTGACCGAGGCTGCGATGGCGTAGAGACGCAGATGGACTGCGCTGGTTATTTGCCGGTCTTTTGCGTGGACTGTTGTGCGGATGCGCCCGGGGGCGTCCCCTGTTTTTGCGGCGTGGTTGTGGCCGCCGGCTTGCGCTTGCGGATGATGGCGCGCGGCTTGGGCTTGGGGCATGGCGGCGGAGGCGGTGGAGCGGGACACTTGAAGGCCGCCTGAGCCAGAATGCGGGCGTGCATCTCGCCCACCTGCTTCTCCTGCGACTCCGCGATGGCCTGCACCTGCTTGTCGAGCGCAGCGCGTGCGTCGCTCAGGTTACGCAGCGCGAGTTGAAGACGGTCCACCTGCTCGCCGGGAGCGACGATGCGCGAGGCTTCTTCCACGCGGAGAAAGACGTCATAAAGCGCGTCGATGTGGCGCGAGAGCGGCAGAACCTTGCTGAGGGAGGCCGGAGCGGCGTCTGCCGGCTGCATGAGCGTGGGCACATTCTGCTGGATGTCCTGCAGGATGTCGCCGATGTCGCGGGTGGCCTCTTCGCGCACGGAGCCGCGCTTCCAGCGGTCGAGGTTGAGCGAGCTGAGCGAGCTCTGCATGCCGCTGAGCGAGGGGCCGAGCAGCGTGGACGGCGGAACTGCCGGAGGAGCAGGCGCCTGTGCAGGAACCGGTGCAGGGACGGTCGACTGGGCCGCGCAGGCGAGCGCGCCGGAGAGTAGAACAGCAGCGAAAACGGAATGGGCCATACGCATACGCACCACCGGGGGAAAGCAGGTTGTGCAGGCCGGGTCCGGCGATCTTCGGGCTGCGGGTATGGCGGGCGACGAACCGCGGCGATTGTCGGCAAGCAGGATACCGGAATGCAGGACTGCCTGCACAGCAGGCCGGACCGCGGATGGCCCGGAAAGCAGGAAAACAAGCGCCCCGTCCGCCGGGGACGGGGCGCTTGGGCTGGACTGCGCGACGGCCTTAGTCGTAGTACTCGAGGCCGAGGTGGGTGATGAGATCGGCACCCATGATGTGGCGCAGCGTGTTCTTGAGCTTCATCGACTGGATGAAGAGATCGTGCTCGGGGTAGAGGCCCTCGGCGGTCTGGGGCGACTTGAGATAGAAGCTCAGCCACTCCTGAATGCCGATGGAACACAGCGACGGCGTGCGCTTGGCCAGGTCGAGGAAAAGGACGAGGTCAAGCGCGATGGGCGCGGCCAGAATGGAGTCGCGGCAGAGGAAGTCCACCTTGATCTGCATGGGATAGCCGAGCCAGCCGAAGATGTCGATGTTGTCCCAGGCTTCCTTTTCGTCGCCGCGGGGCGGGTAATAGTTGATGCGGATCTTGTGGTAGATGTCCTTGTAGAGATCCGGGTAGAGCTCGGGCTGGAAGATGTACTCGAGCGAACCGAGCTTGGACTCTTCCTTGGTCTTGAAGGACTGCGGATCGTCCAGAACTTCGCCGTCGCGGTTGCCGAGGATGTTGGTGGAGAACCAGCCGGAGACGCCGAGCATGCGCGCCTTGAAGGCCGGGGCCAGGACTGTCTTCATGAAGGTCTGGCCGGTCTTGAAGTCCTTGCCGCAGATGGGAGCCGCGTTCTTCTTGGAAAGCTCGATGAGCGCGGGGGCATCCACGGTGAGGTTCGGCGCGCCGTTGGCGAAGGGCACACCCTCGCTGAGCGCCGCGTAGGCGTAGATCTGCGACGGGGCGATGCCGATGTCGTTGTTGTCGAGGCCCTTTTCGAAGGCCTCAAGCGACTGATGTACGGCGGTTGGCTCGAGGAAGATCTCAGTGGATCCGCACCAGATTACGACAACGCGGTCCACGGTCTTCTTGAATTTGCGAATGTCTTCGACGACCTGGTTGGCGAGGTCGCGCTTGGTCTTGCCCTGCTTGACGTGGGTGCCGTGCAGGCGCTTGACGTAGTACTGGTCAAAGACGGCCGGCATGGGCTTGATGGTCTCAAGATACGGCTTGAGCTGCGCGAGCGTTTCCTTGTCGAGCACCTTGGCGTGGGCCGCAGCCTCGTAGACGTTGTCCTCAAAGATGTCCCAGCCGGTGAAGACGACATCGTTCAGATTCGCGAGCGGAACGAAGTCCTTGATGAGCGGCGACTGGTTGTCCGTGCGCTTGCCAAGCCGGATGGTGCCCATCTGCGTGAGCGAGCCGATCGGCTTGGCGAGTCCACGGCGGACAGCCTCGACGCCGGCGATCATGGTGGTGGCAACAGCTCCCAGGCCGATGACCATCACTCCAAGCTTGCCCGTAGCGGGCGCAACCTTTGAGGTTTCGGCGGTCTTTGGGCCGCCTTGCGGTTCAGTTCCCATCGTGAATTCCTACCCTTCCTTTGATAGCTGCTGAGTTGAATACAAAGAAAAATTGTATTGCCTAAGCCGCAACAGTGTACCTCTTCGAGCGGGCCTTAATCCTGCTGCGGACCGAGCGCGGACGCGGCTTGCTTTCCGCGATTGAGATGCGACCAGACAAACCAGACAATCCCCGCAACCAGAGCGATCTCAACCACTAGATGGAAACGATGGAATGCCTGATGAAAACGCGGGTCCGTGTGCCAGGCCTGGCCCAGCTTCATACCGACGTAGGCCAAAGCAAAACACCAGGGCCACGAGCCCACAAACGTGTAAAGGTGAAAACGAAGCTGCGGCATCTTTGCGATTCCTGCCGGGAACGCAATAAACGTGCGCACCACCGGAAGCAGGCGGGCCAGCAGCACCGTGATGGAACCGTACTTCTGGAAGAAAAAGGTCATGCGGTCCAGATCGTGATGGCTCATCAGGACCCATTTTCCGTAGCGCTCCACCAGAGGACGGCCTCCCCGGGCGCCGATCCAGTAGGCCACCACGGAGCCAAGATTGCAGCCGATGGCACCGGCCGTGGCTGCCCAGAGAAGATTAAAGTGCCCCAGATACACCAGATAACCAGCAAAGGGCATGATGATCTCAGACGGCAGCGGAATGCAGGCCGACTCGATCCCCATCAGTACGACGATTCCAGCGTAACCGCCTGTATGGATGACTTGCGTGACAAACTCAACGAGGAACGCCAGGATCTTTTCACTCATGGGCGCCTTTAGTATATAGGCCCAAGGCCGGGAGGTTCCCCGGCTGCGGCCGCAGGTATACGGACGGGCAAATAGGACGCCTGCGGCTTTGCTACGATGAGGGTGGTTTATTTATTCAGAATGAGGTGTTTCCGGTGGCTGATTTTCCCCCTGTTCCGTTGACGCTTGAAGGCTCAAGCATGCTGCATCAGTTCTTCCGCTTTAACTGGACCGCGTGGCGCAAGACGCCCGCGGCTGAGCGCGAGCGCATTGCCACGGCCGCCGTGGCCGCGCTGCGGGACATGGAGCGCGAAGGTGACCAGGGGCCCGTGCAGACGGCGCTCTTCTCACAGCTGGGGCACAAGGGCGACCTGATCTTTGTCCACTTCCGCGAGGGGATGGAGGCCATGAACCAGGTGGAGCTGGATCTGGCGCAGACGGAACTGTACGACTACCTGGAGTTGCGGCACTCGTATGTCTCGGTGGTGGAGCTGGGGTTGTATGAGTCCACGCGGAAGACCTATGAGGCGGCCGCGGCCAAGGGTTTTGCGCCGCACTCAGCGGAGTGGAACGCCGAGGTGCAGACGTCAATGGCGCGTGGGACCGAGGCGATGAAGTCGCGGCTCTTCCCTGCCATGCCGGAGGCGAAGTACCTGTGCTTCTATCCCATGGACCGCACGCGCGGCGAGATGAAGAACTGGTACACGGTTCCCTTTGCCGAGCGGCAACGCATGATGCATGAGCATGGGCTGATTGGGCGGCGCTATGGCGATGTGGTGAAGCAGATCATCTCCGGCTCAATCGGCATGGACGACTGGGAGTGGGGCGTGACCCTGTTTGCCGAGGATCCAGTGGTGTTCAAGAAGCTGATCTACGAGATGCGCTTTGACGAAGTGAGCGCGGTGTATGCGTTGTTCGGGCAGTTCTTCCTGGGCCTGAGGCTGCCGGTGGAGCGGCTAGGCGGCTGGCTGGAGGGGAAGCTGTAAGAAAAGACTGCAAAGGAGCCGAGGATGGAGCGTTGCGCTGGCCGTGGATTGCGCTTTTGGGCATGGAACTCAGCCCTCCTGCTGTGTGCCCTTGCAGCGATTTCCGGCCAAGCCGCGCAGACTTACAGCGGCGCAGTTTCTGGCCACGTTTACTGTTCCGATACAAACACACCCTGCCGCTTTGCGACGGTGAATCTGCAGAGCGCGCCGCCCGAGCGCGCTGGGATGGCACAGAGTGAGGTTTCACCATCCCATTCTTACGGCGCAGAAGCAGATCTGAATGGAGCCTATCGAATGCAAGGGGTGGCGCCCGGGCTCTACTTCATTGTGGCGCGCTACGCCGGCTATGTGTCTGGATACGACCTGGCGGAACTCCATAGCAATGGTGAACTTTCTCTTACTTCTCCGGAATTGAGCAAGTATTTGCGTCGTATGACCGGGACA
>JAJXWS010000135.1 GCA_021781495.1 Acidobacteriota bacterium | reverse complement strand
TTCAGCCCGTGCCGTATCTGACGACCTACGCGGCGACGAAGGCCTTTGACCGATTTTTTGCCCAGGGGCTAGCGGCGGAGGTAGCGCGGTTCGGCGTGAAGGTCACGGCGCTGTGCCCCGGTTCAACCGAGAGCGAGTTCTTTGATGTGGCGCGCGCAGCGGCGTTCAAGCGCGGCGTGCAGAGCGCCGAAGAGGTCGCGCGACAGGGAGTGGAATCGATGGCGCGTGGCAAGCGGACCGTGATTCCGTACTTCGGCGGAAGATTCACGGCCCTCCTGGTGCGGGCACTGCCCGTGTCGCTCATCACATATGTTGTCGAGCGCGCGGCACGACCGAAAAGCTGAAGTGTGCGCTGCGAAGCGCCTCTCATCGTTTGTCCTGCTACGCTCGCGTTTCTATTCGCCCGCGCGGATGGAGAGCCGCGCCAGCACCACCACAATCACCAGGGACGCCACCACGCACAGCAGCGAAAAGAGAAACGCGCTGCGATAGCCGAAGATGCTGATCAGCGTTCCCGCCGTCGGCCCCACCAGAAAGAACGACACATCCGAGAAGCCCGTGTAGACGCCCAGCGCCGTGCCGCGGTTGAACTCCGGCACACCCTTCACCGCCTCTACGCCGAGAGCCGGAAATACCAGCGCAAAACCAAACCCCGTGATTCCCGCCGCCGCGAACGCCGCCCATGGCGATTGCGCCTGCCACATCAGCAGCACGCCCAGCGACTCAATCGTCAGGCATGTGATGCCAACTGGATACCCTCCGAAGCGATTGATCGTCTGAATGAACGCCAGGCGCGCCAGAATGAACGCCACGCCAAACGATGTCAGGCAGAGGGCCGCACCATCCCAGTGCCGGCTCGCATAAAACAGCGTCACAAATGTTGCCAGCACACTGTAGCCCACGCCGCCCAGCGCCAGTCCCATTCCATGCGGTGTTACGCGCAGCGCCACGTCACGAAACGGAAGATGCTTGCCTGGAACCACTGGCACCGGCGCCTTCGCGCTTGCCGCCAGCACGCTTGCGCCGCAAATCACCATCGTCAGCAGCCCAATCGCGCCCAGCCCCCAACGCTGCTCCATCACCACGCCCAGCGGGGCGCCAAGCGCCAGCGCTCCATAGGTGCTGATCCCGTTATATGAAATCACCTTGGCCATGTGCTCGTGGCCCGTCGCCGTTATTCCCCACAGCGTCGCGCCGGTCGAGCCCAGGCTCTCGCCCGTGCCCAGTGCCAAGCGGCTCGCCAGCAGAATCAAAAGACTCAACCACGGCGGACCGCGGTGTACCATCACCACCACCAGCAGCAGCGCGCCACTCAGCGCGCACGCGCCCATGCCCCACAGCACTGAAACCTTGGCTCCATGATGATCCGAGATGCGCCCCGCCAGCGGCCGGCTCACAAACGTTGCAATGTACTGCACGCTGATCACCAGCCCGGCTAGCGCCGCGCTGTAGCCCAGCCCCAGGTGCACATACGGCGGCAGAACCGCCAGCGGAAGGCCGATCGAGAGATAGCAGACAAAAGTGAATGACGTGAAACTGAGAATCAGCCACGTGTTGCCCTGTGACGCGTCCTGCGTCGGGGCGGAAGTGCTGTCGATGGCGGTATTCTCCATGCGTGAAGGCAGACAGTCAGGCGTGGTGCGCGGACACCTTCAGTATACCGGAGGGCGATATCTCCCGTGTCAGGCCGTTCCGCCTGCCGGCTCCGCGCTGCGCGTGCGCCAGATCTCCAGCAGAGCTTCCGTCACGCTGAACGCAATCGGTCCCAGAATCAGTCCCGTCACGCCAAACAGAACAACACCTCCCAGCATCGCCAGAAACACCGGTCCCGAGTGCAGTTGCAGCCGCGTTCCCACCAGAATCGGATACAGCACATTATCCAGCGTGCTGATGACCAGCGACCCTGCTCCCAGCAGGATCAGTGCCTGCACCCAATGGTGAATCGCAAACAGATACACCACAACCGGCAGCCACACCACAAACGCGCCCACTGCGGGAATCATCGCAAACAGCATCGTCAGAGCGCCCAGCAGTGTGGCCGCACCCACGCCCAGCAGCGCAAACGCTATGCCCGCCAGAAGCCCCTGCAACGCCGCCACCAGCAGCCGCCCCAGCACCAGCGCCTTCACTGCATGCTCCACCCGCACGAGCAAATAAGTTGTCTCCTCCGCCTTCAGGGGAACCATGCGCCGTGCCATCCCTAGTGCCGAATCCTTGTCGCGATACAGAAAGAACAGAAGAAACAGCATCACCACAAGCTGCGTCACTGCGTCAATTGACTTCCCCAGCACCGAGCCCACCTGGCTCGCCACGGAGCCAGCCGCTTTCTCCATCGTGGCATCCACATCCACGTTGTCCATCACATATTTGAGCCCGTCGCGCAGGCTTGCATGGCCGGCCACAAACTGCCGCACGCTCTGCTCCGCCGTCGCGCTCTGCACGCTTTTCAACAGCATCAGGATGTGGTTGCCCGCGCTCACCATCACCACCAGCGAAGGCACCACCAGGCTCAGAGACACAACAATCAGCGTCACCGTCGCCGCCAGCGCCGGCTTCCGCAGTCGCGTCAGAATCCACCCATACACCGGCTGCGTCACAATCGCCAGCACCACAGCCCATGTGATGCCGGCCATGAAGGGCAGCACGATCCAAAGGCACAGCGCCACCGCCCCAATCGAAATGAGATACAGCGTCAACGCGCCCCAGTTCCCATTGCTGCGCACTGCTTCCGGTTCCTTGCCGTTCATTCTTGCTCTCCCGTGAGCCGCGCGGCCCTCGCATCGAGTCTATAGCGATTCCACAATCGCTGTATCCCCTTCCCGCTCTCTCAGTCGCCGCGCCTGCCCTTCCTTTACACGCAGGCGGCTCAACTTTACCCTTAAAGCAGCAATCACTTTCCCCGCACCGCACCAGCTAACGGAGCAGCGCCGTGTCGTTTCACATTGAAAACTTCGGATGCCGCGCCGCTCGTGCCGATGCTGAGGCCATTCGCGCCGCTCTCGCCGTGGCGGGCCACGGTGACACTCTGCCAGCGCACGCCGATCTCATCCTCGTCAACACCTGCTCCGTCACCGCCGAAGCCGACCGCGCCGCTCGTGCCTATATCCGCCGTGCCCATCGCCGCAATCCCGGCGCGCGCATCGTCGTCACCGGTTGCTATGCCCAGCGCGCGCCCAACGAACTTGCCGCTCTGCCCGGCGTCGCTGCCGTCATCGGCAACAGCCACAAGGCGTTCACGCCAGCCGTCGCACTCGACCTGCTCACGTCTCCATCCGCGCCGCAACTCATCCAGATCAATCGGGCACAAGCCGCAGTGGCCCCACCGCAGAAGAGTCCGTATCTCCACATGCCGACGGCGGCGCACGCCGCACCCGCCGCACCGCAGGTGCTGGTGCTGGCGGATGACCGGTTCGCGCACTCCTTCCTCGAAGAAGCGCCCATCCATCCCGGCGCGCAGACGCGCCCTAATCTCAAAATCCAGGAGGGCTGCGGCAACCGCTGCTCCTTCTGCGTGATTCCGGAGACGCGCGGCCCCTCGCGCAGCCTCCCCGCCGCGCGCATTCTTTCCCAGGTGCGCAGCTTCGTCGCCGCCGGAGGCCGTGAACTCGTCTTCTCCGGCATCAATCTCGGCCGCTGGGGCCGCGACCTCACACCCGAACCTGGCCAGGCCCAGCCCACTCTGCCGCGCCTTATCCGTCAGGTCATCGAGCAGACCGGCCTGCCGTTGCTCCGCCTCAGTTCCATCGAGCCCATGGACTGGGACGACAACCTCATCGCCCTTCTTGCCGAATACGGCGGTGGTCGTCTCGCCCGCCACGCCCACCTCCCGCTGCAGTCTGGCTCAGACGCCGTCCTGCGCCGTATGTACCGCCGCTACCGCCCCTGGCACTACGCGCAAAAGGTTGAATCCCTTATCCGTGCTGCCGGTCCCGCGCTCACCCTCGGAGCCGACGTCATGGCCGGCTTCCCCGGCGAATCCGACCGCGAGTTCGCCGAGACTCTCGACTTCATCCGCGCGCTTCCCTTCGGCTACCTCCATCTCTTCCCGTTTTCTCCGCGCCCCAACACCCGCGCCTGGGCGCTGCATGCCGCGGATCCCG
>JAJXWS010000068.1 GCA_021781495.1 Acidobacteriota bacterium | reverse complement strand
GTATGCCCAGTGTCTGCGCAACCATCCGGGCGGCGTTGCGTTGCTGGCCATTAATGCGAGCGAAACCGATGCGCAGTCACTGAATGTGCCAGTCAAGTCAGAGCGCTACACCCTCACGGCAAAGGAACTGACGGCAAGCGTGGTCCAGCTGAACGGTGTTGATCTAAAGCTGGGTGCCGATGATTCGCTGCCGGAATTGAAGGGCCAGTCAACCCATGCAGGGACAGTGACGTTCGCGCCGAAGAGCATTACCTTCCTCGCGATGCCGAATGCGCATAACGCAGCCTGCGGCCAGTAAACCCGCTTTCTGCCATGCGCGCGGAGAGGAGCATTGCTCTACTCCGCGCGCATGGATTTCTACCAGTTCGAACAATCGACGTCGTTCTGCCGGATGCCGCCTGCAACATCGGCCGGGAGCCGTTAAAGGTGATTCGACGCTCAGTTGCCGCTCACTACAAGATTGTCAAACTGCGTGTGATTCCACTCCGAACCAACAGCGAACATGCCGTGCGTATGGGCCGCATCGTCGATAGTCGTTAGAGAGACGCCATCGAGTCGTGCTTCGATTTGCTTTGCATGGAAGCGCAGCTCAAGGTGATGCCACTTGGACGCATCGATTTGCGTGGAGCCTGAGGCGAGCACATCAGACGCTTGCTTGAAATGCGCCGACGCGAGTTGCCACGCACCATTCGGGCTGAGGCTGAATACATAGCCGCTTGGCCAGTGGGCTTTGCCATCCTGAAAGACATTGGCAGAGTCGATGCGGCCAATCAGGACAGCCGGAGCCGTTGACAGGAAGCGAACATCCGCTGCGATGCTGTAGTCAGTCCATTCGGAATCCCCCGCCATCGTAAACGGATCCGGAAGCGGTCCCCAGGGAATAGGCTTCGTCGAGATCACCTGCTCAAGGCATCGTCCAGAGCGCCCATCGCATGGCTGTACTTCGAATGCCCCATCCTGATCAGAGAGATACCTGGGCGTGTGTCCCAGCTCTGTTTGCTCAAAGTCATCCTGATACGGAAGCGGAAATCCCTTTGCCGGCGGAGGCTCCGCTGTTCCCTTTCCCTGACCGGTTGTTGTCGTAAGCGAATAGAGCGACTGGGGCTCGAACGTGTAAGTGAACTTGCCGTTCGCCGGATGCAGAACATCCATACGCTCGAGCACATGCGTGTCATTGGTCACCCACACGTAGATATTGGAATCCGCGAGGCCGCTGTCGATTGTGAAGGAAGCGGTTTGCGGATGCGTGGCATGCATCGTTTCCAGCACAACGCTCCAGTCCTTGTGATTGGCAGAGCGCAGTGACACGTAGCTGCCTTTCCCCGGCAGATTGCCGGATGCCGAGTCAAGATACTGCCAGCCGGGCTGCGCAAACTGCGTGGTGTGCGCCGTCGCCCAGATGGTTCCCTGCACGTCATAATGTCCGGACCATGGTGTGTTGGCGTACATCAGGCCGGAGTTCGGCGCGGCAAGATTATCGTAGTACGAAGTAATCGGGCTCCAGATCTCTGTCGCGGTGAGCGCGCCTTCAAGGTAGTTCTGGTTATACAGGTGCGCCAGGATTCTTCCGCCGGTTCGCCACTCCCGGCTGACAAATGGTCCACCGCCGCTATTCGGCTGATCCTCGCTCGACCAGAGAGGCTTGCCGGTTTTGCGTGCGGCATCGGTGGTTGTGATCTTGCCGTTGACAAGCGGATAATGCACGCCAATGACCGCAATGTCGGATGCAATCTCCGGGTCTTTCAGGATCTCATCCGCAATCGCCCATTGCCCCTTTCCCTCTCCGGGGTACTCGTCGCAGCATACGATCTGGGTTGAGAGATGGTGCAGCGCAAGCTGCTTGTGCAGTTCCTTCACATAGGAAAGGTCATACACTTTTTCATTCCACGCGCCGCTGTAGCGAATCGGCAGATGGTAATCTTTCTCCGCTGTCGCAATAAAGTCCGCAACATACTTCGCCATTTTGGGTGTGTAGAGTGTGTCCTTGCCCACCCATCCGGGCGCGCCCCACGGCAGGACCTCCAGAATGATCTGGGGATTGCGCTTGTACGCTTCCGCCATGAGCCACCACTCGTAACCGCGCGTGGAGTTATGGTCCGTTTCCGTGCGCATGAAGCTTGGCTCAGAGCCGTCGGTTGAATTCACGTCCGCGCCGATCTCCACCTTCAAGTGCTGCAGAGCGGCTCCGTATCCTGGCTTGAACAGGTAGTCGAGAATCTGGCTGCGTTGCGGCTCAGGGTAGTCCATCAGCAGTCGCGAGGATGCTCCTGCACTCACCGCCCCCAGGCCGTCGAAGGTGCGGCCGGCGCTGTTTCCATTGAGTTCAATGTTGACGTCCTGCGCGGCAACAGGCAGGAGAGCGCAGCCGAACATCAGCATGGCCAGAAGAAAAGCCGCAACGCCAGACGTTCTTGCAGCGTGCGCAAACTCGCTCCGTGTGCGAATCATATGCATCTCATCTCCCTTGGAAGGTACCCGTTCGTAATTTCGCTTCAATCTCTTCAAGGCTCTGGCCTTTGGTCTCAGGCAGCCGCGCATACAGAAAGAACAGCCCCGCAAGACAAATGCCCGCATAGCACCAGAACGTTCCGGCCGCGCCAAGACTCGCATTGAGCAACGGGAACGTATACGTCAGAACGAAGCTGGCAATCCACAGCGCGGTGATCGCAATCGACGTGGCGATGCCGCGGAGTCGGTTGGGGAAAATCTCAGACACCACAACCCACGTCACCGGCGCCAGCGACATTGCATAGCAGGCAATAGCGATCAGCACGAGGATCAGCATGGGCTTGCCGTGCACGTGCAGTGCGTAACAGGACCCCAGCACAACGTAGATAAACGCAAGGCCGGAGACACCCGTGAGTAGCAGCATGCGGCGGCCGTAGCGATCAATCGTAAACAGCGCGACAGCAGTAAAAATCAGATTCACCGCGCCGGTGACAACGATGTTGAACAGGATGTCCGAGATCTGATATCCGGCCGCTGCGAAGATTTCCTGCGCGTAATTGAAGATGATGTTGATGCCGCACCACTGCTGAAGAACCGCGAGTATGACACCCAGCGTTAGAGCCCGCATCACGCCTCTGGACAACAGATCCTGCCGAATGTTCACGGGCGACGTGTCTTGCGAAACTCTCGCAAAATCATCCATAACGTGATGCGCATAGGCTGCGCCGCCAAGGCGCTCCAGGACTCGAAACGCCTGCTGAGGGCGCCCCTTGGTGGCCAGCCAGCGCGGACTCTCAGGGACGAGAAACGTTGCGATGAGAAACAGCATGGACGGTATGGCCGTTGCCGCAAACATCCATCGCCATCCCCACTGTCCATTCCACGAGATCAGAATGTCGTGCGCCGATGCGCCCCGTGGCACCGGGCGGGCAATCATCCAGTTCACCAGTTGCGCCAGCAGGATGCCCACTACGATAGCCAGCTGGTTGAGCGAGACCAGCCTGCCGCGGAGTTGCGGCGGAGAAATCTCTGCAATGTAGATGGGAGAGATGCCTGAGGCAAGCCCGATTGCATAGCCACCCAGCATGCGCCACATCACAAACGTCGCGAATTGCTGAGTAAGGCCAACGCCCACCGACGAAACCGCAAAGACCACCGCCGCAAGTGCCAGCAGGCCTCTGCGTCCAAACCGGTTGCTCAGGGTGCCCGAGGAGAGCGCTCCAACCAGGCACCCGATCAACGCACAGCTCATCGCCCATCCTGCAAGGGCAGGGGATTCCAGATGAAAGAACCGCTCGTAGAAAGGCTTTGCTCCGCCGATAACAACCCAGTCGTACCCGAACAGCAGTCCGCCCAGAGCTCCCGCCAAAGCGACAAGCCACACATAGGCCGAGCTCTCAGAGCCGTGGCTGAAATCCGCAGAGCCGCTCACCAACGATCCGTTCACGATTTTGATACCTCTTGAATCGCGGGTGTGGGCTTGGCCTCTTGTCGAATCGAATGGAGCATCTCCGCCGCGAAGAGATGGTTCGGATCCTCCGATGTAATGCCTTCCAGAATTGCAACAGCTTCCGATGCATTCCCCTGGCCATGATGCGCAAGAGCCTTCAGCAACTCTGCTTCAATGCGATTACTCTTGCCGGGATCATCCTTGAACAGCAGCATATTCGGCAGTGAAGTTGCAAAGTAGTCTATCTTTGGTTCCGTCTTGCTCTTATCCTCGGCAAGTTGCAGCAACTCGCGAAGCACGGATTGCGCTGCGGTCTCGTCTCCGAGCATGCGCAAGGCCTGTGCCTGAAAGTACGAATGGACTCCGATCGCGGGCAATGGCGCTGAGGCCGCCTGCCAAAACCGGGCGGCGTGCTCCGCATCGCCTAGCCGCTGCGCCGCGAGACCCGAGACATAGTCAAGGTCGCGCTCCAGGGTCAGCAGGTGCTTGCCCTCGCCAAAATTCTCAGGGTACTTCCGCGCTGCTGCAAAATGCTCCAGCGCCTGCGCAGCAGCGCCTGCCAGCAGCGCCTGTCGCCCCAGTGCTCGGTGCGCAGCAACATACTGCGCCGACACCAGGCCTTCGCCGCCCTCCCACGGGCTGAATCGCCGCTGGCCCAGTTGCTCCAGCGCCTCCTGCCATCTGCCATGCTGATTCAGCAGGGTGATGTATTCGACCATCAGATCATCGCGGCTCGCGACAAGATCCTGATGATTCTCAAGTGAGCGAAGCCGCTGCACAGGCGTGGCCAGGCCCGCCCGCTTGTTCAGCTGGTCCCATTCGTACAGCACGCGCGCATCCCTGGGATTCGCCGCAAACGCTCGCTCGTACATCTGCGCAGCGCCTGCCGCGTTCTGCAGAACATTGAACTCAGCAATACCCAGATTCCGGAAAGGAATGGAGAAGCCCGCATCCAGCTCCGTTGAGCGACGCCAATTCGCAATCGCCTCCTGATAACGAAGCTTGTCGTAGTACAGGTTGCCCAGATAGTAGTGTGCTTTCGCGCTGTTTGGCGCTCGCTGGATCGTCTCCTCCAGCACGATCATCTCTTCAAGCCGGTGCGGGAAGCAGTATCGCGGCGAGGCTGCCTCGGCCCTTGCAATGCATTCCCTGGCCTGCTCTTCCTTGCGCAGCGCTGCCGCAAGCCAGCCGAGCGTGTACCACAGCATCGGATAGCTCATATCTCCCTGCGCCAATGCATGGTTCAGCAAAACATAAGCCTCGTTCTTCAGGCCCGACCACGCAAGATCAAACACCACGTCCAGCAGCGTTTGCACATCTCCCGCCAAAGCCTGGCAAAACGCATCCAGAGCTGCTGCATCCTCTTGCAGCAGGGCACGCTCCGCCATCATGCGGAAGTCGAGAGGATCGACGGCGAACGACTCTTCCATCAGCTTAGCGGCCTCGTCCTTGCGGCCGAGCTTGCGCAGCAGCGCAACCTTCAGGGCACGCGCTTTCAAGTTCTCAGTGTCGGTCAGCAGGCTCTGCGAAACCTGCTCCAGCGCAAGCAGAAGATTGCCTTCGTCCGTGCTGATACAGGCAAGCGCATAATAGCCGGCCGACTTCCATGCATAGTTCCACACAGCCTTGTGAAAAGCGCCGTACGCCTTTTCGTTTTGTCCGAGCGCACGCAGGGCAAGGCCGCGATTGTAGTAAGGCTCGCCGTCATACGGGTTCGGATTGCGCAACGTCAGTCGGCGAACGGCGCGCGCAAAGTGCGTCTCTGCCTTCCGCAACTCGCCTCTGCGAAGGTGCAGCAGTCCAAGTGCATTGTTGATCCGCGCATCGTCCGGATCGCGCTCAAGGCCAGCGCGCCAGTACACCTCAGGTGAGCGCGTGGCATGGCGATACTGCTCCAGGTGCAGGCCGGTCAGATACAACTCCTCCACGCTCTGGATCTCTTCCGGCGCAGGCGGTTCCGCCGCGGGCTCAGGTGGCTGGCTCTCCGCGCGCTTCTCCGGCTCATACGCGATCAATTGCCGGCCATCCTCGTCTTCCACAATCAGCCGGTACTGTTCGCGATCAATGTCTTCCGCCTCAAGCACGTCCAGAAAAGGCCGGCCCGGCGCAAGCTCTGCATGCCGGTCAAAGGCTGGCCTCCCATTGCGCACAAGCACAATGCGCACAGTTCGCTTCGACGTCACGCAGACGCCGATGCGAAGCTTGCCTTCTGCAGAATCCACACTGACCGCAGCTTCGCGGTTCGCATTCTTCGCAGGCCCGATCTCCTGGATTGGATACCAGAACTGGCTGAAGGTCTTCGTCTCATACGGCTGCAACCACGAGAAGTCCGGCTGATTATCGGTGTACGCGCCGGCCATCAACTCAACATAGGGCCCATCTTCGTCCGTCAAATTCCTGTCCCACGCATACCCGAACTCCGCATTCCCCCACGTCCACAGCTTCTTGCCCGGCGCAACACGGTGATTGGAGGTGTGCACAAAGCCTGCCTTGCGAGCATGGTCGTAGCCGCCGAAAAAGTCGTACTTCGAGTCCGCCACCATGTAAGAGGTCGGCACGGGAATGTTCTTGTACCAGGAGATGTCCGTGCCCGGCCGGTAATCCACGCCATAGTAGCTGTTGCGCGCAACTGGAAAGGATGAGATGGCGCGCTTCGCGTGGTCCGCCACAAAGGCCACGTCCGGTGGAAAGAAGGCCTGATACTGGTCGTGGACGCGCACGGCCACGTTGGCCCACCACAGAAAGGTCTGCGGCAGCGGCGTGCGGTTGTAGAGTCGTACTCTGGCCTCGACGATTGCCTTGCCCGGCGCGAGACGAATGCCGACCATTCCCTTCATCCGCAGCATCGGATCATGCTCGCTAAGCCATACCGTGCAACTGCCATCCGGCTCCTGCTCAACGAACGTATGCACCGGCATGTACGTGGACGGACGATGATGCTGGGGCCAGTTAAACTCGACACCGCCGGAGATCCACGGACCGAGCAGCCCAACAAGCGCGGGCTTGATCACGCTTTGCCGGTAAAAGAAATCGTACTGATTGGTCTTGTCGACCGCTGTCTGGATTCGCCCGCCAATCTCGGGAAGAATCATCAGCTGAATGAATTCGTTTTCGAGGAAGACTGCCCGGTAGGATTTGCTCTGTTTCTCCAGCGACACCCGATCCGTGAATGGATTCGGATACACTCTCCCGCTGCTGCCCTGATAGACCCTGTTCTCGAAGAACATGGGATTGGGATCAGGATCCTGAACCGGATACGTGGGTATCTGGATCGTTTCCTCAGTGCAGCTTACACCCTTGAACTCTCTTCCTCTGCTCACTCGCTCATACCTCAACACGCATCCCGCCCGGCGCATAAAAAGTTTGTATATATGCGGCGATATTTTTTGTCTCGGATACTACATTCCGCTCTTCCGTTAACGTACACGCTGGATGGTTCACTGTCAATAGTGTTTGCCCGGGATTACATCCCTTGTTCAGGCGCTCACCTGCATTGCTCCACACATCCGCTCCCGTCCGCTTGCGCCACGCTGCCTCGCAGCGCCGCTGGCTGGCTTTCATCGCAATCACAGAAACGCAGGATACGATAGAATCAGCTTCAAACCGATGAGACCTCCCAGCATCAAGGACATCGCTCAAGCGCTCGGAATATCGATTGGCACAGTGGACCGAGCCTTGCATGGACGCTCCGACATCAGCGCAGCCACGCGCGCACGTGTCCTCAAGAAGGCAGAGGAACTCGGATACAAGCCCAATATCGCGGCCCGTTCGCTCAAGCTCAATCGCAGGCTTCGAATCGGTGTTTACTTTCCCCGGGAGATTGCATCCTTCTTCGATGCGCTGCGCAGCGGGGTCAGTGACGCCGCTGCGGCATCGAGCGGAGTCAACGTCGACCTCGTATTTCGAACGTTCCCCAGGCTCGATGAAGGCGACCTTGAGCTTCTGAAAGCAGACCTGCATGAGAACTTTGACGGGATACTGGTCGCGCCGGGGAATCCCGACCACATCGGTTCCGCGCTCAATCAGTTCGCCCGGCGCGACATCCCTGTAATCTGCGTGGCGAGCGATGCGCCGCGCAGTGAGCGCCTTGCGGCTGTAACAGCGGACGCGCAAACAAGCGGGGCCATCGCAGCCGAAATCTTTTCTCGCACGATTCATAAAGCCGGACAGCTCGCAACCTTCGTCGGTGACCTCACAACTCTGGATCACGCAGAAAAGCTTCGCGGGTTCGCCGCAAATCTCGCTCTCTTCGCGCCGCATCTCTCTCTTCTTCCGTCTGTTGAGTCGCATGAGAAGCCCACTCTCGCCTATCGTCAAGCGATTGCGCTGCTTGCAAAGAAGCCGCATCCGATCGGCATCTACGTCAGCACGGCAAACAGCATGCCCATCCTGCGAGCGCTGGAGGAGAAGCGCCTCATCGGTGAAATTCAGGTCATTACAACCGATCTCTTCCCCGAACTGTTGCCCTACATCGAATCCGGCAAGGTGATCGCAACCCTGTATCAGCGCCCGTTCGCGCAAGGCAAGACGGCGCTTGAACTGCTGCTGCGCTACCTGGTGCAGGGAACAGCACCTGAGACGATCACACGCCTTGCGCCCCACATCATTCTCCGCAGCAATCTGTCTCTGTTCACGGGATACCTGAAAGAGAGAGAAGGAGAAAGGTAGTCGCGCGGCCCGGATCATAAATTACTTGCCCGCTTCCTGAAGCATCGAATCTTTGATCTCAGCATTGTTCAAGCGCCTGGCCAGAGCCGATTCCTGCGCCGCATGCGCACCATCGCCCACCCGCTTGTACAGCACGGCAAGCCGAAAATGCGCCGGTCCAAATGCGGGCTCCAGCGTGCTTGCCTTGCGCATCTCCTGGATCGCTTCTCTGTACCGCTTCTCGCTCTCATACACCAGCCCCAGCTGATAATGGGGCTCGTACCATTGCGGCGCGCTCGCAATCGCCTGCCGCAGTAGCGTTTCGATCTGCGCCAGATGCTGTCCCAGCTCACCGCCTCCTCTTTCCCAAAGGCTCAGCGCGTATTCGTAGCTGGCGGCGGCATTCTTCGGATATCGTTGCGCGAAGTCTTTCAGCCGGCTGTCCACCTGCTTTGCAAGCTCAGGCGACACCTTGCGAGCCATGCCCAGAAAGGTCAGCGGGCGTGGGTCATTCGGCGCCAGATCCACTGCCTGACACAGGACGCTCACGGCCTCGTCGTAATCATCCGAGGCATACAGCGCCACTCCAAGCCCCACACGCAGCTTGGCAGATTTGGGATATTTCGAAACGCCATATCGGAAGAACTTCACCGATTCCGGAAGATAGCCAACATATTGCTTGTGCTGCAGAAGCAGGTTGGCGAGGTCGAAGAGATTCGATTCCGAAGGATCAATCTCAGCTGCACGATAATACTCGTGCGCGGCATCAGAGTAGTTCTTTTCCTGCTCCTCGACTGCTCCCAGTAGCGAATGGACCCTTGCCGTATCGGATCGTTGCGACATGCTTTGCAGCAGTTGCTTTGCGCTCTGCAGGTTCCCGGCCTGAAGCCTTGCGTAGGCCAGCTCATATCCGATCTTCTCACTCTCTCCCGTAAGCGAATACGCCTTTGAGAGCCAGTCCGCGCTTTCATTCCAGCGCTGATGGCGGAAGAAGTATTCTCCCTTTTTAACTGCCTCGCCTGCGCTTTCTGGTTGCTGCCTGGCGGTACCAGAGGACGCTGGGACCTGCTGTGCCGGCGCGGGCAACACAAGTTGCCAGACGAGCAGCATCGCCAGAAATGATTTGGCAATCCAGGTCAAGGAAAAACCTCCGGCGGCACCCTGCATGCTGCGACAATCTCCCGGCCGTCTGCTTGCAACTATACTTCTCCGCCGGATGACGGTATGCACTGAACTGCGCTGGTGCCCGAAAGATCATGCAGATCGCCCGGGCACCAGTGTTGGATGACTACCAGTGATATTTGAACGCAAACTGCAATTCGCGGGAATTGCTGCGCGTTGACGAGATCCTGCCAAAGTTCACGGTGTCCAGATAGTTCGTGTCCGAGGGCAGGCTGAAGCTCGGCGTATTCGTCAGGTTGAACGCCTCCGCCCGGAACTCCGCGCGCGTCTTCTCTCGAATCGTAAAGGATTTGAAGACCGAGAAGTCGAAGTCCTTGTAGCCCGGGCCATTCACCTGCGTAGCCGGTCCTCCCAGTGGCGAAAGATCGCTCTGCCCTATGGTCGTGACCACGGGCGGGCTGGCAAATGCAGCCGGGTTGTAGAAGTCTCGCACCCCGCCGCGGTACTTCTTCGCGCCCGACACAACATCGGCATAGGCATTGATACCCGAGCCGGTGTTGACCTGGCTGTAGATCGTCTGCGGCTGTCCGCTATCGAACGTGAGAATAGCGTTCATGCTCCAGCCGCCCAGGACGGAGTCCTCAGCCCTGTTCAAGTTGCCCAAGTACTTCTTGCCGCGGCCCAGGGGCAGGTTATACGTGCCGCTGCCGACAAACTGGTGCTTGATGTTGAACGATGCAAGGCCCGTGTCGAACTTGATGGGAACGATGCCCGGCGCACGATAGCCGCCCGCTCCGCCGTTGCTCAGCGAATCGCCCGCATCCGTCTTCGCTTGCGCAAGCGTGTAACCGATAAGCAGATTCAGTCCGTTTGACGAATGGTGAGTCCAGTTGGTCTGCAGCGAGTTGTAGCTGCTGTTCCCGGCCGTGGCATAGTAGGGAGAACCAACGCCAAAGTCAGGAAACGGAATATACGCCGTCGTCGGTGTCCCCGGAGGCAGCAGCTTCGTTACATTGTTTTCTCCCCGCGATGCCTCCAGATGGCGAGCCTGCGAGCCTACATATCCGGCGGCAATCGAGTCGTGGTCCGTCAGCTCATACTGCACCGTCATGTTGTACCCCTGCGAATACGGGGTTTGATAGTGAAGCTGAATTCCGCGGAAGGTCAAACCGCTATAGCTCACCTTGGAGGGATCCAGCGGAATTCCCGACATGCCGTTCTCCAGCGTGCCTGTCGTGCCATTCACAAATTTCACAGGCGAAACAGTGTAGACGCCGCCGTTCGCGTAGTCCTGCAAACCCACTTCGTACTGGAAGGGATAGTTGTAGCCCAGGCTGGGATATCCGCCGCGATTCTCAAAGGCTCCGTAGAAGATGCCAAACCCGCCACGCACCACCCACTTCGGCGTCAGCGAATACGCAAAGCCAAGCCGCGGTGCAAAGTTCAACTTCTGTATGACTCCCATGCCCGTCCCGTACTTGTCCGTGAAGACAAGCGCGATGCCGTCTCTTTGCAGCGCATCCATAAAGCTCTGGGATAGGCCCGAAGAGTTGCGGTGCCCAGCGGTCATGATGAACTCCGCCCCGCTATTGGACGTGATGGAGGGCTGTACAAAGTTTGCCTGTGCGCCGCCGGCCTCGCCGGTCAGGCCAAAGTGCTCCCAGCGCACGCCAAGATTGAGTGTGAGCTTGCGGGTGATCGCCCAGTCATCCTGCAAATACGCGCCAAAGTAATTACGGTTCGCGTGTACCGTGCCAAAGTTCGACGCATAGATCTGGTCCATGCCGCCCGAAAAATCCACGCCATTGGGAACCGTTGCCGACTCCGGGCTGATGACAAACTGCGCTCTACCAGTTGACGAGTCCGGCTGCACCGGGATCGACGTGTAGTTTCCATCGAAATAGAAGTTGCCCTTGGAGGCGGGCGGCGCAAGCCACGGGAAGTAGATGTACTGGAACTCCGCTCCTGCCTTGAATGTGTGCTTTCCGTAAACCTTGGTGAGGTTCTCCGTCATCTGCTCCGTATCGCTGAAGCGGTTGCCCGGCAGCCATCCAAAGCCACCCAGATTGCTCATGCCGCCAATCCCCAGATACGGCAATCCACCGTTCATCGGCAACTGCGGCACACCGGCGATTCCGTACTGCGCCGGAATACCCATCGTGCTCGCCCCTGCCGGCACGCGAAAGTCATGCCCGCGCGTGTAACCCAGTCTCGCCTCGTTGATCAGCGTTGGCGAAAACAGGTGCGTGTAGCCAAGCGCGAAGCCGCGCACGTTGTAGACTTCTGTTCCGGCGTTGTAGTTGCCTCCGTCGGCAACACCCTCAAATGGCGGCGGCACAATGCGGACGCTGCTGATGTAGTCGTAGTGGAAGAATGCCTGGTCCTTATCGCTGAAGTGCTGATCAATACGCAGGTCCGCGGTATTCGTGTTATCGCTGTTCACTTTTACCGTGCTGTAGTTGTACAGAACACCCGACGCCGAGGGCGTTGGATACAACTGCATCAACTTGAGGGCGTTCTGGTCCAGCCGGCTTTGAGGAATCTGGTTGTTTACAAACGGATCGCGAACATAGCCTGTGCCCGTTGCCACAAGCATGGTTACGGGGTCTACCTGCCCTGCGGTAACGGCACGCGTTGTCGCCGGATCCAGGACCTGGCCATTCTCAAATGTCCTTCCCAGCAGGTCCGTACGAGTGTTCGTGCCCGTAGCGCCAATCAGATCGCTGAAGTCCGTGAAGCTGCTGTTGCGTTCCGCGACCGTTGGAACCGACATGCCGGCCCACGTCGCGCCCTCGCGAATGCGGGTTCCCTCGTAATCGCCAAACCAGAAGGTCTTGTCCTTCCATATCCGCCCTCCGGCCGTGGCGCCAAACTGGTTCTGCCGCAGCTCCGGCTTGCGGCTCTTGGTCGCATTGGGAACGAAGTAATCGTTATAGGCATCCAGCGCATCGTTCCGGAAAAACTCCCACAGCGAGCCGTGCAGTTGATTTGATCCCGACTTCAGGGTGGCGTTCACAATAGCGCCGCCGGCCCGTCCAAACTCCGCCGGAAAATCCGTGGTCATCACCTTGAACTCGGCAATTGCATCCACGGGCGGCTTAATCACATCCGCCTTGCCGTCCAGATAATCCACGCTGTTGCTGTTGTTATCAATGCCGTCCAGCAGGTAATCGTTCTGGGCCACGCGCGCGCCATTCGCCACAAACTGGTTGCTGGCGCGCGCTCCCTGCTGAGGAATCGTGACGCCCGGCATGAGCATGACGAGCATCGTGTAATCCCGCCCATTCAGCGGAAGATCCTGAATCGTCTTCTCTTCAATCACCTGCCCCACTGAGCTGCTCTGCGTCTGCAGCAGCTCAGGCTCCCCGGTCACTTCCACGCTCTCCGTAACGGTGCCGGGTTGCAGTTGCACGTTGACGACCACCTGCTGCTGAATGTTCAGGTGAATGCCCTGAACTGTCGCCTTTTTAAAGCTGCTTGCCTCCACCACCACGCTGTAGTCGCCAATGTGCAGCGGGGTGAAGACAAATCTTCCGTCTGCTGACGTCTTAGCGGTGAGCCTGGCCGCTGTCTCCGTATTGATGACGGACACGGTGGCGCCCAGCACGGATGCGCCGGCCGAATCCGTCACCGTCCCGAGAATGGTTCCTGTGTCCACCTGCGCCTTGGCCAGGATCGAGCTTGCCATCAGCACGATCAAAACAAGCACAACGCGAACGTTTTGCCTGAATACTGCTGTTTTCATCGGTTCTCCTTCAGCATTGCCGGCACTCCCGCGCCTCCTGGAAGCAGGACTCGGGGCAGCAATTCCAGTTTCCGTGTACGTTCCCGGAACGATTAGGCACGACTATATGCAGTGATTTGAAGGCATGTCAAGAAATATTTCGTTGTCGTTCCCGAAGCGCAGCGCAAACTGCGCGTTTCCACACCGGTCCGCCCGGAAACTGCCCTGGGAAATACGCCCGAGGCAAAGTTGGAAGCGCCCTGCGCCGGCGTCGCACCGCCCGCGCATGCGCTCGTCCGCAACCTGCCGAGCCAATCATGCTGCCCGCGTGATACAACAATCTGTCGCGGTCAATTTCGATTGATCGATGCAGGGGTATTCAAAAGTCGTGCTGTACCAACCGTTCGCGCATTCTTTCATCCCTCATCCAAACCACATCCCGAACCCGGTTCCTGCCGGTTCGGCGTCTCACTCGCGCCCTGCGTTTCCGACATCCGCCTCCAACTACACCGGCGTATGCACAAGCACTCGTCCATTCCACATCACCCGGCGCCGGCAGTGGTAAACCCGCCGCGCCGCATGCTGTTCCATGGGAGTCGTAATCGTATGTTTCGTCGAGGAATGACCCTCTTGCTCCTGCTTGCCGCGCTCTGCGCGCCGGCTATGGCCTCTGCCCAGGCGGCGCCCTCCGCGGCCCAGCTGCAGGCACAGATTGCAGCCCTGCAGCAGGCCGTTCACAACGCGCAGGCTGCCAGCCAAAGCGCCCGCTCGGCAGGCGACAACGCGTGGGTGCTCGTCTCTGCCGCGCTGGTTCTGCTCATGACGGCTCCGGGCCTGGCGCTGTTCTACGGCGGCCTGGTACGCCGCAAGAACATCCTGGCCACCATGATGCAGAGCTTCGCCATGATGGGCATCATCACCGTCCTGTGGGCCGTCGTCGGATACTCGCTGGCCTTTGGCCACGGCAACCCGTTCGTCGGCGGCTTTGAGCACCTGCTCCTGCACGGCGTGGGCCTTACGCCCGACACCGACTACGCGCCCACCATCCCGGAGCAGACCTTCATGGTCTACCAGCTCATGTTCGCCATCATCACGCCCGCGCTCATCACCGGCGCCTTTGCCGAGCGCATGAAGTTCAGCGCCATGGTGGTCTTTCTCTCGCTGTGGTCGCTGCTGGTCTACAGCCCCATGGCCCACATGGTGTGGGGCGTGGGCGGCCTGCTGAACCCCGTGGGCGGCCGCTGGCCCTGCCTGGACTTTGCGGGCGGCACGGTCGTCCACATCACCTCCGGCATCGCCGCGCTGGTCACGGCGCTCTACCTGGGCAAGCGCGTCGGATATCCGCACACGCCCATGCCGCCGCACTCCATGGTGCTCACCTTTATTGGAGGCACCCTGTTGTGGGTGGGCTGGTTCGGCTTTAATGCCGGCAGCGCCCTCGGCGCCAGCGCCCTGGCCACCAGCGCCTTTGTGAACACGCAGTTCGCTGCCGCCGCCGCCGCCATCAGCTGGACCGCCGTGGAGTGGCTCGAGAACGGCAAGCCCACGGCCCTCGGAGCCATCTCCGGCGCTGTTGCCGGACTGGCCACCATCACCCAGGCCTCCGGCTACGTGCAGCCCATGTCGGCGCTGCTCATCGGCCTCATCGCCGGCGTGGTCTGCTCCTTCATGGTCTTCAAGGCCAAGAAGTTCTTCGGCTATGACGACTCGCTCGACGCCTTCGGCGTGCACGGCATAGGCGGAACCATCGGCGCGCTGCTCACCGGCTTTCTGGCCTCCGGCGCCATCAACGCCGTCTTTGGCAGCGACGCCAGCGGCAAGCCCCTGGCCACCGGCGCCATCGACGGCAACTGGCGCCAGGTGGGCAACCAGCTCGTCGCCATGGGCATCGGCTGGGCATTCTCCATCGTGGGCACCCTCGTGCTCCTCGTTGTGGTGGACAAGCTCATCGGCCTGCGTGTTTCGGCCACGGACGAGGCCACCGGCCTTGACCTGGCCCTGCACGGCGAAGAGGGCTACGACCTTAACTCCTGAAGAACCCCGGTGACGGAGCGGCTTGCGCTGCGTCCCTCACCTGTTAGCCTGTCAAGCGAGGAATCTGAGTATGTTGAAGATCGAAGCAATCATCCAGCCCGCCAAACTCGATGCCGTCAAAGAGGCGCTCATCGCCGTCAATATTGAGGGCATGACCATTCTGGAGGCGCGCGGTCACGGCCGCCAGAAGGGCCACACCGAGTTCTATCGCGGCCGCGAGTACACCATCGACCTCAATCCCAAAATCAAGATCGAGTTCGTCATCCACGACGACCTGCGCGAGAAGGCCATCCAGGCCATTGTTGGCGCGGCGCGTACCGGCCGCATCGGCGACGGAAAAATCTTCATCAGCCGCATTGAAGAGGCCATCCGCATCCGCAACGACGAGCGCGGCGAATCAGCCATCTAAGCTCGCCTGTACGCAGCCGCAAGAGGGGACCGGGCGCCTGCCTGTCCACTTGCGGCTGTTTTCTTTTTTGCGCTAATCCGTCACGCGGCGTGCGGAGCGCAACGCCACCGTAGCCAGTACCGCCACCACCAGCGCCAGCGCAGCCCACAGCAGCGCCGGATGCCGCTCCGTAAATGGCCGCTGGTCCGGCCTGGGCTGGTAGCGGGGATTCGCGCTCGGCCGCCCCAGCGTGGCGCGGGCCGCGCCGGCCTGCAGCGCGAACAGCCGCGCATAGTCATACTGCGGAGCGCTCAGCGCGCTGTCGCCGTAGTAGAGCGCATACGCCGCGCCTGCCACCGCATCAAAGCACAGCTCCCGCTGCCGCATCTGCAGCCGCACCGCTCGCAGTGCCAGCGGAGCGTCGTCGCCGTTCTCCACCGTCACCGTCCACCGGGCGCGTGTGTCAAAGTCCGCGCCGGGAGCATCCAGCGCAAGCCGCTCCTCGTCGATTGCGTGGCCGTTCTGCACGCTGTGCACGCGCAGCAGATTCCCATTGGACGCGGCGCGAAAAGCATTCTCCTCATCCTTCGACTCCGGCAGCGCCACCAGGCTCACATCGCGGGTAAAGTTCACCGGCCTGGGCCCAGGGTCAAATGCCACGCGGTCCACCGGCACGTGCGCCGCCACCGTAAACTCCACCACGCTGGTGCGCCCCTTCTGCATCACCGTGGTTGACTCCGCCACCGTGACAAACTGCTGCGGGCCGGCCTCAGCACGCAGCACAGACAGCCCCGTCACGCTCTGCGGAGCCACAGGCCCGGCAATGCTGAAGTGCAGATACGCAAAGTTGGAGGGCGGCAGGTGCAGCACCGTGCTGCGGCCCAGCTTCTGCCGCGTCAGATCAAAGATGGTGTACGAGCCCAGCTTGGTTGCGTCCTGCGCATCCTTCGTCTGGCTGCCCGTCACCGTCACCGTGGCCAGAAAGTTCTGCTCCGTAATCGCCAGGCGAACGTCGCTATAGCTGCCGGCGGGCATGGCCGCGTCCAACACCGTTTCGCCGCCGCGCACGCCCAGGTTCAGCGGCTCCAGCGCCTGCTCCGCCTCTGCCGCGGACGCGGCCACGTGCACGGCATACGGCGTCTCCACGCCATCGCGATACAGCCGCACGTCCGCCAGTTGCGCTGAGGCGTGCGCGTACAGGTCCGCATCCGCCACCACGCACGTCTGCATCGGCTGCGACGGCACATTCTCCAGCGGCCGCTCGTAGCGGAAGTAGCGCACATCCGGCGTTGCGGCCAGCGCCAGCACAAGCATTGCCGCAGCCATCCCCTTCACGGCTCTTGTCCTCCATCTCCACGCAGATGCAGCCAGTCCCGCTGGTAGAGGAAGCTGACCCCCAGCAGCAGCGCGCCCAACCCCAGAAAGCTCAGGATGCGATACCCGCGGCTCAGCGCGTTCATGTCAATCAGAAACACCTTGCCAATCGACAACGCCAGCAGCACCAGCGCCTGCCAGCGCAAAAACGCCCACCGCCGCCAGAACCCCGCGCCCAGCAGTACCGCGCCAAACAGCATAAAGAAGGCCGAGTAGGTGAATTGCGCGTAGACGCTGAAGTTGCGCAGCTGCGCCATATCACCGCGCCACTCCAGCACCCACCAGTAGCTGTGAATCTCCCAGCCGATGGCCACCAGCACCAGCAGGTTCACCAGCAGCGAAGACACCAGCATGATGCGACCCCAGGGCTGTCCATGCTCCGTGTGCTCTGCCACATGGGCCTTGTGCGCCAGCCAAGCCACAAACGCAAACACCGCAATGCCCACGCAGTAGGTGGCAAAGCGCTGGTTAAAGAACGGCACCGCGGAGGCCTCCGGGTTGCCCGCCAGCAGCACCAGCAGCCCCAGCGCCAGGCACAGCAGAGCCAGCACCCGCAGCAGCACAGAGCGCATGCGGCTTGCAACCGCCAGCAGCGCCGCGCCCTCTACCAGCCAGCCCGTCGTCGTCGGCAACCATCGCCCGTCCGCCTTCAGCGGAATCGCAAGGGTAAGAAAGACCACCGCCGCCGCCAGGTGCAGCGCGCTCAGCAGCGCAGGACTGCCGTGCCACCGCCCGCGCGCGGGCAGCCACAGCAGCAGCAGATAAAACGCCGCAAAGCCCGCCGCCAGCCACGGTTGCGCCCAGCCCGCGTCCACTGAGTCCAGCAGCGCATAGAACGCCAGAAATCCCAGCGCGGCGTTGGCCAGCGGCAGCGGAACCATCACCAGCTGGTCCCAAACTCCGGGGTGCTCCTCGGCCGTCACATCCACGCGCACCAGCCGCGGCGCAAACGCAAACATCAGATAAAAGCCGCCCAGGAAGAACGCCGTGCGGCCGGCCTGCCCCGGCGTGTAATAGGCAAACCACCACCCCGACGCAAACAGCACCGTGCCCATAAACGCGCCCGCGAGCAGCCGCGACCACGGCCGCAGCGCCACCAGCACCAGCACTGTGGCGTCCAGCATCATCAGATAGCTGAAGAGCGTCACCTCGTGGTTCTGCCCGGTTGACACCAGCAGCGGCGTGCTCAGGCCGCCCACAATCGCATACAGCGCCAGCAGCTCCGACTCCTGCGCCCATGCCAGGTAGCCGTTGAACGCCGTCACCGCAATCATGGCTCCAAATGCCACGCTCGCCGGTATCAATTGATAAAGCTGGAACGCCGCCCACAGCGACAGATAAAGGATGCCGCTGCCCACCGCCTTCAGCGAGTAGGAAAAGGCCGCATAGCCATGCGCGCGAAAGCGCTCCGACCACGCCACCAGTGCCGCGCCCGCCACCAGCCCAATCCCCACCCGGCCCGCCGGCCCAATCCAGTGGTTGTCAATCGCCAGCTTTAAAAACCACGCCATGCCGATCAACACCGCCAGGATGCCGATGCGGTTGAACCACTGCGACCCGATGCGCGCCTCCAGCGAGTGATCGTGCGCCGCCGTCTCCGGCTCCACGTGGCCAAAGCGCGGCGGCTCCACCACCGGCCCAGGCGCTGGCACGTTCTCCGGCTCCACGGATCGAACTGGCTCCGCCGGACGGGCCGGTGCGGGCTCGCGCTCCGGCGGCCTTCGCGCTTCTTCTCCGGGCAGCACCACGCCATGCTGCCGCATCACGGCCTCCAGCCGCAGCACGCGCGCGCGCAGCTCTGCCACCTGCTCTGCCAGGTTGCCGGAGTCTTCTGGGTCCATGGCCCACCACTCTACCGCAGCACGCTTCGCTTTGCCACCCAGGCGGTGCACCGTGGCCCACAGCCAGGCGCCGCCTGCGCCGCCGCACACTTCGCATTGCGGTACGCGCTCTGTCGCCTGCAGCACACAAATGCCTTGACAAAGCTGCGCATTGCCGTGTCCTCTGTGCACTTCTGCATCATGCCGTGTGAATTCACAACGAATTGAGCGCAGAAGGGAAGGCAAAATTGAGCAGACAGCGCCTCAGTTTCATTCGCTGAAAAATTGGACCCATTTGCTCTGCAAGTGCTAGCTAACCCGGTTGTATACTGGAGTTTCCCCCTTCCCCAAGGGCGTGAAACAGGACAACTCAACCGGAAATTCGGCAATCGTGCAGAGTTTCCCGCGATGCAAGACTGCAAGCAAGTGGCCATGGCAATACGCACGGCTCTCACCGGCTCCCGCAGGTCCAGGCGTTG
>JAJXWS010000067.1 GCA_021781495.1 Acidobacteriota bacterium | reverse complement strand
ATTGATTCCCGCCTTCACCGCCGCCGCCGAGCCCTGCTCCTTGTTGGCAAAACTCTTGTGCGCCGTAATCAGCAACCCCAGCGCGCCTCCGTCCGTGCAGATCAGCCCGTCGTTGCCCCACTCCCGAATCATCACGTCCTTCAGCACCGGATGAATCATCATGGGAATCCCGTTCCACGAGTTGTACGCCGCCATCACCGCCCGCGCGCCGCCCTCCTCAAATCCCATGCGGAACGGCACCGAGTAGTACTCGCGAAACAGGCGCTCGTCAAAATCCGACGAGGTGTGCGCACGTCCATCCTCGTTCTCATTCGCCAGAAAATGCTTCATCAGCGACGCCGCCTGCCAGTGCTTCGGATCAGGTCCTTGCAACCCCTGCGCAAACGCCACCGTCAGCGTTCCCACCAGGTATGGGTCCTCGCCATACGACTCCTCCGTGCGCCCCCAGCGCGGATCGCGGCTCAGGTCGGCGTTCGGAGCACGCACCACCACGCCGCCCCGCTGAATCACCGGATTCTGGTAGTCGTAGCGCGCCTCGTATCCTTCCAGCGTTGCCACTTGCTTCAACAGCGCCGGGTCCCACGTCGCGCCCAGCCCCTTCTCCTGCGGAAACGTCGTCGTCGGCACCGGCAGCAGGCCGTGTCCTCCCCAGTTCGCCGGTCCGCCCAGCGCCAATCCGTGCAGCCCCTCCACCTGTCCGGAGAAGACCAGCCCAAGCCGCGGAAACTTCGGATGATCCGACATCAGCTCTACCTTCTCCTGTAGCGTCATCCGCCCCAGCAGATCGGCAATCCGCTCATCCTCGCCCAGCGCCGGATTGCGGAACGGATAGTCCACCTGTGCGCTGGCCGCACACGCCGCTCCCGCCGCCAGCAACAACCCCGCCACCCGCACGCATACCCAAATCCGCATCGCCGCTCCTCCCACTTGTTTTGAACAGCGAAGAGTACCACACCCATCCCTTCCGTGGCCCCTAATAAATCGATTGATTCTCATCACCTGCGCAGAAACAGAAAGGGCGAAGCGCCTCGGCGCCTCGCCCCGTCCGTCCTCAATCTGCCCGCCAGCCTAGTACAGCCGGAAGTTGACCTCAATCGTAATCATCACTGGCACCGGAGTGCGACCGTCCTTCATCGCCGGCTTGAACTTGTACTTCCGCACTGCTTCCAGCGCCTTTTCATCCAGCCCCATGCCCAGCGCACGAATCACCCGCGGATTCTGCGGATTCCCCTGCGCATCCACGATCAGAGAGATCAGGCACACGCCCTGGTACTTTGCCCGGCGAGCCTCATCGCTGAACTCCGCCTCAGGCTGAAAGATCGGCACCGGAGCTGAGACTCCGCCACCCACGCGATACAGCCCGCCGCCGGCGCCGCCGCCCTGGCCGGGGCCATATCCATTCCCAGTGCCCGAGCCCAGGCCGCCGCCGTAGCCGCTCCCCATGCCTGCACCGCCGCCCTGGCCGTTGGAGGCCAGCGTAACGTTCGGCGACTTCGTCACCCCGATATTCGGCAGCGTCGGGTTATCCGGCAACTGGATGTTCTGCTGCACATTGATCGCCGGGGGCTCCGGAAGCTTCGGATGCTCCAGTATCGGAACCATCGGCGGCGTCACCGGAACCTTCTCAATCTTCGGCAGCTTGCCCTTGGTCGGGTCCACAATATCATGGGATCCGCCGCCACCGCCGCCGCCTGCCTCCGCACCCGCCTTGGGAGCCGTCGGCTTCCACTCGCCCACATCAATATTGGTGGTGTCCAGCTGCGGCTTGGTCACAATCTTCACCACCGTCCGGATGCCAATCCAGATCGCGGCCAGCAGTATCAGAATGTTTACCGTCGTGGAGATGCCAATCGCCCACGGATTCGCCTTGACCGCCATGCGGTCCGGAACCGGAATCGGCTTCGAAGTCAGCTCCAGAGGAGGCAGCCGGGGCGGGAAAAAGAAGTCGCGAATACTCTCGTACAGCGTTGCCCAGATGGGCTTCTCTTCAAAGGCCTTGCCCAGAAACGCATCTAGCTCGTGCCCTGCATTAGGGTCCACGACAGCTTCAGTCTCCGGTTCTGACTGGATCAGTACGTCATTTGCCATATTCGCTGCGGGCCTTGTCGCCTCCACTTGCACCTCACGGCACATTTCGTCTCAGGCCCATCCGTTTATTATGCTTGACCGGGCCTGTCATTGTCTGCTCGGGGATGCACTCGAGCGCTCTGCTTGACCTCCTCCAAAGACCGTGCGCTCCAGAGGACAGGGTGGCTCATTTCAATAGACGGACAAGTAGCCTCAGAGTTACCGAAAAACTTCCCTGCCATTTACACTAACAAATGAATTACTTCGCAGCATTTCAGGGAGTGACGATGTCTCCAGCGCCGGAGTTGAAGGCCACCTTAAGCTTGCCGCAAACGGCCTTCCCCATGAAGGCAAATCTGCCTCAGAATGAACCACTTCGCCTGGCTCGCTGGGCGTCTCTGCGCCTCTACCAGGAGCTGCGCAAAGCCGGCCAGGGCCGGCCGGCATACCTTCTCCACGACGGTCCGCCCTACGCCAACGGCCCCATTCACCTCGGCCACGCCCTCAATAAAGGCCTCAAGGATTTTGTCGTCAAGTCAAAAACCATGGCCGGCTTTGACGCTCCCTACGTCCCGGGATACGACTGTCACGGCCTGCCCATCGAAATCAAGGTTGACGAGCAGCTCGGCCGCAAAAAGCTGGAGATGCCGGCTCCCGCCGTGCTGCAGGCCTGTCGCGCCTACGCCCAAAAGTACGTCGATCTGCAAACCTCCCAGTTCCAACGCATTGGCTGCTTTGGCCGCTGGGACGAGCCGTACAAGACCATGTCCCGCGACTACGAGGCGCGCACCCTCGAGGCCTTCTACGGCTTCCTTGAGAAGGGGTTCGTCTATCGCGGCCTCAAGCCCGTCTACTGGTGCATCCACGACCGCACCGCCCTCGCGGAAGCCGAAGTCGAGTACGAGAATCACACCAGCCCCTCGGTCTACGTCCGCTACCGCCTCACATCCGACGCGGCGGCTATCGACCCGGCGCTCTCCGGCCGCGAGGTCTACACCATCATCTGGACCACCACGCCCTGGACCCTTCCTGCGTCCATGGCCGTCGCCTTCCACCCGGACTTCGACTACGTAGCTCTCGCCACAGAGGAAGGCCCCGTCTACATCGTGGCATCGGAGCTGGCCGCCTCGGTCATCGCCTCCTGCCAGCTGGGCCAGACCAATGAGCTTGCCCGCTTCAAGGGCAACCGGCTCGAGCGCGTCACCTTCCATCACCCATTCCTGGAGCGCAGCATCCTCGGCGTCCTTGCCACCTACGTCACCGCCGACACCGGCACCGGCGCCGTGCATACCGCACCCTCACATGGTGCCGATGACTTCTACACCGGCCAGCGCTACCAGATCGATCCAACCTGCCGTGTCGACTCCGCGGGCCGCGTTCACGTGGACCCCGAGGCATGGCCCCTGGCTTCCCCGCCTCCGTTTGAAGGCAAAAAGGTCTGGGAAGCCAACCCCATCATCATCGCCATGCTCGAGGAGCGCCGCGCCCTGCTGGCGTCCGCCGCGCTCGAGCACTCCTATCCCCACTGCTGGCGCTGCCACAATCCCGTCATCTTCCGCGCCACCGAGCAGTGGTTCATCGGCCTTGAAACCCCCGTCCAGCGCGCCGACGGAAGCGAAACAACCTTCCGCCAACTCACCGTGGAAGAAATTGATAAGGTCGTCTGGGATCCAGCCTGGGGCAAAGAGCGTATCACCAACATGATCGCAACCCGCCCGGACTGGTGCATCAGCCGTCAGCGCATCTGGGGTGTGCCCATCGCCGTCTTCCTCTGCGAAGACTGCAACAAGCCCATCCTCGACCCCGCGCTGAACCGCACGATCATCGACCTCTTCGAGCGCGAAGGCGCCGAGGCCTGGCACACCACTGAGACATCTGCCCTGCTGCCCAGCGGCGTCACCTGCGCCCATTGCGGCGGCAGCCAGTTCCGCAAGGAAACTGACATCCTCGACGTCTGGTTCGACTCCGGCACAAGCTGGTTCGCCGTCTGCGAGTCCGACTCGGATCTCAAAGCGCCCTACAAGTCCTTCCATAGCGAGAGCGGCACCAGGTGCCTCTATCTCGAGGGCGGCGACCAGCATCGAGGCTGGTTCCACTCCTCGCTACTCACCTCCGTCGCCCTTCGCGGCCGCGCGCCGTACTCGCATGTCGCCACCGCCGGCTGGACCCTCGACGAGCAGGGCCGCGCCATGTCCAAGTCCCTCGGCAACGGCGTTGACCCAGTCGACATCGCCAACCGCATGGGCGGCGAGATAGTCCGCCTCTGGGTTGCTTCCGTCGACTTCCGCGAAGACATGGCGGCCAGCGAAAACCTCATGCAGCGCTGCGCCGAGCTCTATCGCAAAATCCGCAACACCTTCCGCTTCCTGCTCGGCAACCTAAGTGGATTCGACCCTGCCCGCGATCGCGTCCCGGAGCAGCATCTGCTTCCGCTCGACCGCTACATGCTCGCCCGCACCCGTGACCTCACCGAGAAGATCCTCGGCTGGTACGAGGCCTTCGAGTTCCATCGCGTCTATCAGGCCGTCAATGAGTTTGCCATCGTTGACCTCAGCGCCTTCTACCTCGACGTGCTCAAGGACCGCATGTACACCTTCGCGCCGACGAATCACGCCCGGCGCTCGGCGCAAACTGTCCTCTGGCAGATAACCGAGGCGCTCGTTCGTCTCGTCGCCCCCATCCTCAGCTTCACCGCCGATGAGGTCTGGGAGTATCTCCCCGCGGTCGAGGGCCGTCCGGCAAGCGTGCATCTTGCGCTCTTCCCCAGGCCCGAGGATATCTACTCCTCCAATCCTGCCCCGGTGCTCGACGAGTGGAAGCAGCTCTTCGCGGTTCGCGACGAGGCGCTTCGCGTCCTGGAAGATGCACGCCAGGCCAAGCGCATCGGCAAGGGCCTTGAGGCGGAGTTGGAGATCGCGGCCTCCGGCGACTTGCTCCGGCTCCTGCAGCGCCATGCCGCAGGCCTCAAGGAGATCATCAACGTCTCCGCGGTCTCCGTCGTCGAAGGCGCCGAGCTCGCCGTCATCGCCCTGCCCGCCAGCGGCACCAAGTGCGCTCGCTGCTGGAACTTCATGCCGCAGGTCGCCGACTACGGCATCTGGCAGAACGTCTGCACGCGCTGCCACGACGCGCTGAAAGAGATGGGCATTGCGCCGCCGCAGGCCGGGGAGGCAGCACAATGAGCTTCTCTCTCCCTCGGCGTCTTCCATGGCTGCTCGCCATCTCTGCTCTCGTCATGCTGGCGGACCACATCACCAAGAAGTGGGTCGCCAGCCACATCCGCATCGGCGGCGCCATCCCCATCATCCCGGGCGTGCTCCGCATTACGCATTGGACCAACGAGGGCGCGGCATTCTCCATCTTCGCCGACTCCACCTCGCCGGCCACGGTGCGATGGGCTCTCGTCACCTTCTCGCTGGTGGCTGCGCTCGCCGTGCTCATCGCCATGGTGCGCCTGGGCTATCGCTTCACCCTCACCACTGTGGCGTTGTCGCTCATCTTCGCAGGAGCTCTGGGCAATGTTCACGATCGCATCTACTACGGTTCCGTCATCGACTTCATTGAAGTCCACATCTTCCGCTACCACTGGCCCGACTTCAACGTTGCAGACTCCTCCATCGTCACCGGCGCCTGTCTCCTCCTCGTGGATGCCTTCATCCCCAGGGAGGACGAGTCCGACGACGAAGACGAGACAGACGAAGAGCCCTGATAGCGGCCTGCGCGTCCTCACTGCCGCCGGCTCTCGTCTGCCACAGAACTCCTCCTCGCCCCGCCGCGTATCCTCTCCATCCGCCATCCTCAAGCGCGGGCAGGGTGCTTCCCTGCCTGCGCAGAGTCCATACCGGATACTCGTCATCCACTCCCATCTCACAGATCGCAGTAATTCCGCGCCATCGTTCGCCTCATGCGCTCAACCCATACGAGGAATGCATGCACAAAAGCCGCTGTTTTAGTTCATCTCATCCCGTTGTAGCCCTTGCGCTTCTCCTGTTCGCGGTTGCGCCCTTCGCCCGCGCGCAGCGTCTGCCCTCCACAGTTCTTCCGCAGCACTACGCCCTCACGCTCACCCCCGACCTGAAGACCGCCACCTTCACCGGCGTTGAGTCCATCGACGTTGACATCCAGCAACCCGTCACGGCCATCACGCTCAACGCCGCCGAAATTCAATTCCAGACTGTCACCATCGCTGCCGACGGCCAGAGCCAGGCAGCCACCGTCGCGCTCGACAAGGACAAGGAACAGGCAACCTTCACGTTCCCGCGCCAGTTGCCCGCCGGCAAGGCAGTCCTTCACATCCGTTACGCCGGAATCCTGAACAACGAGCTGCGCGGCTTCTATCTCTCTAAAACCGCGCGCCGCAACTACGCCGTCACGCAGTTCGAACCCACCGATGCGCGTCGTGCTTACCCGTCCTTTGATGAGCCGGCCTTCAAGGCCACCTACGATGTCTCGCTTGTCGTGGACTCCGGCGACACCGGCATCTCCAACGGCCCCATCGTCAGTGATACGCCGGGCCCCGTCGCCGGCAAGCACACGCTCAAGTTCCTCACCACGCCCAGAATGTCCACCTACCTCGTGGCATTCCTCGTCGGCGATTTCCAATGCAGTTCCGGCCAGGAGGATGGCGTGGCGATCCGCGTCTGCTCCACGCCCGACAAGGTGGCACTCACCTCCTACGGCGTTCAGGTCGCCCAGTACGTCCTGCATTACTACAACCATTATTTCGGCATCCCCTATCCGCTCAAAAAGCTGGACCTCATCGCGCTTCCTGACTTTGAGGCAGGCGCCATGGAAAACTTCGGAGCCATCACCTATCGCGAAACCGATCTGCTGATCGATCCCAGGACTGCCTCCGTCGGCGCGCAAAAGAATGTAGCCCTGGTCATCGCGCATGAAATGGCGCATCAGTGGTTCGGCGACCTCGTCACCATGCAGTGGTGGAACAACCTCTGGCTCAACGAGGGCTTTGCCACCTGGATGGAAAACAAGCCCGTCGCCGCCATGCATCCTGAGTGGAACATCGATCAGGATGTGGCCGCAGGCATGAACTCCACCCTCAATATCGACGCTGCTCCCACCACGCGCGCCATTCGCGCCAAGGCAGAGACCCCCGACGAAATCAACCAGATGTTCGACGGCATCGCCTACGGCAAGGCCAGCGACGTCCTCCTCAGCGTGGAAAACTATCTCGGACCTGAGGTCTTTCGCCAGGGCGTGCACAACTACCTCGTCGCGCATCTCTACGGAAACGCCACTGCCGAAGATTTCTGGAATGCGCAAACCCAGGCCAGCCACAAGCCCGTCGACAAAATCATGGACTCGCTCGTGGCTCAGCCCGGCGAACCGCTGCTCACCTTCGGCGTGCCCGCCAACGGCTCTGTCCCCGTCGCGCAGCAGCGCTTCTTTTTAAGTCCCAGCATCACGCCTGACCCCGCGCAAAAGTGGACGCTCCCCGTCTGCTTCAAATCCTCCGGCAACAGTCAGGATTGCCGCGTGCTCACTCCCTCCGCCAACGCGCTACCGGCTCCCGCCTCCGGCCTCTTCTTTGCCAACGCCTTCGGCAAGGGCTACTACCGCAGCGTCTATGCGCCCGCTGCCTACAAGGCCATCGTCGCGCAGGTTGAGTCCAGCCTCTCCCCTGCCGAGCGCATCAGCCTCATCGGCGATGAGTGGGCTCAGGTCCGCGCCAACAAAGCCTCCGTCGGCGATTACCTCGCGCTCGTGCAAGCGGTCAAGGGCGACTCCAACGCCGCCGTGCTCAGCGTCGCGCTCAACGGATTCGGTTCTATCTACGCCAGAATCGCAAGCACGCCCGCGGAGAAGAACGCACTAGCCTCCTGGGTTCGCACTCAATTCTCCCCGGAATACAACCGCCTCAGTGCTCCCGCGCCCACTGACTCCGCCAACATGCGCGAGCTCCGAGCGCAGCTCTTCGCCGCGCTTGGCTTCTACGGCAAAGATCCAGCGGTCCTCGCCCAGGCGCGCAGCCTCGCGGAGCAATACCTGGCCAACCAAGCCTCCGTCGATCCAACCCTCGGACAAACCGCGCTCGCCATCGCGGCAGTCAACGGCGACAGCGCACTCTTCAACCAGTTGCAAGAGACCTACGAAACCTCCACAAGCCCTGAGATTCAGATCAGCGCGCTTCGCCTGCTCGCCCAGTTTGAGGAGCCCTCGCTGGCGCGGCGCGCGCTGGACTACGCCATCTCCGGCAAAGTCCGCAATCAGGACGTCGCATTCCAGTTCGCCATTGCCCTGCAGATGAGTGGCACCCGCCACCTGGCATGGCAATTCATCCAGTCCCACTGGGATAAGATCCAGCCCCAGCTCACCACCAACATGGGCGGAGCTTTGGTCGGCTCCACGGGCAGCTTCTGCACCGCATCCGCGCGCGACAACGTACAGCAGTTCTTCGCGGCACACAAAGTTGCCGCCGCCGATATCGCGCTCAAACACGCCGTGGAAAACATCAACGGCTGCATCGAACTGCGCAATCTGCAAGAGCCTCGACTCAAATCCTGGCTCGATTCACAACCAAAGCCCTAGCCGCGTCAGCACACGCTGCAAAGCAATGGCCGCCTGCGCAAAGCATGGCGGCCATCTTGTTTTACTTAGCTCTGTCGCTGCCGACTACCAGGCAATCTTCTCCGGCAAAAACTCCGCGAACAAATCATCGTAGTAGGGCTTCAGTTGCTGCATGTCCGGCTTCGCATGCCCCTTCGAGTACAAGTCATACTGGTTGAACTTCAGCACCCACTCCAGCATTGCCCTGTCCTGCTCATTCGTCAAATGCGCATAGGCCCCATGCCGATGCCACGGATAGAACGAATGAAACCGCAGCATGTACAAGGCTTCCACCGGCAGGTACGGCTTCATCACCTCGGCAATGTAGCCATCGTGCCCAAACGACATGTGCACGTTTTCCAGTCCGCAGTTCGGCTCATAGATTCCGTACTTCGTCTGATACTCCGCAACATGCCTGTCAGGATTGTTGGCAAAGTATTCGTGAAACACAATCGACTCTGACCAAGAGCAACCCACCGGAAACGTATCGCCCACCACGCCCCACTGCGGTTCGCCGTACAGGCACAAACACTTTCCCAGGTCATGCAGAAATCCGGTCAGCACCATCCAGCGCGGATGCCCGTCCTTCCGGATCGCCTCCGACGTTTGCAGCAGATGTTCAATCTGCGTCAGGTCCGTATCCGGATCGCTTTCGTCCACCAGCGTATTCAGAAACTCCGCGGCCTCCCACGTCGACTTCATCCCCTTCTGCAGGCTGAAGTACTCCTTCTCCTTGGCCAGCACATATGACACCGTCTGATTCTCATGGTTCAGCCGGTAGAACTCCGCCACGCCCGGCGTCGCGTTCGCGTCATATACGCGAAACTCCGCCTCCGTCTTGCCTTCCTTGTAGCGGCCCGCAACAAAGTCGTCCCACTGATCCAGTTGTTCCAGAGGTTGCGCCTGGGGAATCGATGCGCTCATCTTTGTCCTCCTCGCCGCGCTCGCCGTCGGCGATCATTCCGCGATTTCAGAATCGCGTTTGCCGAAGTTCTATCAAACGCGCGATACGCCAATCAACGGAATCTCTTCCTGCCGTCGTAATCCCTTCCCTGTCATCCCAAACACCCTTGCCTCTCGCGCGCAGCTTCCTTCTTTAAATCCTCTTCGCTGCGGTGTTACCTTGAAGACCAATATGATGCGATCCACCTTCGCCGTCCTCCTTGCTCTCGTTCTCGCGTCGCACATCGTGCCCGCCCAGGCTCCGCCCACCCGTGCGGTCCTCGCTGGCAAGCTCATCGACGTGCGCACCGGCCAGGTACGCAACCACGCCTACATCCTCATCGCCGGCGACCGCGTGCAGTCCATCGCGGACGCCGCGCCCTCCGGCATTCCGGTTACCGACCTCTCCGCATACACCGTGCTTCCCGGCCTCATTGACGCACACGGCCACATCCTCTCCAACCCCACCTCGCAAAACTTCGCCGACGAACTGCGCTCCTCCGTTGCACAGGACACCGTCTGGGGCGTCTACAACCTTCGCATCTGGCTTGACCACGGATTCACCTCCGTCCGCGACGCCTGCGAAGGCCCGCCCGACTATCCGCAGTTCGCGCTCCGTGCTTCCGTCGAGCGCGGCCTCATCCTCGGTCCTCGCATCACCGCCGCCGGCAGCTGCATCTCCGTCAGCGGCGGCCACGGAGACGGCGCGCCCTTTTCGCCGGACATCCAGTTGCCTCGCCCCAGGAACGTAGCCGACACTGTCGATGACATCGATCACGTCGTTCGTCGCGACATCAAGTACGGCGCCGATTGGATCAAGCTCATGGCGACCGGCGGCGTCATGGACCCTATCTCCGACTATCACGTGCAGGAACTCAGTGAAGCACAAATGGCCGAGGCCGTCGCCGTCGCCCATCGCGCCGGCAAAAAGGTCATGGCCCACGCCGAGGGCGCCGTCGGCATCAAGGCCGCCGTGCGTGCCGGCGTTGACTCCATCGAGCACGGCACCATGCTCGACGAGGAAGGCGCCAAGCTCATGGAAGAGCATCACACCTGGCTCGTTCCCACGCTCTATTGCTTCCAGCACGACATGATCACCGGCCTCAGCAAAGGCCGCGATCCCGCCTCCTTCGCCAAAGGCAAGGAGATTCTTGCGGCGCAGGGTCCCGCATTCAAGCTCGCGCTCCAGCACAACATCCGCATCGTCTACGGCACCGATGACGACGACGTGGACGAAGCCGTCTCAAAGGAATTCGGCGCTCTCGTTCGCGGCGGGCTCAGCACCCTGGGAGCCTTGCAGGCCGCCACCATCAACGCTGCCACCATGCTCGGCAAAGACAAGGATGTGGGCACCCTCGAGCCCGGCCGCTTTGCCGACATCGTTGCCGTACAAGGCGATCCGCTCAAGGACATCACCGTCATGGAACACGTCGCCTTCGTCATGAAGGGTGGACAGATCATCAAGGATCCCGCTCACCCCAATCGCAATCCCGTCCTCCACATCAAGTAACGTCCCGGCGCCGCAGAAAAAATCTCCTCCGCATCGTGCATACTGGCTGCACAGTGCGGAGGAGTCCGTTTCCCACTTTCGGTCTTGCGCTTACTTCTCCCGGAACTGCACCACCAGGTTCAGATCCACCGGAACCGCCTGATCGTCCAGCGTGGCCGGCGTAAATCGATAGGAGCGAACCGCCTCCAACACCCGCGCGTCGACACTCGGATTCACAGACTTGATCAACTCCACGTGCTCCGGCATTCCGTTTTCGTCCAACCTCATGCGCACCACCACCTTCTCCATGCTCAGGTTAGCGGTGCTGAAATCCGAGGTCATCACCTTGATCTTCGGTCCCGAGATCAGCTTGGGGGCAATCACCCCCGTGCTTACTCGTCTTGCCTGCGGCGCCGCGTACACATCCGACGCCGGCTGGGCTGCGGCAGATGCCGACAGCGCGTTCGGACTTCCGTTCCGTGCCTCGAAAATGACACCCTGGCCCTGCGTGCGTGTCTGGGCGTTGAGCAGCACGGTGGAGAAGAAGACTGCAGCTACTAGAATGTTTCGCATGATTGTCTCCAAGGTCAAGAGTGACCATCACCACAATATCCGCTCAGAAATACGATTGTCAATCTCAAAATTTTTCGCCAGCGTTATCAACCACTTGATGCGGCACGTCTCTGACTTTTCGCCACAAATTCATTTCCACGCCACAATTCGTTACCATCAAAGGTATGAAGCGCATTGCTCCTGGCCAAACGCTGATGATCGACGCGGACGACACGTTGTGGGAAAACAACGTCTACTTCGAGCGAGCCATCGCCGCCTTCATCGGCTATCTCAACCACCACACCTATTCGCCCGCAGAGGTGCGCCATGCCCTCAATGCCGTCGAAAGAGAGACCATCCTCGCACACGGCTATGGTCTCAGCAGCTTCACGCGCTCGCTTGTCACCTGCTTTGAGCGCCTCAGCCCGTCACCCATGACCGAGGAAAAGCGGCAGCGCGTCATCAGCTTCGCGCAGACCATCGCCGAGCAGGAGATCGAGTTGCTCCCCGGCGTCGATGTAGCTCTGGCCGAGCTCGCCACGCGCCACAGCCTCATCCTGATGACCAAGGGCAATCATGCCGAGCAGGCCGACAAGCTCACCCGCTCCGGACTCGCGCCCCACTTCACCGCCGTCGAGATCGTCGCGGAAAAGGACCCCAAAACCTACCGGCAGGTCATCGCACGCCACGAGCTCGCCCCGCACACCAGCTGGATGATCGGCAACAGTCCCAAAAGCGACATCAATCCCGCGCTCGCCGCCGGGCTGCACGCCGTCTTTCTCTTCCACAAGGACACATGGGTCCTCGAGCACGCCGCTGTCGACGCTCCACCCGACGGCCAGCAGCTGATTGAGCTGGATTCCTTCCGCGCGCTGTGTGATATCTTTTAGCCGCAACCAATCGTGCTGGAACCGACCGCCGAAGCCGATTATGGAACCGTCCCCCGTCTCCGTAGCCAACCCGTACAGCAGCCTGTATCCCTCGCCGCCGCGCGTCCACTGGGCGCTGCTCCTGGTCGCCTTCCTGGGTGCGGCAGCGCTGCTTTACTGGCTCGGCCCGGGCAAGCTCCATGACTTCCTCAGCAACGTCCTCATCGCCGTATGGCCCATCTATCTCTGCATCTGGATACGCAAAATCGATGTGCGCTCGGAGTCCCTCTACTGGGCGCTCGCATCCTTCGCCACCGGCTTTCTCTTCTCCTGGCTGCTCTGGATCGTCGTTATCTTTGAGGTGCGCGAAGAGCTGCAGGAGCACTACAACCACCGCGAGCCCGTCGGCCTGCGCCTCAACTGGTGGCTCTCCCTGCTCTTCTCCTTCGTCTACTTCCAGTACAAGCTGAACGCCATCGCTCGCGAAAAGAACCGCTCCCTGGCCGACAGCTCAGCCGCTCCCATCCGCGAGATACCGTAGCCAGTCCTTCGGTCATCTCTCCTGTGCGTTTTTCTCTTGCCTCCACCGCGCCACTGCCGGATATCCTGTTCGCGGCTTTTCCCATCTGAACCCACCTGAAAGGAGCCACTCATGCGAATCCCCCGTTTCTCTTCCACCACGCTGCTTGGTCTGGTAGCCACTGCCCTGCTGGGCATCCTTCCCGCGGCCGCCGCGCAAACCAAGCCCGCCGCCAAGCCTGCTGTTCCCGCTGCGGCCAGCAGCAAGGCCGCTGCTCATGCAGCCGCCGCCAAGCTCGTAGACATCAACTCCGCCTCAGCAGACGAGCTCAAGGCGCTTCCCGGCGTTGGCGATGTCTACGCGCAGAAGATCGTTGCCGGCCGCCCCTACGCCAACAAGACCCAGCTCAAGAGCAAGGGCATCGTCCCGGCTGCCACCTACGACAAAATCTCCGCGCTCGTCATCGCCAAGCAGGCGCCCAAAAAGAAGTAGCTAGGCCCGTCCGGCCTCGCTTCTCCTGCGTCCAACTTGACGCGCATTTCACCCTCTGCTCTACTGGAAACAACGTCATGCACGCATGCGGCGCCAACTCGATTTCCTCAGCCGTCAAGTGCTCCGGCATGTCCCTCCCCGTCATGCGAATTAGCTGTCACATCGCATCCGCGGGAAACGGTGCCTGACGAACCAGATTCATTCGTTCACTCAGACTCAGGCCACCACCCCAAAACGGGCTGGTGGCCTTTCTCTTTCCGGGCCCTGCATCTTTCAGGAGAGTTTCGTGGAAACCGTAACCCTTACCAGCATTCAGACAGCACGCGCGCGCATCGGCGAAGCCATTCACATGTCGCCCTGTCACCTCTCGCATCATCTTTCTGAGCTCACCGGCCTTCCTCTGCACCTCAAGCTCGAGAACCTGCAGCGCACCGGCTCGTTCAAGGAGCGCGGCGCTCTCAACAAGCTGCTCACCCTCTCTGAGTCAGAGAGAAAGCGTGGCGTCATCGCGGCCAGCGCCGGCAACCACGCCCAGGGAGTCGCCTTCCATGCCGCCGCACGCGGCATTCGCGCGCAAATCGTCATGCCCCTCGCAACGCCTCTCGTCAAGGTTGCCGCCACGCGCAACTTCGGCGCCGAGGTCATCCTCCACGGAGCCAGTTACGACGAAGCCTGCGACGAGGCCCTGCGCCGCCGCATCGAAGAGGGCCGCACCTTCATCCATCCCTTCGACGATCCCGAGGTCATCGCCGGTCAGGGCACCATCGGCCTCGAGCTCCTCGAGCAGGTCCCCGACATCGAAGCCGTGGTCGTGCCCATCGGCGGCGGCGGCCTTATCAGCGGAATCGCCTGCGCTCTCAAGGAGACCAACCCTAAAATCCGCGTCATTGGCGTCGAGCCGGAAAAGCTCCCCTCCATGCTCCGCGCCCGCGAAGCCGGCCATCCCGTCACCATCGCGCCTGAGGCCACCGTCGCCGACGGCATCGCCGTGCGCCGCGCCGGCGATCTTACCCTGCCCCTCGTCAACCGCTATGTCGATGAAATCGTCTCCGTCGATGACGAAGAGATCGCCAGCGCCATCCTCATGCTGCTGGAGCAGGAGAAGACTCTCGCCGAGGGCGCCGGTGCCGCGGCCCTCGCCGCCATCGTCCAGTCCAAAACCAACCTTCGCCATCGCCGCACCGTCGCGCTCGTCTGCGGAGGCAACATCGACGTCACCCTGCTCGCCAAAATCATCGAGCGCGGATTGGTCAAGGACGGCCGCCTCCTGCGCGTCCGCGTCTACCTCCAGGATCGTCCCGGCGCTCTCCTCAACCTCACCCAGATCCTCGCCCGCGAGCGCGCCAACATCGTTGAGACCGTCCACAACCGCGCTTACTACGGCGTAAGCCTGGGAGAAACGGTCATCGACGTCACCCTGGAAACCCGCGGCTCCTCGCACATCACCGCCATCACCCACGCCCTGCGCGAAGCCGGTTTCCGCTCCGAGCGCATCCAGTAAACATATCCCTCCCGGCCCACGCGCAGAGACTCCTAAACCCCTGCGCCTGTGCCATTTCCACAGGTCGCCCAACAAACTGCGCAGGAGCCCTTACGCCTCGCGCGACTTTGCCTCAACTTTGCTATACTCAAGTAGTTCACCCAGTGCGGAAGTGGTGAAATTGGCAGACACACCATCTTGAGGGGGTGGCGCCGAAAGGCATGCGGGTTCAAGTCCCGCCTTCCGCACCAAGATTCTCCTGTCCGGGCCAACCGGGCACGGCTCGGAAAGCAGCTGAAGCAATGCAGATCTTCTTCTACTTCGTCATCGTCCTCCACGTCATCGTGAGCCTGTTCCTCATCGGAGTCGTCCTGCTCCAGCAGGGCCGTTCCGCCGACCTCGCAGGCGCATTCGGTGGTCAGGGCTCTCAGACCGCCTTCGGCCCCCGCGCCGCGGCCAACGTGCTCACCCGCCTCACCACCTGGTCGGCCGTCATCTTCATGGCAACCTCGCTCACGCTGACCATCCTGTACGTGCGCGGCGAGCGCAGCCACTCGGTTCTGGACGGAACCACTCCGGCATCTGCTCCCGCCAAGTCCGGCAAGTAGCCCGCTTCCAACTTCGCTTCACGTCAGGCAGACCGCTGCGGTCTGCCTGTTCTGTTTTCTGCACGCACCCTCACTTCCGTAACCTTCTTCCACACACCTCCTTCCTTTCCAGTGACAAAAGTCCCTTTCCTCCATCCCCATTCTGCGCTACCCTCGTCAAGGTCCGGCCAGTCATCTGCCGGAAGCTGGTCAACTGCAAACTGCTCGGGGCCACATGTCCTTTCGCTCGGTATTTGTCGCCGTCACCATCGCCTTCGCTCTGATTCTCGGCGCATTCCTCATCAATCGCGCCCGGCCTCAGGTGGAGACGCAGCAGCCCACTGCCGATTTCGTGCGCGCCAGCGGTAAATGCGCGGAGTGCCACGCCCGCATGCAGTACTCCGTCGTCCATGAGTACGAGATGAGCGCCCATGCGAAGAAGGGCGTCAACTGCCTCGACTGCCACCAGCCTGCCGAAGGCCAGCAGAAAAAGGAGCACCACGGCTTCGTCATCAGCACGCACCTCACCGCCGGCAACTGCCGCAGTTGCCATGAGGGCATCTACCAGGAGTTCCTGCGCAGCCGTCACGCCGCCCCAAGCTGGGCCGCAATCTACGGCGAAAAGGGCCTGAGCCCGCAGCAGGTCAACTTCAGCGAGCAGTTCCAGCCCGGCGGCACCAGGCGTCCCCCGCACCCCTTCGTCAAGGCCGAGGGCTCCTCCGCCATGGCATCCGGCTGCGAGCAGTGCCACTCCATCGGCAAGCCCAACGACGACGGCACCATCGGCACCTGTACCGAGTGCCACTCGCGCCACACCAGTTCCGTCGCGTTTGCCCGCCTGCCCTCTACCTGCGCGCAGTGCCACATGGGCCCCGACCATTCTCAAATCGAGATCTACAACGAGTCCAAACACGGCGTCATGTTCGCCGCCCAGCGCCAGTTGCTCAAGCTGGACGCGAGCCCCAAATCGCTCACCACCCGCGACATGTTCGTGCCCACCTGCGCCACATGCCACATGAGCGGCATCAACGGCCTCAAAGTCACCCACAACCCCTCGGACCGCCTCAGCTGGTACCTCGCCAACGCCGTCAGTGAAAAGCGTCCCAACTACCTCATGGCGCAAACCAACATGAAGCAGGTCTGCGAGCAGTGCCACACCGCCGCGCTCATTGACCGCGTCTACACCCAGGCCGAGCAGGTCGTCGCCAGCACCAATACCAAAGTCCTCGCCGCCAAAAACATCGTCGATGGCCTGCACAAAGACGGCCTCCTCGGCGATCAGCCCTTCTCCAACCCCATCGACTTCACCTACTTCGACCTCTGGCACTACGACGGCCGCACCAGCAAGCACGGCGCATTCATGGGCGGCGCGGACTTCGTCCAGTGGCATGGCAACTACGGCCTGCTGCAAAAGACCGTGGACTTGCAGCACGAAGCCGACGAGTTGAGGAGGACGCATGCCGCTCATCGCTAAGCTGCTGCGATCGCGCTGGGTGGCCTGGGCCCTGGATCTCGAACTCCTCCTCGAGCTGTTCGTCACATCCAATCTGGCCGTGCTCGCGGGCGATATCGTGCTCGCCCACTCCGTCAACCGCTTCCGCAATCCGGCCGAGTACATCCCGCTCTACTTCTCGGCCGTCGCACCGGTCCTGCTGCTCATCGTCATCGTCGTGCGCTGGCGTGGCGGCTTTGTTGCCGCGTGGCGCGACGTCGGCTACCTCGTCGGCGGCATCTCCGCGCTGGTTGGCCTGGCGGGCGTGCTCTATCACCTGCAGAGCAGCTTCTTCATCCAGCACACCCTCAGCTCCCTCACCTACGCAGCTCCCTTCGCCGCTCCGCTCGCCTACACCGGCCTCGGCTTTCTGCTCCTCATGAACCGCATGATCCCCGCGCGGTCCACTGAGTGGGCGCGCTGGGTCATCGTGCTGGCCACCGGCGGCTTCTTCGGCAACTTCATCCTTTGCCTCACCGATCACGCCACCAACGGCTTCTTCCTCAAAACCGAATGGATCCCCGTCCTCTCCAGCGCCCTCGCCACCGGATTCCTCATCGTGCCGGTCTTCCTTCCCGTCACCCGGCGCTACCTTGACCTCTGTCTCGCCGTGCTTGGCGTGCAAGCCCTGGTCGGCATCCTCGGCTTCTGGTACCACATGCGGATGAATCTCGTGGAGCCCGGCACCAGCCTATTTGAGAAGTCCGTCAATGGCGCCCCGCCCATGGCGCCGCTTCTCTTTCCCAATCTCGTGGCTCTGGCCCTCATCGGCCTCTGGCAACTCGCCGTCCAACTGCCCGCGGAAGACACCTCCCGCCTCAGCCTCTCCAACCGCATTCTGGAGTGGGCCGACCGCATCGGTTAGCGGCCATCGCCACCCCGGCCCGCTCCACAGCTGCCTCTACAATGAAGGCATGATCCTTGAGACATTTCCCGTCGGCCCGTTGCAGTGCAACTGCACCATCCTGGGCGACGAAGCCACCGGCGAAGCCATCGTCATCGATCCCGGCGACGAGATCTCCCGCATCCATCGTCGCCTCACCGCCCTCGGCCTCCGGCTCAAGCAGATCCTCGTCACTCACGCCCACATCGATCACGTTGGCGGAGCGCTCAAGCTCAAGCGCCTCACCGGCGCGCCCATCCTCCTCAACGAGAACGACCTGCCCCTGCTCCAGAGGATGGACACCCAGGCCGCATGGCTCGGCATCACCCCGCCAGAGACCGCTCCCCCCGACGAAAGCCTCACCGAAGGCCAGCTCGTCGGCCTCCCCGCCTACCCCGCCCAGGTGCTCCACACCCCCGGACACACCCAGGGCTCCATCTGCCTGCACTTCATCCTGCTCAAAATGGTCATCGCCGGCGACACCCTCTTCGCCGGAAGCATAGGCCGCACCGATCTGCCCGGCGGCAACTTCGAGCAGATCATCGACTCCATCGAAAATCGCCTGCTCCCGCTCCCCAATGAAACCAAGGTCATCCCCGGTCACGGCCCGGTCACCACCATCGGCGCAGAGCGCAAATCCAACCCCTTCCTCCGCCCGCATTGAACGGAGGTAACAAATCCAATCAACTATCTATTTTCTATATATTTATAGCCAACTATAAAAGCATCACTTAAAGCTGAACCTCTTTACCGTTACCACCTTGATGCGTTCCAAGATATGCAATCAATTGTGTTACTCCGGTGACAAACTCCGGCTCCTCCGCCAGCAGGCTGATAACCAGCCAGCCCGACTCCTCCATCCCGAAAAAGTACCCCGGATGCAGCCACACCCCGCGTTCCAGCAGCGCCAGCACGGTCTCCTCGTCCCGGCACAGCGCCGGAATCCGCAGAACCGCATACCACCCTCCCTCGCTCGCCAGCCGCCGCACCGCCGGAGCCCGGCCCAGCTGCCGGTCCAGCTCCGCCAGATTCCGTGCCACGCGCTCGCGAATCTGCCCTTGGATCCTCTCCCGCTCCCGCAGCCACACCGGCATCGCGCACTGCACCGGGGCGTTCATTGAGAGGAACGTATCCGCAATCACCTCCAGCCGCGCCAGCGCCTCCCCGCGCTCCGGACCGGTCGCCACAATCCACGCCGCCTTCATCTGTGGCAGCCCGGCAATCTTGCTCAGCCCGCTCACCACGTAGACCGGCACCCCCTCCAGTCCCGCCGCAAAGCTCGCCGCCGCTTCCCCCAGGTCATAATCCAGAAACACCTCATCCACAATCACAGACAGGTCATGCCGTCGGCAAAGCTCCGCTAGTTCCTCCGCCTCCCACCGCTTCGTAAAGTGTCCCGTCGGATTATTCGGATGCACCAGCACAATCGCTCGCGTGCTCGGCGTAATCGTCCGCCGAAACCCCTCCGGATCGATCTGCCATCCGTGGTCATACACCAGCGGTGCGGCCTTCAGGCGCACATCGTCCAGTCCCGCCAGAAAGTCGAACAGCGATAC
>JAJXWS010000066.1 GCA_021781495.1 Acidobacteriota bacterium | reverse complement strand
GCGAACGCAATGTGGAAGTGTATGCGTGTGGAGCGGTAACTCGGAACAGGCAAGGACTTCTTAAATCGAATTCTACGATTAACTTAAGTGTAGCACGGAATGGATTCCACGGGCGGCGGGAGCCTAGATCTTCTGCAGGTTGGCGAATCGCTCCATCAGCTTCTTCATGCCGTGGCGGTTGAACATGACGGTGAGCTTGGCGTCGTCGCCCTCGCCCTCGCGATAAAGGACGGTGCCCTCGCCGTACTTGGCGTGGCGCACGCGCTGGCCCTTGCCGAGGCCGGTGTCGCCGCCGGGGGCTGGAATCTCAATGGCAGGGCGGGGGAGCGCGCCGGGCTGGATGCCGGCCGTCTTGCCGCCAAAGAAGCGCGCAATGTTGTCGATGGAGTGCGCGTCCGGCGATGCTTCCGCACCTTTCTGCCGGGGAGCCGATTCCACGCCGGTTGAGGCCGGCTTTGTGCCGGCCTTCATCCAGGAGGCGACAAAGGGCTTGGGGGAGCCGGTGCCGCCGGCGTAGTTCCGGCGCTGGCCTGCGCCGGAGGAGGCGGCAAAGCGGGGCGTCTCCTGGTTCTCGTCCTCGTAGTTGTAGTGGCGGTCGGCGAAGTCGCCGGTGCGGCGGTTGCCCCCGTAGCCGTAGGCCGGGGTAGACCAGGCGGGCGAGCGGCCGCCGAGGTTCTCGACGAGCTGGCTGGGCACTTCCTCCAGGAAGCGCGAGGGGATGCTCATCTCCGGCGCGTCATTGCCGTAGCGGCGGCGATAGTTGGCGCGGGTAAGGATGAGGGTGTTCATGGCGCGGGTCATGCCCACGTAGCAGAGGCGGCGCTCCTCTTCGAGCTCCTCTGGATTGCTGAGGGTGCGCGAGTGCGGGAAGAGGCCCTCCTCCATTCCGGCGAGGAAGACGAGCGGGAACTCGAGGCCCTTGGCGGCGTGCAGGGTCATCAGCGTGACGCGCGCGTCGGGGTCAAACTGATCGGAGTCCGAGGCGAGCGCGGCGTGGTCGAGGAACTCGGCGAGGGTTTCGCCGCGCTCTTCGGCGTCGCGTGCGGCGTTGGCCAGTTCCTTCAGATTTTCAATGCGGCTGAAGGCTTCGGGCGTGCCTTCGGTCTCAAGCGCCTTGATGTAGCCGGTGCGGTCGATGAGGAAGCGGATCAGCTCCGGCAGAGTGGCGGCATCGCCGGGGGCGCGGAAGCCGCTTTCGCGCTGTTCGTCTTGGGTGGGTTCGGCGGCCGGGGAAGTGTCGTTCCCAGGTCTCGAAGACGAGACCTGGGGCACCCGGGCGTCGGCCTGCCGGGGCATTGTGAGGAAGGGCCGCCTGGGCGCCTCGGCAAAGGGTGAGAAGCTGGCCATGTCCAGCAGGGGAAGCTGGTCCTGGTTGCCGCCGAAGTCGAAGGCGGTGTCTGCGCCGGCGGCTTCAGCGGCGGGCTCGGTTGCGCCAAAGGAGAAGTCGGTGTCGGCGTTCTCTTCCGCGGCGACGTCTGCGGCCAGCTTGCCGGCGAAGTCGGGATCCATCATGGCCTGCGCATCGGTGATGAGCTGGCGGAAGGAGTCCAGCGCCATGAGGGCGCGGGTGGGGATGAGCTTGTTGGCGATGGAGGCGGCGATGGCGTCCCAGGTGGAGGAGCCGGTCTCAAGGGCCAGCCGCTCCATGGTCTCCAGGGTGGTTTTGCCGATGCCGCGCGGCGGCGTGTTGATGACCCGCTGCAGGGCCATGGAGTCATGCGGGTTGCGGATGAGGCGCAGATAGCTGAGCAGGTCCTTGATCTCAGCGCGCTCGTAAAAGCTGAAGCCGCCGACCATGGTGTACTTCACGTTATAGCGGCGCAGGGCCTCTTCCACCAGCCGCGACTGGGAGTTGGTGCGATAGAGGACGGCGCAGTGCGCGGCCTCGGTGTCGCTGCCGGTCTCGCGCAGAAACTTCTGGATGCGGTCGGCGATGAAGAGGGCTTCGTTTTCGCCGTCGGGAGCCTCGTAGTAGCCGATGAGGGAGCCGCCCTGGCGGTCGGTCCAGAGCTTTTTGCCCTTGCGGCGGATGTTGTTGGCGACGACGGCTCCGGCGGCCTCAAGGATGACCTGCGTGGAGCGGTAGTTCTGCTCCAGGCGGATGATGCGGGCGTCGGGGAAGTCCTTTTCGAACTCGAGGATGTTGCGGATGTCCGCGCCGCGCCAGGAGTAGATGCTCTGGTCCTCGTCGCCGACGGCGCAGACGTTCTGGCCCGGGCCGGTGAGCAGCTTCATCAGCTCGTACTGCGGGCGGTTCGTGTCCTGGTACTCGTCGACGAGCAGGTAGCGATAGCGGCGCTGGTAGCGCTCGCGCACCTCGCTGGAGACCTTGAGGAGGCGGACGGCCTCCAGCAGCAGGTCGTCGAAGTCGAGGGCATTGTTCTTGCGCAGCTCGTCGCGATAGGACTTGTAGATGTGGGCGATGCGCTCGCTGTTGGGGTCCTTGGAGCCGAGGTAGTACTCCTGCGGATCGACCATGTGGTTCTTGGCCCAGGAGATGCGGCCGAGGGCGGTGCGCGGGGTGAGCTGCTTGGTGTCCAGCCCCATGCGGCGCATGATCTGCTTGACGATGTTCTGCTGGTCGTTCTCGTCGTAGATGGCGAAGGAGCGGGTGAGCCCCTGGCCGTTGACCTTCAGGGTCTCGATGTCGCGGCGCAGCATCCGCACGCAGAGGGAGTGGAAGGTGGCGATGAGCGGCTTGGCGAGGCTGGAGTGGCCGAGGAGCTTTTCGACGCGCTCGCCCATCTCTGCCGCGGCCTTGTTGGTGAAGGTGACGGCCAGGATGGAGTCGGGGGCGACGTTCTTCTCGCGGATGAGCCAGGCGATGCGGCTGGTGATGACGCGCGTCTTGCCGGAGCCTGCGCCGGCAAGGATGAGCAGAGGGCCCTCCGTGGCTTCAACGGCGGCGCGCTGTTCGGGATTCAGTTTGGCGATGAGCGACTGCACGGCGTGGGTCCAGGCGGGAAGGGTCCTGTCTCTAGTGTACCTGCGAGCAAGGCGCGGCGCAGGCGGGCGTTGTGGATGCCGGGACGCGGGGCGCGGCATGTATTGTGAGGAACAGAGAAAGGGCTGCCATGGAGAGCCGGACGGAGAGGCGCGCTGAGATGGACTGGAGCCGCGGCGAGCTGCGGGCGGGCCTGGAGTGCTATCGCGGCGGGCAGTTCTTTGAGGCGCATGAGCACTGGGAGCTGGTGTGGCTGCGGCTGGCAGAGCCGGAGAAGAGCTTTCTGCAGGCGCTGATCCAGGTCTCGGCGGCCTTCCACCACCGGCGGCGGGGCAATGACGCCGGAGCGCTGTCTCTGATGCGGCGGGCACTGCGCAGGCTGGAGCGATGTCCGGAGCGGTTTGGCGGCATGGCGGTGGAGAGGCTGCGCGGCGGAGCGCGGGCGTGGCTGGAAGCGCTGGAGCACGGTGGCGCGGAGCTGCCGGCGAGTTATCCGGCGATGGATCCGACGGCGCCGGGCCGGACTGAGCGGGGCAGGGCGGAAGAGGGATGAGTACGATCTTCGACTTTGGGCGCGGGCTGGCCATCGTGGTGGCGTTGTATCTGCTGGGTACGTGGCTGCATCGGGTGGGCGTGCCGATTCCGGGCGGAGTACTGGGGTTGCTGCTGTTCTACGGGGCGCTGCTGGCGGGTGTGGTGAAGCTGGCCTGGGTGGAGCGGGCGGCGAACCTGCTGCTGCGGCACATGGTGCTCTTGTTTGTGCCGCTGACGGTGGGGCTGATGGAGCTGGGCAAGGTGCTGTCGCGGCAGGCGCTGGCGCTGACGGCGAGCCTGCTGGTGAGCTTTGTGGCCGTGCTGCTGACGACGGGCGTGCTGGGCCGGTGGCTGCTGCCGCAGGCGGCGGAGTCTACTGAGGAAGAGGCTGGCCGATGAGCGCGGCGGCGTGGGTGCGCACTCCGGCGTTCAGTATCGGGCTTACCGTGCTGGCCTACTGGGCGGCGCTGGCGTTGCACCGGCGCTGGCGTTGGGTTCCGCCGATTGTTGCGGCCTGCGTGCCGATTGTAGCGGCGTTGCTGCTGCTGCGGGAGCCCTATGCGGAGTACAACCGCGGAGGCGATGTGCTGACGTGGTGGCTGGGCCCGGCGACGGTGGCGCTGGCGGTGCCGATGTATCGCAACGGGCTGGCGCTGCGGCGGTCGCTGCCAAGGCTGGCGCTGATGGTGCTGGCTGGCGCGGTGGTGGGCATGGCGACGGCCGGTGGGACGGCGTGGCTGCTGGGCGCTCCGCGGGCGGTGGCCATGTCGGCGGTGCCCAAGTCCGTGACCACGCCGATTGCGGTGGAGGTAAGCCGCGAGTTGGGCGGCATTCCGCAGATCACGATTGCGCTGGTGATTCTGGCGGGCGTGCTGGGCGCCACGTTTGGCCCGGCGCTGCTGCGGCTGGCGGGGGTGCGCGAGGATCGCGCGGTGGGCGCGGCGATGGGCACGGCCTCGCATGGCATTGGCACGGCAAGCCTGGTGCGGCGCTCGGAGATGCAGGCCACGGTGTCGTCGTGGGCGATGGCGGCGGCGGGGGTGTTTACGTCGCTGCTGGCGGCGCTGCTGCGGCTGGTGGCGCGCTAAGGCGGCGTTATTCTGGAGGCACGATGAACACGAACGGGGATTCCGGCGAGGCGGAGGAGGCGAACGGCACTGCGCCGCGCGCGGCCGTCTACTGCGGCTCGGCGCGGGGCAGCGATCCGGCCTTTCTGGCGGAGGCGCAGGCGCTTGGCGCGGCGCTGGCTGCGGCGGGGTTCGGGCTGGTGTACGGCGGCGCAAGCATTGGGCTGATGGGCGCGGTGGCGGATGCGGCGCTGGCGGGCGGGGCCGAGGTAATCGGCGTGCTGCCGGAGGTGCTGGCGGGCAGCGAGATTGCGCACACGGGGCTGACGCGGCTGGAGATGGTGCCCACCATGCACGCGCGCAAGGCTCGGATGGCGAAGCTGGCGGATGTGTTTCTGATTCTGCCGGGCGGCTACGGGACGCTGGATGAGCTGATGGAGATTGTGACCTGGGCGCAGCTGAAGCTGCATGCCAAGCCGTGCATCCTGATCAACACGCTGGGCTACTGGAACGGGCTGCTGGAGTTTCTGGACACGGCGGTGGAGGCGGGCTTTCTGAAGGCGAAGAACCGCGAGCTGCTGCAGGTGGCGAAGACGGCGCAAGAGGCGGTTCAGCTGGCGCGGCAGGGCTGACAGGCGGCCGGAAATCGAATGCTGATCGGGCATCCATAGCAGGAAAGTTGCAGACAGAATGCGGCTGCGCGCGTAGCAACCTATGTTAGGCTGCGCCTTGTGGAGAGAGACCATGATGCTGGATGTTCGTCGTGAAGCGTATGTGGCCGCCCTGGGCGCGGCGCAGTCAGAACTGAGTGAGATTCAGGGCATGTTCGATGGGTTGCGCCTGCAGAAAGAGCGCATGGAGCGCGTGATGGAGGCGCTGAGGCCGATTCTGGACGTGGGCAAGCTGATTGCCGTCCCAACTCCGCAGCCAGCCCCGCAGCCGGTGCCGCAAGCTGTTCCACAGCCCGTTGCGCAGCCTGCCCTGCAGGCCGTGGCTGCCCCGGCGCAGGCGGTTGCGAGCGTGGCTCCCAGTCAGCCGCAGCCCGTGTCGTTTTCGCAGCCGGTGGAGCAGGCGGATCGCGCCGAGGTGCACAGGTTTCTACCGGCTCCAGCGCCCGAGCCCGCGCCAGCGCCTGCGCCGATGCCGGTAGAGCGCAACACCGGCAGCTTTACCACGCTGTTCGGGCATACGCGGCGGATGGTCGAGGGTCACTGAATCCGACGGCCGCACGGCCGGCGAAGAACCCTACTGCCTGATCGCAACTGAGAACTCACCTGCACGAGCCCGTGTCGGCCTTATCGGCGGCGGGCTCGTTCGCGTTGCAGCTCCCGATACAACTCACTTTTGGATTGGCCGGACTCGCGGGCGAGTCGCTTGAGCGCTTCTTTCTCGTCGATGCCGGAGTCGGCCTGCAGGCGCGCAATGCGCGCGGAGATGGACTCTGCCATTCCGGCGGGAGCGGCGGCGCCGGCGGTGTGCGCGGGCGCTTCGACGAGCAGGGTGAATTCGCCGCGGATGCGGTCGCGGCCGGCGAGCGCCTGGTGCACCTCGGCCACGGTGCCGCGCAGGAACTCCTCGTGGAGCTTGGTGAGCTCGCGCGCGGCCACGACGCGGAGGCCGGGGCCCCAGACGAACTCAAGGTCGGCGAGGGTGTCTGCGATGCGATGCGGCGCCTCGTAAAAGAGGAGCGTGGCGGCGGCTTCGCGCGGCTCGGCGGCAAGCTGCTCCAGGCGTGTGCGGCGGGCGCCGGCCTTCTCCGGCAGAAAGCCGAGGAAATGAAATTCGCCGGTGGGCAGGCCGGAGGCGATGAGGGCGCTGAGGGCGGCGTTTGCGCCGGGGATGGGGATGACGGGGATGCCGGCGGCGATGGCCTCCGGAACGAGCCATGCGCCGGGATCGCTGATGCCGGGCATGCCCGCGTCCGAGACCAGGGCGATGCGGCCGCCGGACCGGAGGGCGGCGATGAGCTCGGCCGAGCGCTGGCGCTCGTTGTGCTGATGGCAACTGACGGTGGGCGTGGCGATGCCGAAATGGTTGAGCAGCTTTTGTGTCTGGCGCGTGTCTTCGCAGGCGATGCGGTCCACGCCGCGCAGGACGTCGAGGGCGCGCAGGGTAATGTCGCCCAGGTTGCCGATGGGGGTGGCGACGAGATAGAGGCCGGGCGCAAGCGGTGCGGCAGAGGGGTGGCTGAGTTCGTCGCCGGTCATGGCGGCGCTATTCTCCGTCCTCTTCGCGCTCAAGGCGGCGCTGCTCGGCCAGCAGCGACATGGAGCTCATGAGGTTCTGCACGCTGACGATGCCGACGACGCGGCCGCTCTCAGTTACGGGAATGAGCGAAAGCCCGCGGCCGGCGGTGAGGCGGCGGATGGTGGCGCCGAGGGTGTCCTCAGGGCGTGCGACCTGGAAGGCGCGGGACATGACGGACTGCACGTAGCCGTTGCCGTCGTTGCGCAGGGCATCCACAATGCGCTGGCGGGAGACGATGCCGACGAGCTGAGGCCCGCGAACCACCGGGAAGTCCTCCTGCAGGGAGTGGACGCAGCGGGCGAGGGCGTCGGCGAGCGTGTCAGACGGCGAGAGGGTGGCGAAGTCCGTGAGCATCACCTCGCGCATGTGGACGGTGTCCACGACGGACTGGAAGAAGACGCCCTGATCCTCAATCTGCGCGCCGATCATGATGAAGAAGCCGGCGATGACCAGCCACGGGCCATGCAGCAGCATGCCGAGAATCATGAGGGCGAGGGCCAGAATCTGGCCGAGGCCGCCGGCGGCGCGCCCTGCCGGTGCCAGCCCATGGGTGCGGGCAAAGCTGCCGCGGAGCAGGCGTCCGGCATCGAGCGGATAGGCGGGCAGGAAGTGGATGACTGCCAGGCCGAACTGCATCCAGACCATGCTGCGGAGCAGGTAGGCGGAGCTGACCCAGGGCTGGTCCAGCAGCCGGATATCGTTGCTGGAGCCGAGGAAGGTGATGACGAGGGCAAGGCCGGTGGCAAAGTTGGCCAGCGGTCCGGCGAAGGCCATGGCAAACTGGCCGATTCCCTTGTTGGCGTTCTCCTGGCTCTCCGGGTTGGCGTAGGCGAACATGCCGCCGATGGGGAGCAGCAGGACAGCGCGCAGGCGCAGGCCCAGCCACGCGGCCACAATCAGGCGGGCGGTTTCGCGCACCAGGATGGCGACGATGAGCGTGAAGAAGAGGCCGAGGCCGCGCAGGATACCGTCTGCGGCGCTGATGCCGAGACAGACGACGGCCAACAGGAGAAAGAAGGCGTGCAGGCGCATCTCCACGCCCATCCACCGGCCGAACGGAATTGACCAGCCTCGCATAGGAGCCATTGTAGAGGCTCAGGGGCAGGGTTGTGTTTCGTTATATGCTGTTTTGCGATGCGCGTAATTGCAGGCAGCTATCGCTCTCGAACGCTGGAGGCTCCGGCGGGGATGGCCACGCGGCCCACCAGTGACCGGCTGCGGGAGACGCTGTTCAATGTGCTGGCGCCGCGGCTGGAGGGAGCGCGCTTTCTGGATCTGTATGCGGGCTCGGGCGCGGTGGGCATTGAGGCGCTGAGCCGCGGGGCGGCGCAGGTGACGTTTGTGGAGCGCGCCCCGGCGGCGCTGAAGGTGCTGCGCGCGAACCTGGCGCGGCTGGGCATTGGGCAGGGGTTTCACCTGCAGCCGGGCAGCGTGGCGGCGTATGTGCGGCGGGGGCATGCGGGGCAGGCGTTTGACGTGGTGTTTCTCGACCCGCCCTACGGCGCCGCTGAGGAGTATGCGGCCACGCTGGGAGCGCTGGGCGGCGCGCCGGCGGTGCTGCTGGCCGCAGGCGCGGTGGTGATTGCCGAGCACCGGCGCAAGGAGAAGCTGGAGGACGCCTACGGCCTGCTGAAGCGCACTCGGCTGCTGGAGCAGGGCGACGCGGCGCTGAGCTTTTACGCGGCCGGGGCGGAAGGCAACGAGCGATAGCCCGCAGGATAAGATGAAACCGCGTCCTGAACGCAAGGAATGATAACCATGAAAATCCATTGCAGTTTAAGTTTGGCGGCGGCGCTGGTGTGTGCCGCTGCGTTGCATGCGCAGAGTGCCGAATCATGGACCATAGGACCGTTTACCCGCCCCGCGGAGGGGAACCCGGTGGTGACGCCGAGGCCGGAGTCGAAGTTTGAGGATCCGATTCTGAAGGCCCCCGTGCAGTGGGAGGCGTTGCACACCTTCAACCCGGCGGCGGTGGTGCGCAACGGCAAGGTGTACGTGCTGTATCGCGCCGAGGACAACACGGGCGCAATGGCGATTGGCGGGCATACGTCGCGGCTGGGACTGGCGGAGAGCAAGGACGGCATCCACTTTACGCGGCTGGGCGAGCCGGTGTTTTACCCGGCGGAGGACGACCAGAAGGCGCGCGAGTGGCCGGGCGGCGTGGAGGACCCGCGCATCGTGGAGTCACCGGACGGGATGTATGTGCTGACGTATACGCAGTGGAATCGCACGACCTACTCGGTGGGCATTGCCACGTCGCGCGACCTGATGCACTGGACCAAGTACGGCCCCGCGTTTTTGACGGCGAAGGGCGGCAAGTATGCGCAGCTGATGTACAAGTCGGCGGGGATTGTGACGCGGCTGGAGAAGGATCGGCTGGTGGCCACGAAGATCGACGGCCTGTACTGGATGTACTGGGGCGAGGGCGCAATTCATCTGGCCACCTCAGGCGACCTGATCCACTGGACGCCGGTGGAGGACGAGCAGGGCAAGGCGGTGGAGCTGCTGAAGCCGCGCGCAGGCCACTTCGACAGCTCGTTTCCTGAGGTGGGACCGCCGCCGGTGCTGACCAGCGCCGGAGTTGTGGTGATCTACAACGGCAAGAACGCAGCCACTGGGGGCGATCCCAAGCTGGGGCAGGGAGCCTATGCGGCAGGCGAGGCGCTGTTCTTCGGGCAGAACCCGGCGCTGCGGCTGAAGCAGCTGGACGAGCCGGTGCTGAAGCCGGAGCTGTCCTATGAGAAGACGGGCCAGTACGCGGCGGGCACCACCTTTGCCGAGGGGCTGGTGTACTTCCACAAGCAGTGGTTCCTCTACTACGGTTGCGCAGACTCGCTGGTGGCGGTGGCGACGGCTCCGGGGAAGTAACGGCAGAGCGGACGAGCGAAGTGCGGCTCGTGGGGGCTTGCTTTTCCAGGTCTCAACGGCGAGACCTGGGGCACCCATATTTGTATCCATACTCGCACCATGCTAGTCCGCACACTTGCACCCATGCTTGTGCCCGGCGGACGTGACCGGCGGTTGCCGCGGCGCTACTGTTTGCAGAGCCGGAAGGCTATGAGGGCGCCAAGGACAAGGCCGAGCGCGATGGCGGCGAGTCCGGCCACGTAGTGGTGCGTGAGCTGGCGGAGCCATCCCATGAGCACGGGGCCGCAGAAGCCGCCGAGGTTGCCGATGGAGTTGATGACGGCGATGTGGGCGGCGACCGTGGGCCCGGCCAGCTCGACGGTAGAGGCGCTCCAGAAGATGGGCATTGCGGCCAGCACGCCGACGGCTGCCAGGGCGAATCCGGCGACGGCTGTGGTGGCGGTGGGCGCAAAGGCGGCCAGCAGAAAGCCCGCGGACGCAGCCACATAGGCTCCGGCAAGGTGGCGGCGGCGCTCGGCTGCACGATCAGAGCTGCGGCTCCACAGGACCATACCGACGACGGCGGCAAGGTAGGGCAGCGCCGAGGCCCAGCCGAGGGTGCGCAGGCCCAGGCCGTGCGAGGCCAGCACGGTGGGAATCCAGAAGCCGAGGCCGTAGAGGCCAAGCATCAGGCAAAAGTAGGCGGCGCTCCAGCCGTAGACGGCGGGCGCGGCGGTAAAGACGCCGAGCAGCGAGTGCGCCTGGGGGTGCGCGGGCGTGGCGGCGGCGAGGTCGCGGCTGAGGATGTCCTTTTCCTGCGGCGTGAGCCAGCGGACGTCGGCGGGGCGGTCGGGCAGCAGGAAGAGGACGAGCGCGCCGAGAAGGATGGCCGGCGAGCCCTCCATGAGGAAGAGCCACTGCCAGCCTTTGAGTCCGAGCTGGTTGTTGAGCAGCAGAATCTGCGCGGAGATGGGCGCCCCGATGAGGTTGGAGAGCGGAATGGCCGCGACGAACATGGCCATGATGCTGGAGCGCACAGAGGGCGGCAGCCAGAAGGTGAGATAGAGGATGACGCCGGGATAGAAGCCCGCCTCTGCCGAGCCCAGCAGGAAGCGCAGCACAATGTAGCTGCCCGGGCCGGGAACAAAAGCCGTGGCCACGGAGAGGATGCCCCACAGCACCATGAGGACCATGATCCAGCGGCGGGCGCCGACGCGCAGCAGGACAAGGTTGCTGGGCACCTCAAAGAAAAAATAGCCAAGGAAGAACATGCCCGCGGCCAGGCCGAAGAGGCCGGCTTCGATGTGCAGGTCGCGGTTCATGGTGAGCGCGGCAAAGCTGATGTTGACGCGGTCAAGGAACGCGACGAGGTAGAGCAGGATGAGGAGCGGAACCAGGCGGCGCGAGATTTTGCGATAGACAGGATGCATGCGGGTTGGGCGTGGCTGGATGCAGGGGTGACGAGTCACACGGAGTATGGCACGCGCAAGCGGCGCGGGCAAACACGCCAGCCACGGCACGCCGGATGACGGCGCAACTATACTGGCTGAGTTCGAGGAGGGCCTTGCCATTACTGCCATTTCCCTTGCATCGGTGCTGGAGACGGAAGGCGCCGGGTTGTTCGATATTGCCACGCATGCGCGCGGCCCCGCGGGAGCGCTGCCGCTGACGGCGGAGATGCTGCTGACGGAGCCCTCCGGCAACCTGTTCGGGCTGAGCCAGAGCGCGGGCATGGGATGGGAACCGGCGCGGCTGCGCGACCCGGAGTTTCTGATTCTGAGCACGCATGGCGGCCTGCGCGCCGAGGACGGGCGGCCGATTGCGCTGGGCTTCCACACCGGGCACTGGGAGGTGGGTCTGCTGGTGGGCGAGGCGGCGCGCGAGCTGCGTACGCTGCACGCCACTCCGTTTGCCGGGGCGTGCACGGACCCCTGCGACGGACGCACGCAGGGCACCGCGGGCATGATGGATTCGCTGCCGTTTCGCAACGATGCGGCCATGGTGCTGCGGCGGCTGATGCGTTCGCTGCCCACGCGCCGGGGTGTGCTGGGCGTGGCCACGTGCGACAAGGGACTACCGGCGATGATGATGGCGCTGGCCTCGGCGGGCAGGCTGCCGGCGGTGCTGGTGCCGGGTGGCGTTACGCTGCTGCCGGAGCGCGGCGAGGATGCGGGCAAGGTGCAGACCATTGGCGCGAGGTTTGCGCAGCACCAGATCACGTTGGAGTACGCCGCCGATGTGGGCTGCCATGCGTGCGCTTCGCCGGGTGGCGGATGCCAGTTTCTGGGCACGGCGGCCACGTCGCAGGTGGTGGGCGAGGCGCTGGGGCTGTCCCTGCCGCACACGGCTCTGGCGCCCTCCGGGCAGCGTATCTGGCTGGATGCGGCCAGGCGCTCGGCGCGGGCGATGATGCGCATGCATGCGGCGGGCATGGGCACGCGGGATGTGCTGACGGACGCGGCAGTGCGCAACGCAATGGTGCTGCATGCGGCCTTCGGCGGATCGACCAACCTGCTGCTGCACCTGCCTGCGGTGGCCTTCTCGGCCGGGCTGCGGCGGCCCACGGTGGAGGACTGGGCTGCGGTAAACCGCCAGGTACCGCGCATTGTGGATGCACTGCCGAACGGTCCGCAGGGCTTTGCCACGGTGCAGGTGTTTCTTGCCGGAGGAGTGCCGGAGGCGATGCTGCATCTGCGCGCGGCCGGGCTGCTGGATACGAGCGTGCGGACGGTGAGCGGCGAGACGCTGGATGCGTGCCTGGACTGGTGGCAGCAGAGCGAGCGCCGGCAGGCGCTGCGCAAGACGCTCAAGGAGCAGGACGGCATTGACGCGGACGACGTGGTGATGACGCCGGATCGCGCGCGGCAGCGGGGGCTGACCTCGACTATCTGTTTTCCGCTGGGGAACCTGGCGCCGGAGGGCTCGGTTATCAAGAGCACGGCCATTGACCCCTCGCTGATGGACGAGGCGAACGTGTACCGGCATCGCGGGCCGGCGCGTGTGTTTACGACCGAGGCGGCGGTGATTGCGGCAATCAAGAGCGGAGCGATCGGGCAGGGCGATGTGATTGTGCTGATCTGCGGCGGGCCCAAAGGCGCGGGGATGCAGGAGATCTATCAGATTACGGCCGCGCTCAAGGCCCTGCCCCACTGCAAGCACGTGGCGGTGCTGACGGATGCGCGGTTCAGCGGCGTCTCCACCGGCGCGTGCATCGGGCACATCTCGCCGGAGGCGCTGGCGGGCGGGCCGATCGGCAGGGTGCTGGAGGGCGACGCGATTGAGATCGTGATTGACCGCGAACGGCTGACCGGCACGGTGAACCTGGTGGGCGACGCCGAGGGCAGCTTCAGCGCCGAGGAGGGCGCGCAAAGGCTGGCGCAGCGCTCGCCGCGCGGCGATCTGAAGCCGCATCCGGAGCTGCCGGACGACACGCGGCTGTGGGCGGCGCTGGTGCAGGCCAGCGGCGGCGTGTGGGGCGGCTGCGTGTACGACGCGGATCGCATAGTGGCGCGGCTGGAGCAGGCAGGCTGAGCCGCCGCGCCCGGTGCGCTAGTTGCCCGGTGTGATGCGGATGATGTCGTGCTCGACGGTGAAGGCCATGTCGGGCCGCAGGCTGAGGACGCTTTCGCGCAGTTCGGCAAGGCGCGGGTAATCATGCGTGCCATCAAAGCAGCGCGCATCGTCGATGAGCACGATGTGATTGCGCACCTTGTGGCGGAGCACGGCGCCCAACTCGGCGGAGATGGGCGTCTCCAGCTCACCCTTGGCGGTGTAGAAGCCGGAGTAGTGCGCGTCGAGCCAGAAGAGGCAGGGCTCCTCAATCGTCTGGAGCAGCTCGGGAAGCACGACAGAGCTGTCGCCCAGGCGGCACTCGATGTTGGGGAAGCGGGAGAGACGGCGGACGGCCGCGGCGTGCAGATCGGGGCTGAGCTCGATGGTGACAAAACGCGCGAAGATGTCCTTCATCGCAAAGCCCGTTTCGCCGTGGAAGGTGCCGGTCTCAACCATGGTTTTCAGCTGGTAGCGGCGGGCGTACTGCCGCAGGGTATCCCGCTTGTAGCCGGCGGGTGGAGGCAGCGGACGGCCGCGCAACTTCCAGCGAGAAACCCGGAGGGGGTCAACAATGCCACGAGCAAGAGACCAGAGAGGGGTGTGGGAAAGATGACGGCGTAAAACCTGCGACATATTCCCGATCATACGGCACAAATCTGTGGGCATAGTAGGGTACGGCAGTACCATGGCAGCTATGAAAATTGCACGCTGGATTCTGGCGCTGGCAGCGCCGATGCTGGTACTGGGAGCGATGACCCCGGCAAAGTTGCGCGGCGCAGCGGGGCAGACCCCGCAGGCCGTCGCGGCGCCGCAGCCGGTGATTCTGGATACCGATATCGGCGACGACATCGATGACGCGTTTGCGCTGGCGCTGGCCCTGCGCAGCCCGGAGCTGAAGATTCTGGGCGTGGTGACGGCCTACGGGGATACGGAACTGCGCGCGCGTCTTGTCGATCGCTACCTGACGGCGGTGGGGCGGAGCGACATTCCGGTGGCGGCGGGCGTGGCCACTCCGCACAGCAACGCGATGACCCAGGCTGCCTATGCGCTCCGCGAGCCGGCACTGGTGCACGCGGACGGGGTTGCGTTTCTGCTGGAGCAGATACGGGCGCATCCGGGGGAGCTTACGCTGATCGCCATTGGACCGCTGTTCAACGTGCAGGCGGCCATTGAGCGCGACCCGGCTACGTTTCGCCAGTTGAAGCGCGTAGTGCTGATGGGCGGCAGCATCGAGCGCGGGTACGACGGCCCGCACGGCGAGCGCAGGCCGCCGGACGCGGAGTGGAACATCCTGCGCGACCCGGCCGGGGCGAAAGCGCTGCTGGCGTCCGGGGTGCCGGTCTTCATGATGCCGCTGGACTCGACGCAGATCCACCTGGAGGAGGCGGAGCGCGAGCGCATTTTTGCGCACGGTTCGGCGCTGACGGACCAGCTGACGCTCCTGTATCACCAGTGGCGGGCGGGTACGGATGGGCATCCGCCGACGCCGACGCTGTTTGATCCGGTGGCGGTCACCTACGCGATCCGGCCGGATCTGTGCCCGGTGAAGCTGATGCATCTGGAGGTGGACGACAAGGGGTTCACGCGCCCGGTGCAGGGCAGTCCGAACGCGCAGGTGTGCCTGCAATCCAATGAGAAGGAATTTCTGGGTCTGTTCTTGGGCAGGATCGCTGGGCAGTAAGGACTGATTCCAGGGGACTTGGGGAGACAGGAAGAGGCTTTCGGGCCAAGAACGATGCTCTGTGAGCGGCGTCACTTTCAACTTCGTTGACAGCAACAGAAAGTAGGAGAAAAATGGCGGGTCGAATCAATTCGATACGTTGCAAGCGGTGTAGGGAGGAAAAGTGAGCAAAACATTGAGCAGGAAAGCTTTTGGGGCGATGGCCCTTTTGGGTGCCGGCATCATTCTGCTGGCTGGATGCAAGTCAGCACCGGACCTGACCCAGGATCAGGCGCAGACGTTAATCCAGGCCAAGTACGACCAGGCTCCCCCGGCGGGCATCAATATTACGGTGAACAAACTGGGCATGAACATGGGCATTACGGATGGCTATTGGAAGCTGACCAAGGTCTATCCGAACCGCTTCTGGGCAGATTACACACTGACGGACGAGGGTAAGAAGGCCATCAAGCTGTCCGGTGGCGGCGACGTCATCCAGTGGCGGCCCGACAGCGCCGCTGACCAGAACTTTACGGTGATGATCCAGACGGCGGTGGCCAACCACCTGAAGGCGCGCGACGTTCACCAGCCGGTGAGCGAGGTGCTGCCCGGTTCAGAGACCTCCATGGGAGCGCAATTTACTGAGGCGGTGGACCTTACGGGCGTTCCCCAGCCGCTGCAGGACATTGCGCACAACCCCGGCAACCAGCTGAGCACCAAGCGCCAGGCGGACTTCTCGCTGGACGGCGGGGTGTGGAAGCTGCGGGCGATTAACTAAGCTGCAAGAAAACCGGATAAAATTTCTGAAGGGGTGGGGTGGAATGCGTTGACCCCACCCCTGTTTCTTGTTATTGTAAAAAGGTTCCGCAAGAACGCCTCTGTCCGTGCGTCATAACGGCGGTAGCGTAAGGGCAGCCCGGCCAACCCGTAGAAGGCCCAGGCTGAACCCCCAGGCCGGATAAGGTTTTACCCGGCAGGGCAGGTCCCAGAGTCGCTCTTTTCTTGCGAAGGGCAGGGACAACATCGCATCGGTGCTCGCGCGTTCTCTACCTTGGAGGGCTATGCGGGCCGGAACCGGCGAAACGGAGTCGGCATTCCCGGGTGAGGGAAAGCGACCGGCCACCGTCCCGGCTCTCGTCTGGAAGTGGAACGAAGGCAGACGCGAAGCAGCAACAGTGGGGCTTTTGTGCCTGCGCGCGCCTGATTATGAAGTGCGCGGCGGCCAGAGAAGCCTCAGGGTTCTGCTCGCGGCTCGTGAACGAGAAGTTGCAGGGTTTTTGCGGTAAGGAGTTTCAGTTTGCCTACATTCAATCAGTTGGTTCGCAAGGGGCGCACGGCCCCGCGGTACAAGACGGCATCGCCGGCTTTGCAGGCTTCGCCGCAGCGGCGCGGTGTGTGCACCCGCGTGTATACCCAGACTCCCAAGAAGCCGAACTCGGCCCTGCGCAAGGTGGCTCGCGTGCGGCTGACCAATGGCATTGAGGTAACCACCTACATCCCGGGCATCGGCCACAACCTGCAGGAGCACTCGATTGTGCTGATTCGCGGCGGCCGTGTGAAGGATCTGCCGGGTGTTCGCTATCACGTGGTGCGCGGCACTCTGGACTCGGTGGGCGTGGCCAACCGCAAGCAGAGCCGCTCCAAGTACGGGGCCAAGCGCGCCAAGGGCGGCGCGGCGCCGGGCAAGAAGTAGTTTTTGGTTCCCGGGCGATGCGTTTGGACCGGGACTAGGGCAGCAGAAGCAGCGCGAAAGCGCCGAGGACTTTAAGGACTATGCCAAGAAAAGGGCACATTGCGAAGCGGGAAGTGGCGCCGGATCCGGTTTACGGGTCCACGCTTGTTACCAAGTTTGTGAACTCGATGATGTGGGGCGGCAAGAAGTCGACGGCCCAGGGCATCTTCTACAAGGCGATGCAGAATCTCGAGGCCAAGGGTGGCGGCGAAGAGGCGATCAAGCTGTTCAAGAAGGCGGTGGAGAACTGCAAGCCGCTGCTTGAGGTGAAGACCCGCCGCGTGGGCGGCGCCAACTACCAGGTGCCGATCGAGGTCAATCCGGACCGCCGCACGTCGCTGGCGATCCGCTGGCTGATTACCTATGGCCGCAGCCGCGGCGAAAAGGGCATGATCGACAAGCTGACCAATGAGCTGCTGGACGCGGCCAACGGTCGCGGCGCGGCGATGAAGAAGAAGGAAGACGTTCACCGTATGGCCGAGGCCAACAAGGCCTTCGCGCACTACCGCTGGTAGGCGGCGGACGACAGGATGCCGGCCGGATGTATCGGCCGGCGTAGGATTGCCCGGATCTGCCGGGCGGATGAGAAGTGAATCAACCGCGGGCTCCAGTGCCCGCAAGGATGAAATGCCGTGGCTCGCACCATACCTCTGAACCGTTGCCGGAACATCGGAATCATGGCGCACATCGACGCCGGGAAGACGACAGCGACAGAGCGGATCCTGTTCTACACGGGCATCACGCACCGGATTGGCGAAGTGCATGAAGGCACCGCGACCATGGACTACATGGAGCAGGAGCAGGAGCGCGGCATCACGATCACGTCGGCTGCGACGACCTGCAACTGGCGCGACATCCGCATCAACATTATCGACACCCCGGGCCACGTGGACTTCACGGCCGAGGTGGAGCGCTCGCTGCGCGTGCTGGACGGCGCGGTGGCGGTGTTTGACTCTGTCTCCGGCGTGCAGCCGCAGACGGAGACCGTGTGGCGCCAGGGCGACAAGTATAAGGTGCCGCGCATCTGCTTTGTGAACAAGATGGATAAGAACGGCGCGGACTTTGAGTACGTGCTGGACACTATCCGCAAGCGCCTGGGCGCGCGCCCGGTGGCGCTGCAGATTCCCATCGGCGCCGAGGCGAACTTCAAGGGCGTGGTGGACCTCATCGAGATGAAGGCCATCCTGTGGCACGACGAGACCATGGGCGCCAAGTACTCGGTGGAGCCGATTCCCGCCGACCTACAGAAGAAGGCCGAGGCCTTCCGCATGCAGCTGATCGAGGTCATTGCCGAGACCGACGACGTTCTGCTGGAGAAGTTCCTGGAAGGCGAGACGCCGACGATCGAAGAGCTGAAGGCGGGTATCCGTCGTGCCACGATCGACCTCAAGGTCTTCCCGGTGATCTGCGGCAGCGCCTTCAAGAACAAGGGCGTGCAGACCCTGCTGGATGCGGTGGTGGATTACCTGCCCAGCCCGCTGGACAAGCCGCCGGTGGAGGGCATCAACCCCTCCAATCACAATGAGACTCTGATTCGCAAGGCTGAGGACAGCGAGCCGCTATCGGCGCTGGTCTTCAAGCTGATCAATGATCCGTTTGGCAAGCTTTCGTTTATCCGCGTCTACTCGGGCTCGCTGAAGACGGGCGACACGGTGCTGAATCCGCGTACGGGCAAGACGGAGCGCGTGGGCCGCCTGGTGAAGATGCATGCCAACAAGCGCGAGGACGTGACCGAGATTCTGGCGGGCGACATCTGCGCGTGCGTGGGCCTGAAGGATCTGAAGACGGGCGACACGTTGTGCGCTCCCTCGGCCCCGGTGGCTCTGGGCGCCATCACCTTCCCCGATCCGGTCATCTCGGTGGCGATTGAGCCGAAGACGAAGGCCGACCAGGAGAAGATGGGCATCGCACTGTCGCGGCTGGCGGAAGAAGATCCCACCTTCAAGGTGCGCACGGACGAGGATTCGGGCCAGACGATCATCAGCGGCATGGGCGAGCTTCACCTTGAGATTCTTGTGGACCGCATGAAGCGCGAGCACAAGGTGGAAGCCAACGTGGGCGAGCCCAAGGTGGCCTTCCGCGAGACGATTCGCAAGGTGGCCGAGGCGGAAGGCAAGTACATCCGCCAGACCGGTGGCTCGGGCAACTACGGGCACTGCTGGCTGCGGATTGAGCCGAACGAGCCGGGCAAGGGCTACGAGTTCATCAACGACATCAAGGGCGGCGTGGTTCCCAAGGAGTACATCAAGCCCATCGATCAGGGCGTGCAGGGCGCGCTGGAGCTGGGCATCCTGGCCGGCTACCCGGTGGTGGACGTGAAGGTAACGCTGTTCGACGGCAGCTATCACGAAGTGGACTCGAACGAAATGGCCTTCAAGTTTGCCGGTTCGATCGCGTTCAAGGATGCCGCGAGGAAGGCTTCTCCGGTTCTGTTGGAGCCGGTGATGGCGGTGGAAGTCACGGTGCCCGAGGAGTTCATGGGTACCATCATCGGCGACATCAACTCGCGCCGCGGACGTATCGAGGGCATGGAGCATGCCGCCGGTTCGCAGGTTGTGAAGGCGATTGTGCCGCTGAAGGAAATGTTCGGCTATGTGAACGACATTCGTTCGAAGACGCAGGGCCGGGCATCGTATTCGATGCAGTTTGCGCGCTACGAAGAGGCTCCGCGCATGATTGCCGATGAGATCATCGGCCGGGCGCAGGGCAAGTAGCAGGGCAGGTTTTGGGGCTGGAGCCGGATCGCCGGCGCCCCGGGATGAAATTGGCAGTACGAGCTACGAAAGGGATTTGGGGCTTTTATGGCGAAGGAAAAGTTTGACCGTTCGAAGCCGCACGTGAACGTGGGGACGATCGGGCACATTGATCACGGCAAGACGACGTTGACGGCGGCGATCACGAAGGTGTTGTCGAAGCACAATCCGAAGA
>JAJXWS010000065.1 GCA_021781495.1 Acidobacteriota bacterium | reverse complement strand
AAATTGGTCGTATACTGAACTCCGACTATTCCGGTCGTAGTTTCACGGTGCTACCTTTCCGGCAGTCCATGGGAGTCCGGCGGTTGAGCGTGCTTAGCGAGTTGAAGATTGGCGAGAGCGGGGTCCTTGTGGCCCTCGATCTCCCTGAATCCGTACAGAATCACCTCATGCACATGGGCTTTGTGCCCGATGCCCGCGTTACCGCCCTGCGCCGCGCCCCTGCGGGCGATCCCACCGTCTACAGCATTGATGGCATGGAGATTGCCCTGCGTGTGGAAACCGCAAAGTCGATTCGTGTCCGCACCGGCGACGTCTCCGAACCCGAGATTCTCCACCCCCAGCAACTCGTTGAGGTCGCCCGATGAGTTCCTGCTGCACGCCTACGGCCTATGAACCTCCTGCCGCTCCTCCACCCCAGGGAGCACTCAGCACGGTTGTGCTCATCGGCCCACCCAACGCGGGCAAGTCTACTCTTTTCAATCGACTGACTGGCCTGCGCCAGAAAGTTGCCAACTATCCTGGCGTCACCGTTGAGCAGCGCATGGGGCTTATGTCCGGCGTTGGCCGGGACGACCTCACACTCATCGACCTGCCCGGTGTCTACTCGCTTTCACCCTACTCGGAGGATGCCCGCGTCTCCGTGGATGTGCTCAAAGGCAAGATGCCCGGCACGCCCAAGCCGGACGCCGTCCTGCTGGTCCTCGATTCCCTGCACCTGACACGCCAGCTCATGCTTGCCGCGCCTGTTCTTGCGCTCGGCCTGCCCACCCTTGTCCTGCTCAACATGTCGGATCTGATGGAGGCGCGCGGCGGCGAGATTGACGCCCTGAAGCTTGCCCGTGAGCTTGGCGCGCCCGTGGCACAGATCAGTGCAGTCCGCGGTACCGGGCTTGAAGCGGTCACACTTTTTCTCAACCAGCAGTCTGCCCGCCAGTCCGCCAAGCCGCTTACGCTCCCCGTCCTGGGCAACGCTGCCAGCACCCACACGTGGGCCGCGCAGGTCAGCCGTCGGACCGGGTACCGCGCTCCGCTCTCGGCAGAGAGCAGCCGCAAGCTCGACAACTTGCTGCTCCACCGAATCTGGGGCCCGCTGCTCTTTCTCATGGTTGTCATCGGCGTCTTTGAAGTGGTCTTCGCCATTGGCCAGCCGCTCTCGGACGGCTTTGGAGATCTGCTTGCCCGCGCCGCAGAGCTTGTCCGTCCCTTCCTGCCCGCCGGCTGGATTCAGTCTCTGCTCATCGACGGCGCGTGGAAGGGTGTCTCTTCCGTCCTTGTCTTCCTGCCGCAGATTCTTCTGCTCTTTCTCTTTATCGGTATCCTGGAGGACTCCGGTTACCTGGCTCGCGCCGCGCTCATTGCCGACCGCGTCATGCGCACCACCGGCCTGAACGGCAAAGCCTTCATTCCGCTGCTCTCCGCCTATGCATGCGCCGTTCCGGCCATCATGGCCACGCGCACCATTGAGAACCGCCGCGATCGCCTGGCCACCATTCTCGTCACGCCCTTCATGACATGCTCCGCACGTCTGCCGGTCTACATGCTGCTCATTGCGGCCTTCATCCCCAACCGGACGTATCTGCACGGATTTCTTGGTCTGCAGACCATGGTGATGCTCGGCCTGTATCTCGCCGGATTCGTCGCCGCCATGACCACTGCCTGGCTCCTGAAGAGCTCCGTCCTCAAGTCCAGCGAGACGCCCTTCATCCTGGAGCTGCCACAGTACCGCATGCCCACGCTGCGCTCGCTCGGCATCCGCCTGGTGGACCGCGCCCGCGTCTTTCTGCATCAGGCAGGAACCATCATTCTCAGCGTCACGATGGCGCTCTGGGTGCTGGCCCACATCCCGCCCGTCCCGGTTGCCGGAGGCCACTATACCGCTCCGCAGCTTGCCGACAGCATGGTCGGCCGCATGGGGCACTTTATCGAGCCGGCCATTGCGCCGCTCGGCTTCAACTGGAAGATCGGCATCGGCCTCATTTCCAGCGTGCTGGCCCGCGAGGTGATGGTCAGCACCATGGGCACACTGTATGGAGCCGACCCGAGCACCCAGACGCTCAACCTCCACGCCGCGCTGCGCAGCGATGTCACCCTTGGCGGGGCTTTGGCGCTGATGATCTTCTTCGCTTTCGCCATGCAGTGCACCTCCACCATGGCCGTGGTTAAGCGCGAAACCAACAGCTGGAAGTGGCCTGCCCTGCAATTTGCCTACATGCTGGTGCTGGCCTATAGCGCGGCCTTTGCCGTCAATCACCTGGCAATGTACTTTCTGCGCTGACCAGCAGCGCATTTGCCTGAATTTCGCCGCACCTGTGAGAAACTGGAATTGCGGCAATTCTTCCAGGGCTGCCCTCGTGTGCGCCCGCTAAGTGCCTTCAACTCAAGCATCAACCGGCCCTGCGGAGCCCATGCCCCGCTACGGGCCTTGCTCAGGAATCAAGGAAACGAATGATCAGCGTCAGCAATGTCTCCATGCGCTACGGCTCCAAGGTCCTCTTTGAGGATGTCAGCACCACCTTTACCCCCGGCCGTCGCTACGGACTCACCGGCCCCAACGGCGCCGGCAAATCCACATTCATGAAGATCCTTACCGGCGAGATTGACGCGCAGAAGGGCACGGTCGTCCGTCCCCGCAAGCTCGGCGTCCTTCGCCAGGACCAGTTTGCCTTTGATGCCTATCGCGTTATCGACACGGTCATTATGGGCAACAAGCCCCTCTGGGCCGCGCTGGAAGAGCGCGACCGCATCTACGAGAAGGCCGAGATGACCGACGAAGACGGCATGCGCCTGGGCGAGTTGGAAGGCATCATCGGCGACGAGGACGGGTACACCGCCGAGTCCGACGCAGCCATTCTTCTCGACGGCCTGGACATTCGCGAAGACCTGCACGAGCGCAAGATGGGCGAGCTGCAGGGCGGCCAGAAGGTCCGCATCCTGCTCGCACAGGCTCTGTTCGGCAAGCCCGAGGCACTGCTGCTCGATGAGCCCACCAACTACCTCGATCTGGACTCGATCCACTGGCTGCAGGACTTTCTGCTCAAGTACGACGGCACGCTCATCACCATCTCGCACGACCGCCACTTCCTGAACAGCGTGACCACGCATACTGCGGACATCGACTACCAGACCATCATCACCTACACCGGCGGCTATGACGACATGGTGATGGCCAAGACACAGATCCGCTCGCGGCTTGAGGCAGAGAACGCCCAGCGCGAAAAGAAGATTGCCCAGCTGAACGAGTTCATCTCGCGGTTTGCAGCCGGCACCCGTTCAACCCAGGTCACCAGCCGACGCAAGGAGGTGGAGCGCCTGCAGACCAATGAGCTTGCCCGCTCCAACATCCAGCGCCCCTTCATCAAGTTCGATCAGGTTCGCCCCAGCGGCAAGCACGTCCTGGAATTCAAGCAGATCAAGAAGATTTACGGCGATCACACGGTGATCGACAACTTCAGCGCGAACGTGCTGCGCGGCGAAAAAATCTGCCTGATGGGACGCAACGGCGCCGGCAAAACCACGCTGCTGAAGAGCATCCTGGCCAACTATCCGGGCTTGGCAGACAAGGAGTTCAACCTGGACGCAGGCACCGTCTTCTGGGGTCACGAGGCCCAGATCGGCTACTTTCCGCAGGACGTGGGCTCCACCATTGAGCACGGCCTGACCGTGGCCGAGTGGCTGCACCGCTGGAACCCGCAGGCTCACGTGGAAGAGATTCGCGGCATCCTCGGCCAGATGCTCTTCAGCGGCGAAGAAGGCGCCAAGCCCACCAAGGCGCTCTCTGGCGGCGAGCAGGCGAGGCTCGTCTTCTGCAAGCTGATCCTCACCAAGCCCAACATCCTGATCTTCGACGAGCCCACCAACCACCTGGACCTTGAGTCCATCAACGCGCTCAACATCGCGCTGCAACGCTACGAGGGCACCGTTCTGCTCGTCACGCACGACCACGACCTGATCGACGAGGTTGCCACCCGCCTGTGGCACTTCATCCCAGAGGGCATTGAAGACTTCCAAGGCCCGTATTCCGAGTGGAAGGGCAAGCACAACTAAGCCATGTGCGGTGTTCGCGCACCTCTCCTGGCCGCCCCATCCTGTTCCGAGCACATCGCAGAAAGGATGGGGCCAGCCGGAATTCACAGGTCATGCTGCGTGCGCCATCCCCGCCGCAAACTGCAGCAGCTTCGGCTCCACTAGCTTTTCAAAGTCCGCCCAGCTCATCCGGATCAGCTCGCGATGCGTGCCCGCGTTGAAGGCAATCTCCTTGTCCTCCGCCAGGCTCTCCTCGGCAAACACCGGAATGCCGTACAGATTTCCGAACGGCGGCATCGCCCCGGTCTCGCACTCCGGAAAACGATTCTGGAAATCCTCCTCCGACGCCAGAATCGCGGTCTTTGCGTTGGTGGCCTTTCTCAGCCGATCCAGGTCCACGTGGTAGTTGGCCGGAATTACCGCCATAGACAGGCGTCCATCCAGCTTCACAATCACGGTCTTGGCCAGCTCCTTCCCCGGAGTGTGCGTCAAACCGGCAATTCCCTGGGCGGTATAGGCGGGCGAGTGCGCAATCACCACATACTTCACATGGTGCTTATCCAGATATTCCGTCAAGCTTGAGATCGCCATAACTACCTCCTTGTTCGGCCCCATGTTGCTCGTTCCGCGCGCATCAGCGGTGCTCCTGCGCGGCCCCTCGTCGTCTCCACCGGCTTACCGCTTATAGCCGAACTTCCGCAGCAGATCGTGCCGCCACGCGACCTCCGCTTCACCCTCCACGCCGTTCGGCGAGCTGCCGTCAATCACGCCCAGTACGCCCCGGCCCTGCTGGCTCTTCGCCACCACCACTTCCACCGGGTTCGCTGTTGCGCAAAAGATTGTGCACACCTCCGGCACCTGCTGAATCGCCTTCAGCACCTGGATGGGATACGCATGCTTGAGCAGCAGCACAAACACGTGCCCTGCGCCGAGCGCCAGCGCATTGCGGGTCGCCACGTCGCGCAGCCCCTCGTCGTTCCCTTCGGTGCGCACCAGGCAGTCGCCGGAGCTTTCGTTGAACGCCAGCCCAAACCGAGCCTGCGGCGCAGCTGTAGCCACCGCTTCGTACAGATCTTCCACGGTTTTGATAAAGTGCGACTGGCCAAGAATCAGGTTCGCCTCTTCCGGAACCTCCATGCGTACTGCCAGCAAATCGATCATGGTCTCGCCCCTTTCCGGGTCTCCAAGCCCCACGTCTGCCGCGCGGTGTCTCCGGTCGCTAGTTTCCTGCTGCACCGGCCGTTCGCCGCAAGCCTTGCTGTCTCGCTGGGCTCCCCAGTCCGCCCCGGCCCGCGCAGCATCGAGCGCACACGCAGCCCAACGCCACCCCAGAATTATGCGCTCATTCCTGGACGCACAGCGTATCGCGCCGCCAACATTCTCCGCCAAATCTGCTACGGCTCCGTGACCACCATCACGGCACCGGCCAACCGCTCTCCTGCCGCTACGAACCGCGCGCCGCCGAGCGAATCTGCTGGACAAGGCACAAGCTACCATTTTTCATAGAGGCCGTGCGACGGTATTCTTGCGGGTTGTGAAGCAAGCGCGGTTTTACACCTATCCCTTAGAAGCTGATCGGTGAAAATTGCATGTTAGAATCTGCCGGCATAGCAGAACGGAATGGATTCGAGCGGGAGTTCCATGGCGAGAATTATCGGGTGCGCAGAACTATTGGACAGATTTTTCTACTTTGGAATGTCGCTCATGATTACGGCGGTGGTGGTGTATGGCTTCAGCCACACGGTGGACACGAACCTGATTCACGCCGCTGTCCCACGACCGATTCTGTTGTATTTTCATGCCGCCGTTTTTTCCGGCTGGCTTCTCTTCTTCATCTTGCAGTCACTGCTGGTGCGAACACGGAACGTGCGGTTGCATCGCAGCGTCGGATGGTTCGGCGTTGTGCTTGGCTCTTCGATTCCCTTGCTGGGCCTCGCCACATCCATCGTCATGACACGCTTCCAATTGGTCCGGCTCCATGCGGTCGAGGATGCGGTGACAGACCTGATCGCTCCGTTCTTCGACATGGTTTCGTTCGCGATTCTATTTACGCTGGCAATTTATTGGCGAAAGAAGGCGGAGTTGCACCGGCGGTTACTCTTGATCGCATCCTGTGTGCTGACTTCTGCGGCCTTCAGCCGCTTTCCGCCCGAAATGCTGCCATCCTGGCCCGGCATGCTGGTATTCCTTTACTTTTATGCGGGCGTGGATGTTCTGATCCTTATGGGTGTGGCGCGCGACCTGATCGTTCAAAGACGCATCCATCGGGTTTATCTCTATGCTCTCCCCGCGCTCATTTCTGTCCAGATGATTGTCGTCTACCTGTACCAGTGGAATTGGCCCTTATGCGTGAAGATTACGCACGCTGTTGCCAGTTGAACGGGCAGCTTGTGCATTCAAGTTGGGAGTTGTACGGATTGAGCAGTGCTACAGTGCCAGCAAATGCATCGCCCGATTGACACCGCGCCCGGCGTCAATTTGTAATCATCTTGGCGGGGATGGAGTTCCCCCTCAACCGCTGTCCAGTCCAATAGGCCCGACAGCTGATGACTCCTGGCAGGTGGTCCTGTCGCGGAGTCACGTCCCGGCGCGATCCCTGCACAAGCTGTAAGTTATTGGGTTAATTTACCCCGCGGCACGCGTGTGGTTGCCGCGCACAGGCATGCAACAAGGAGCAAAGCCTTGCAAAAGTATCTGCTTATCGCCGTGGGTGGTGCGCTTGGCTCCCTGACCCGCTACTGGGTGGGAGCCTACATCGGCAGCCGCATGGGAACGCGGTTCCCTTACGGCACCTTCGTCATCAATCTGACTGCCTGCGTCATCATCGGCTTTTCGCTCACTTATCTGGGCCGCCGCGTTGAGTTGAGCCCGGCCTGGCGATACCTGATTCCGGTGGGCTTCGTGGGCGCGTACAGCACCTTCTCCACCTATGAGTGGGAGACGCTCTCCAGTCTGCGCTCCGGCGCCTTTGCGCTGGCCGCGCTCTACGCCGTCGGCAGCCTGATTCTTGGCCTTGCCTCTGTGTGGCTCGGTGCTGTGCTGGCCGACGTCATTGCCTGAGTCAAGCTCGACTCACGATTTAGGTTGGGCTAGAATCCAGTCTTGCCTTTCAGGAGCCAGCATGCTGAATCCCGGCAAAGCGGTCAAAGTCACCATTTACCTTAGCGAAGGCGCCACGCACCACGGAGTGCCTGTCTACACCAGCATTCTCGACTTCCTGTTTTATCGCGGCGTAGCGGGAGCCACCGTCACCAAGGGCGTTGCGGGTTTTGGCGCTGACCACCACATGCACGCCGCTCACCTGCTGGAGGTCTCAGACCGCCTGCCGCTCAAGATCGAGTTTATTGAGACCCGCGAGAAGGTGGACGCGCTGCTTGGCAAGCTTGAAGAACTGGCGGGAACCGGCCTGATTGAGATGCAGGAGACCATCGTTGTGAAGCCGGCACAGGCCACGCGATCCGCCGCGCCCGTCCAGCCCGAGCACCTGAAGATCGAGGGCAAGGCGCAGATGATGCGCATCTACCTGAGCGAGGAGGATCGCTGGCAGGACAAGCCGCTCTACAAGGCGCTGGTGGAGGCCATGCGCGCCAACGACATTGCCGGCGTGACGGTCTATCGCGGCATTCTGGGCTACGGCGCGCACCGTCGCATGCACAAGGAGAGCCCGCTCCTGGCCGCCCACCACGGTTCCGTGATGCTCTCTGCTATTGATACGGTCGAAAAGCTGCACGCCTTTCTGCCGCTCGTGGAGCGGATGCTTCCGGAAGGCCTTGTCGTCTTCTCGGACGTGGACATCATCAAGTACGCCTACCAGGCTCCCAGCAACACTCGAGAGCAGCAAAGCGAGGCACCCCGGCCATGAAGGAACAGTTCATCGCTCGCATGGTTCGCATCCACTTTGGCGAAGAGGACCGCTGGCAGGGCAAGCCGCTTCATCAGGCAATCGTGGAGCGCTGCAAAGAACTGAACATTGCAGAGGTCATCGTCTTTCGCGGCATTGAGGGCTACGGCTCCGGCAGCCGCATTCGACGCTCGGGCCACTGGTCCTTCTCAAAGGATGCGCCAATTCAGGTCAGCATCATCGATACGGAGGAACAGATTGACCGGCTGCTTCCGCTGCTCGACACCATGGTTATGGAGGGCGTTGTCGCCACCTCCACCGTAGAGGTAGTACGCTACCTTCGCCAGCCAGGTGCAGGCAACTCCGGCGGATAGAGGCAAGTTTTTTCCGGTACTCTTTCGCCGGCCAATCGTCCAAAAGGCGGCGAATTAGGATATGGTGATTTGAATCACCGATTCGGTAGCTTCATAAGACGTAATCTGCGGTGCGAGTGATAAAAGAAGGGGGGAGTACTTATTCCATGTTCTCCTCTGGAGATGATGTCGTCGTGCAAACCCTGGAGGCGGCCCTGCGGGGGGAGATTACCGCGCAGGCAAAGTACAAGGCATTCGCCACCCAGGCCGATACGGATGAGCTCAAGGGTATCGCCTCCCTTTTCCGTGCCATCGCACGCTCGGAGCAGATCCACTCCAACAATCACTCGCGCGTCATTCGCCACATGGGCGGAGATACCAGCGTCCAGCCCAAAGCGGCGCAGGTCCACGAGACGCTCGACAACCTCAAGGTCGCGCTCAGCGGGGAGCAACTGGACATCAGCTCCATCTATCCCGCGTACATTGACCGCGTGGACACCCACCTGGACACCCGCGTGGTGCGCACCCTGACCTGGGCTCTGGAATCGGAAAGATCCCATGCCCAGCTTCTGGAAAGAGCAATCGCTCTGGCCGATCCGAATAAGGGCCGCTCCTGGATCCATGACTCGCGCATCTTTTACGTCTGCACTGTCTGCGGCTATACCATCGACATTCCTGAGTCGGACTACTGCCCCATCTGCAACTACCCGCGCGAGCGCTTCGAAGTGATTCGGTAAACAGGCACACGGGCGCGGCGAGCGCCGACTGGGATTCAGCCTTGTATCCCAGTCTTCAGCGCACGGAGGTGAACGGCGATGCTGGCAGTCCTTCCGCGTTGAACAGGTTGCACTGAGGACTGTTGGCCCACCCGTAGCGGATGAAGCGAGGCTGCGCGACCTCAGGACTCCTGGCGACCACAGTTGTTCCTTCGATTGTGGCTGTCGCCGGCACAAATTTGCCGTCGGCGCCAGCCACTTCAAAGCCCGTGACCGTGCCGCCTTTGGCCATCAGCCCCTGCGCCGCGTCGAACCACGCTCGAATGGCGTCACCCTGCGGCGTGGCCTGGCGAAAGCTCGGCCCGGAGTACACCACCTGCTCGCCGTAGCTGAGCGCGCGTGCCGCCAGCGCGAGACGATGGCCGACGTCGAGCTTGTCCGTGGGGTGCACATTGTCTGGGTTGCCTATGTCGATGGTCACGGCCATGGCGGTGTTGCTCATCTCCAGCGTTCTGCGTTGCTGCTCGCGCAGCATGGCCCAGTCCTCGGCGGGCGTGGACTTGAAGTTGGAGATCTGCACAAACAGGAAGGGGAAATCTCCGATGGCCCACTGGCGGCGCCAGTCCTCAATGAGCGCGCGGAAGATGTGGTTGTAGAGCGGGGCGCGCTCCAATGCGCTGTTGCTCTCGCCCTGGTACCAGATGACGCCACGGATGGCGAAAGGCGTAAGCGGCGCGATCATGCCGTTCCAGAGCAGCCCCGGCCCCCAGCTTTGCAGTGCCGGATGCCACGGGAACTGCGGTTCGGGCCGGCCCTGCGCCCTGGCTTCTTCGCGCTGCCGCTGCTCGGCCTTGTCCTCGAGCAGCGAGTCGGCTTCGCGGTCAGTCATTTTGCCGCGTGAAACGAACAGCGGCGCAAGCGATGCATCGGCGCCGAGCGCTGTGAGCCGCGTCCAGGCCTCTGCCACGGTGCCGCCCCATGTTGAGTCAATGACGCCCACGGGGACGTGCTCGCGCTTCGCGATCTCCCGTGCAAAGTACCACGCCACGGCGGAAAAGTTGTGGGCCGACTCCGGGCTGGACTGCGCCCAGCCGTCTGTATCCACGTCATCCTGCGCGAAGTCCGCGGCGTTTTTCTTGACCACCAGCAGCCGGATGTTGGCATTGGCTGCGTGCGGAAGGTCTTCGTCTGCGGTGGCGGCCTTGTACATCTCGAACTCCATGTTGGACTGACCAGAGGCCAGCCAGACGTCGCCCACCAGCACGTCGTGGAGCGTGATGGTCTGCTCCGCGCTGGAGCTGCCGGCTGCGGGTGTTCCCTTCACTGTCAGATCGAAGGGGCCTCCTGCGGCGCCGGGCTTGAGGTAGACGCTCCACCGCCCCAGCGGCCCGGCCTGCGTGGAGCGCGTTTCCCCGCGGAAGCGGACGGTCACGGATTCTGACGGCGCGGCCATGCCCCAGATATGCACCGGACGATCGCGCTGGAGAACCACGTGGTCGGACAGAACCCTGGGCAGCGTTACCTGCGCCGAAAGCGCGGCAGCGGGAAGGATGGCGAACAGGACGAGAGAACGGAGTTTCACAGGCAACCTCACCAGCAGGGATTGAGGAAGATTTGCGCTCGGGCAGCCGGGCGGAAATTTCGAAAGATAACGGTATCAGATGACCCTCGACGGCGTCACACGATGGTTGCTTGAGCAAGATCTTCCACGCGGGGGCTCACCGTGCACAACCTTTGCGTGACAAAAGTGTCTAAGGAGAAAGCATGGCAAACCGCACCTGCTGTGGTGCTTCGCGACGATGACCTGCCATGAAATTTCCTTGAAATTGTTGCAATCAAGGCACCCGCGTCCGCAAAGAGCCTTGTTCCCAGCGAGATATACGGCATACTGAATAAGGGAAAGTTTGCCTGTTTTGTGATTTTTCGACCAAAGGAACTTGTGCCTTCGATGCGCATCCCACGCTCAACTGCATTCGCTCTGATGGCGATTCTATTTCTGGCAGCCTTTTGCCCGCTTTGCCGTGCGCAGGCGGCGCTGCTGATGGAGGAGCCCTATGGCTTCTTCGGCGCGCTGAATCCCACGGGACATACCGCCGTTTATTTTGAGCGCGTCTGCGCTGAGACTCCGATCAAGCTGCGCCGTTGCCAGCCGGGAGAGTTGGGCGCGGTCATCTCGCGGTACCAGGGCATCTCCGGCTACGACTGGGTTGCGATTCCGCTGATTCCCTACCTCTACTCGGTGGAAAACGCCGCGCAGATTCCCGCGCGCGTGGATCGCAAGACGGTGGAGCGCCTGCGCAACCATTATCACGAGACGCATCTGCTGAGCCTGGGCGAGAATCTGCAGCCGGGCAACCTGGTGCACGGCGGCTGGACCGAACTGGTGGGCGTGGCCTACCAGCGCCGCATCTACGCGTTTCGCTTTGCCACCACGGAACAGCAGGATGACGCGCTGATTGCCCGGATGAATGCGGCGGAGAACGTCTCACACTTTCAGCTGATCTTTAACAACTGCGCTGACTTTGCGCGCACCACGCTGAACTTTTACTTTCCGCATACGTTTCATCGCAGCATCTTTCCCGATGCGGGCACGACCACTCCGAAGCAGATTGCCTACAAGCTGGTGCGGTACTCGCGCAAGCATCCTGAAACCGATTTGCAGATCTTCGAGATTCCGCAGATTCCCGGCTATCGCCGCATGAGCCGATCCAACAAGAGCATTGCCGAGTCACTGATGACAACCGGCTATGCCATTCCGCTGACTGCGCTGAATCCGTACCTTGCAGGCGGAATCTTTGTGGACTATCTCGTTCGTGGGCGCTTCCACCTCATTCCCAAGCACCCTGAGATTCTGGCAAACGGAAACCTTGCCCCGCTGGCTGCCCCCGATCAAACGGAGATGCATGGCACTGTGACAAGCGAACAGACCACGGGCACGGCCGCGCAGCTGGGCGAAACGGATACGCCAACCGAGACCGTTGCATCCGATGGCCTGCATGAGATAATTGCATCCCATGGCAAAGACACCACAGAACCTTAAGAATCACGCCAAGTTCGATCCGCCCTATCACGTTGTACTTTTTCTGACGCTGGTGCTGAACCTGGTGTTCGCTATCGTGCATCTGGTGCGGCATACTGACTTCTTCGCGGCATGGCTGGTGGTGCTGTCTCTGGTGGCCTTCGTCGCACTGTTCCGCATGCGCCAGTATCCGCTGAAGGTGCAGGATCGCGTGATTCGGCTGGAAGAGCGACTGCGGCTGCAAACGCTGGCTCCACTGGAGTGGCATGCACAGATTGCTCGGCTGAGCGAGGATCAGCTGATTGGCCTGCGCTTTGCGGCGGACGACGAAGTGGTGTCGCTTGCCAAGCAGGCGCTGGAGCATAACCTGAACCGCAAGCAGATCAAGGAACGCATCAAGAACTGGCGCGCGGATGACTGGCGCCTGTGAGGCGAGTCGCGCGAGCTTGATTCCGGTTCGCGGCTTTTCGCCGCACTCGGCTTACAACTGGAGTTTTGCGAAGAGGTCCGGCACGGTTTTGTGCCGGACCTCTTTTCTGCACGCTGGAAGTGCGCGCAGGGCAGGCTCAGACGAAGTATTCGCTGACGGTGAGCGCGAGAAGCGTGAGGCCGATGAAGATTGCGGTAAAGCCAACGATCCGGGAGAACTTGACGAGCCAGACGGGCGGAGCGGTGGCGAGCCTGGCATCGAGCAGGCCCTGGCTTGCGAGGCGTTGATACTCCATTGGACGCTTGATTTTGAATTCCTTTTCACTTTCGACGCCGGTGAAGATGACCATATCCATCGGGAAGCTGTCTGGGCGCAGGTGCGTGTTGACAAAGTGAATGGAAAAGATAAACAGGATGGCGAGCAGACCCTCTTCACTGTGAATGACCAGCACGGCATTCAAGGCCCAGCCGGGCAGGAAGTGCGCGAAGAACGGCGCAAACCACATGGCATAGCCTGAGAAGCCGATGACGATCATGCCCCAGAAGACAGCCCAGTAATCGAACTTTTCCCAGTAGGCATAGCGCTCGAACTTTGGCCTGTCTCCAAGGCCGATGAACCAGCGCAGGTGGCCGAAGAGGTCCCTGGCATCCTTCCAGTTGGCTACCATGGAAGTGGGTCCCCAGAAGATGCCCTTCTGGCGATGGAGGAGTCCGCGGGTAAAGACGTCTTTGACGTGAACGAGGAAAGCGCCGGTGAGCACGACTGCGCAGAGCTTATGGAAAAAGAGGATGGCGCCGAAGCCGCCGACACTGCCGGCAATGGCGCGGGCCCAGACACTGTCACTGAAGCGAAGCGGCAGACCGGTGGCGGCAAGACCGAGGAAGGTGGTGAACAGAACGGCGTGAAGATAGCGCTGCTCGCGCGTGAAGCGCATGAAGTATCGCTCTTCCGCGGGGCGCGGAGCGGGTTCGGCAGCCGGGTTCGGCGAGACTTCCTTTTGCTCCAGATCAGGCATCCTTGCCTCCTTTTGCGGACCGACTCCGGATCTGTTCATACCGGGAGCGGAACAGCCAGAGGATAGTGTGGATTACAAAAAATGTGAGCACGCTGATGAGCAGCGTATTCATGAACAGGCGCACGTAGTAGAGCGCGGGATTCATCTTGCGATTGCGCGAGTCAGCATGCGGCTGATACTGCACGAAGCTGGCATTGGCTCCGGCATGGCAACGGCCGCAGGTCTGCACCAGGTTTGCGGGGGCAATGGGCGAGTTCGGATCAGAAGCGGGAAGGACATCGTGCGCGCCGTGGCAATCCCAGCAGCGTGCCGTCTCTACATAGCCACCGAGCAGGCCGAGCTGCGAGTGGAAGGTGTCGCGGTAGCCGGTGAATTTGTCTTTGTGGCAGGACCCGCAGATGGGCGTGGACTGCATGCGGAACTCCGACTGCGTGGGCTGCTGAATGGCATGAGCCGTATGGCAATCAGTGCAGACGGGCGCGTTGGATTTGCCGGCGGCAAGCGCCTTTCCGTGGATGCCATTCTCGAAGTCCATGTCGATTTTGGCATGGCAGGAGCCGCAGGTTTTGGGGATGTTGCTTTTGTAGGTGGGACTCTGCGGATTTTTGCGGCTGAGGATGTGGTGCGAGCCATGGCAGCTTTGGCAGTTGGCTGCCACAAGAAGACCACCTTTGCTGAGAGCAAAGCCGTGGATGGAGTCCATGTAGGACGGGTACACATTGGGGAGACCGTGCTGGCGCGCCATGTTGGCGTTGCCGTGGCAGGAGCCGCAGGTCTCGGGCACGTTGAGCGGATAGACCGTGGAGCGGGCGTCGCTCTTGGGGAAGATGGTGTGCGGATCGCCGTGGCAACTGGTGCAGGGGTGCGAAGAGGCGCGGGTGTGCACGCTCTCGGAGACCTGCGTGGACTGGTCCGTGTGGCACTTGCTGCACTGCACGGGCGCCATGTGCTCGGGATGCGGATACTCTTTGATGTCGGCGTGGCAGTCGCTGCACTGGAGGCTGCCGTGGATGCTGGCCTTGAAGGTGGCGCCATCGACGGCGACGCTGTGGCCGGAGGCGTCCTGCATGGACTTGTCGCCGTGGCAGGCGAGGCAGTCGGTCTGCGCGTGGACGCGGCCGAACGCCAGGAGCGTGATGCCGAGGGCAAGCGCCGCTGGGCGCAGGCGCGCGGAGACTACGGAGCGGGTTCTGGAATTTTGTAGAAGGCCCGGCGGAACTGATTGTGGGACCCGGTTTGACGTGCTTGCGGTTGAGGTTAATCGAACAATCGAGCGTTCACCCATCCTGCCGTCTTCTTTCTCCGGGAAGAACTGGCCTGGCAGCCGATCCTTCCCGGGACTCTGCCCTCCGTGTTGCAGAGAAATGGGACGATTCTCTGCACGGAATCTGTTGCGAAGATCGCTGCACAACAGGAAAAGCCGAAACGAAAAGCGCCGCAGTGACTCGAGTCACAGGATGCAGCGGAGACTGAGCACTGCGTTTGTTTCGCGCGACGGTGTGCGCGGAGATCCGGCGAGGCGGCGAGTCAGCGAGGCGGCGGATTTGCGGAAGCGGACTGGATTGGTCTGGATTGATGTGCGGAATTTTTCGCACGATTTTCTGTGGAAAACAAAATTTTCAGGGGGGGGGTGGGGGGTACCCCCTTTGTTTCTGTTCCCGCTGCGCCGCTGCTAGCCCTGGTGGTGACTGCCCCTGATTCTGGCTACAGGGTTCGGCATAGTTCAAGGTTAGCGAAATGGGCGGAAATTGTTCGCACGTCGGACGGGAAGAATTTTCGTTGTGTTTTCAGCGGGTTAGAACGTGGATCTAGATTTGAGGTGTTGACATGGGGTTTGTACCGTTTGGGGAGGACGGGCTGGGTGGGGGAGTTGGTTTCCCAGGTCTCAGAAGCGAGACCTGGGGCACCCGGGGACCGGAGGGGTTCTGATGGGCGGACCGGAAAAACAACTGCGGATCTTTCGACTTGGTGCGCTCGCTCAAGAGGACAGTGGTTGGCTGGGGGGTGTGGTCTCCCACTCATGCCGCAAAAGCGCGGCATGAATGGGGCACCCGGGGATCGGAGTGCTGCGGAGGGTGTGAAAAGCAACCGCGGATCTTTCGACTCGCTGCGCTCGCTCAAGAGGACAGTGGTTGGCTGGGGGGTGTGGTCTCCCACCCATGTCGCCCGCTACGCGGACGCATGGATGGGGCACCCGATTCCGTGGCTGTGAGAGATGGGTGTTTCCCGCCCTGTCCTTCGCTGACGCGAAGGGCCAGGGTGGGGCAACCGCAGCCGGGGAATGATGCGGAAAGGCTGGATTGATGCGGTGTTCAGGGGGTGCTGTGTTAGGTTAGGAGTGGGAGAAAGTGTAGAAACATGTCGGCAATTACATCGTTTATCAAGCATCATTATCGGCACTTTAATGCTGCGGCGCTGGTGGACGCGGCGGAGGGCTACAACAAGTTGCTTGCCGAGGGCGGCAAGATGTTTGTGACCATTGGCGGCGCGATGAGCACGGCGGAGTTGGGGCTCTCGCTGGCGGAGATGATTCGGCAGGACAAGATTCACGGAATCAGCTGCACAGGCGCAAACCTGGAAGAGGACGTGTTCAACCTGGTGGCGCACGACTTCTATGAGCGGGTGCCGCACTATCGCGACCTGACGCCGGCGGACGAGGCGGCGCTGCTGAGCCGCCACATGAACCGCGTGACGGATACATGCATTCCCGAGATGGAAGCGATGCGCCGGATTGAGAACGTGGTGCTGCAGGAGTGGGTGCGCGCGGACCAGGCCGGAGAGCGCTACTTTCCGCACGAGTTCATGTACAAGATTCTGCTGTCGGGCGAGCTGAAGAAGAGCTACCAGATTGATCCGAAGAACAGCTGGCTGCTGGCGGCGGCGGAGAAGAATCTGCCGATCTTTGTGCCCGGCTGGGAGGACTCAACGCTGGGGAACATGTACTCGGGACACTGCATCAGCGGCGACGTGAAGAACGTGCACACGGTGCGGACTGGTATTGAGTACATGATGAAGCTGGCGGACTGGTATACGGATCTGACGGCGAAGACACCGCTGGGCTTCTTCCAGATTGCGGGCGGCATCGCGGGCGATTTTCCGATCTGCGTGGTGCCGATGCTGCACCAGGACCTGCAGCGCGACAACGTGCCGCTGTGGGCGTACTTCTGCCAGATCAGCGACTCGACGACGAGTTATGGCTCCTACTCCGGCGCGGTGCCGAACGAGAAGATTACGTGGGGCAAGCTGGGCGAGGATACGCCGAAGTTCATCATCGAGAGCGATGCGTCGATTGTGGCTCCGCTGATTTTTGCTTATGTGCTGGGCTGGTAGATCGCGCTTCTGGATTTTTCTGTAAGTAAAAACAAGAAAGGGCAGGAGCGAAGGCACCTGCCCTTTCTGCATGACACACTCAACCAGGGTTACTTGTCGCCCATCACGATGAACGGCCCTTGAACCTTTCCTCCGTCGCCGCCCGCAAAGGCCGCCTGACCCATGGCAGACGACATTCCGATTCCCCAATCGGGCAAAGCGAGTTCCGGCATGGGCTTTGCCTGGAAAAGCTTCTTGCAGTGACGGGCGGTCCAGCGCGCCCAGGCCTTGGATTTCTTGCGGCGGGCGCTGTCGGTTGAGATGCCTGTACCCGCGTACATCTGCCGGTAGAGCTTGGAGAGGAAGATGAACGCAATCCTGGCGCGCAACGTGGGCGTGCAGGACGATCTCTTCCAGATTGCACCCCAGTCATAAAATCTGTCCCACACTTTTTGCGTGCGCTCACGAATTTCATCGGAGCTCATGGTGGGGTGGGGCGTGAACATCTTGGGGCGGACTTCGATGGGAATCAGCCAATAGCGGGTAATCGGCACATCGCCGACCATGGTTGGGTTCGCGGACTGCTCCTTTTCCCAGCGGCCGAAGTCGACGGTGCCCGGGAACGGCGTCATCATGACGAACTGGGCAAAGGTGACGCCCGCCTTCATGGCCATCTCGACGGTCGCGTCGAAGGTCGCCGGCCTGTCCGTCGGCAAGCCGAAGATAAACGAGCCGAGCACATGCACGCCGTGCTGGCGGAATGTTTGCAACTGCTTCGCCAAAGCCTCGCCGGAGTAGTTCCAGTCCTTGAAGACCGCCTTGAGGCCCTCCGGCGTTACCGCCTCAACGCCAACAAGAGCGCCCTTGATGTTGGCCTTCCGCATCGCATCGAGATAGTCGCCGTCCTCGCCCGCTTCCATCGTTATCTGGGTGAAGAACACCATGTCCTTTGGCAGCTTGGCGAGCTCTTCCATCAGCTGGAAACGCTCTTTGCGGATGGCCGTGAGCTCTTCGAGCTTGGCCAGGTTGTTTTGGTCCCGGGCCTGTCGCAGATCGGTCAACGTGACCGGGTAGAAATTGTCGTCGGCGAGGGCAATGAATCGAAACCCGATCCGCCGCAGCCCGATGATTTCATCGATGACTCTTTGATGATTTCTCTGCCGCGGCTTTTGCCCGTCCGTGCGCCAGACGCTGCAGAAGGAGCAGTGCTTGGGACAGCCGCGGATGGTCTGCACCGAGGCCCACATGTACTTTTCCGGGTTCATCAGATCCCAGCGCGCGATCAGAAACTCGCTGCCTTCAATGCGGCCACCCTCATAGATCTTCTGGGGATTCCCGGCGAGGCAATCGGCGACGACCTTGCCCCATGCGATGTCTCCATCGCCCTTGACCACGGCATGTGCCTCGCCGCGCTCCAGCGCTTCCTGAGGGAACAGCGTGGCGTGGATGCCGCCATAGACGACCCACGCGCCGCGGCTGCGGGCCATGCGGCCCACCTGATAGCCGCGCAGGGCGTTGCCGGTGTGGACGCTGATGCCGACGATATCTCCCGGCTGGATTGTCTCCGGTACGATCTGCTCCAGAGACTCATCGACAAGGATGGGATCGCCCGCCACCTGCGGTGTTGCGGCGGCAAGGACAAAAAGCCATCTGGGCGTAATGACAGCGGTACCGAAAGAATTGTCGCTGGGATTCACCAAATGAACGCTCATCGAATCAGACCTTTCCTCGTGCGAGTACTTTGTGGCCTAAGGCTGCGGTGAATAAACAGAATTTCGACGCAATGAGCATTCTTGCCAACTGCGGCCCGTCTTGAGGGACTCGTTCATCATCATACAGACAGTGCATGAGAATCAGCGATCTGATGTGGAGAAAGATCGGCCGGTGCCCAAGATGCGCACCGGCTTGAGGACAGGCGGAAGGTCGGCCATCCCGGCTCACTTGACCCGGCTGCATTCCTCGACAGGGATGGGCACCTGCTCGACGATTTCGAGGCCGAAGCCCTCCAATGCGGGGATGTGCATGGGGGTGTTGGAGAGCAGGCGGATGCGATGGATGCCGAGGTCAGAGAGGATTTGTCCGCCGAGGCCGATGGCGCGCAGGATGCGTCCGCTGCGGGCTTGGGAGCCCTCGCGGGCACGCAGCTCGCGGTGGAGGACGAGGCGGGCCTCAGGCAGATCGGCGGTGCGCGCGGGGATGGCTGCGCCGCCGGGCTCGAATGCGGTGGCGAGGACGGGGGTCTGCTCAATCTCAAAGCCGCGCGAGGCGTTGTGGAGGTAGAGGATGGCTCCGCAGCCTTCTTCGGCGATCATGCGCATGGACTGGTCGAGGACCTCGCGGCAGTTGCAGTCGGCGCCGAAGACGTCTCCGGCGGTGCAGCGGGTGTGGACGCGGACGAGCACGGGATGCGCGCAGGGCTCGCGAGAGGCGTCGGCGGAGGCGAGGCCGGGCATGCCCTCCTGATACGCGGGGCAGCCGGGGCAGAGATCGCCGCGCACGAGTGCGATGTGACTTTCTCCGCCGTTGACCTCGCTCTCATAGGCGATCATGCGGAACTCGCCGTAGCGGGTCTGGATGCGGCTTTCGCCGGCGCGGACGATGTAGCGCTCGTTGCGCAGGCGGTAGCGGATGAGCTCGGCGACGGTGAGGATGCGCAGGCCGTGCTGATTGCAGAAGGGGATGAGATCGGGGATGCGGGCCATCTCGCCGTCGTCGCGCATGATTTCGCAGATGACGCCGGAGGGGTTGAGACCGGCCATGCGGGCGAGGTCGACGGAGGCCTCGGTCTGGCCGGCGCGTACGAGGACGCCGCCGCGGCGGGCGCGCAACGGGAAAATGTGGCCGGGTCGAGCGAGATCGGCGTAAGTGGCGGCAGGCGCGATGGCGGTGCGGATGGTGTGAGCGCGGTCGGCGGCGGAGATGCCGGTGGTGACGCCTTCGCGGGCCTCGATGGTCTCAGTAAACGCAGTGCCG
>JAJXWS010000134.1 GCA_021781495.1 Acidobacteriota bacterium | reverse complement strand
CATCCTTCGCGCACCATTTTCGTCCTGCGAGTCCGGCAATGCCTCCGCCTCTGCAACCGTCAGCCGCTTCAGCTTCAAATCGCACGCCGCGGCAGCAATCTCGAATCCGTCCCGCGTCCCTTGCGGCAGCTCCGACTTCCTCACCAGCGCGCGATACTGCTCGCTCGCCAGGTTGTAGCGATGCGCCCGATAGTAGGCATCCGCCAGACTCCGCAGTTCGCTGACCGTCAGCGTCCCTTCCGCGCCGAGCGCCGTCAGCCTGGCCCGCGCCTTCTCCGCTTCATCCGTCAGAGGGTGCGCCACCAGCAAGGCTTTGTAGTATCCGATGGCCTGCGCGTTCTGCCCCAGCGCCTCCGCGACCTCTGCCTTCGCCAGTTGGTATCCCGGCCGCCCGGCCGCAGGCGCGTTCGCAGCCGCATCAAGAACGCGCCCTGCTTCTTCCGCCTTCTGCATCGCCAGCAGCACCTCGGCCTCTGTTTCCGGCGCCTGCGCCACAAAAATGCTGTCCGGATAACGCGCGGCGAATCCCTTCAGCAAGACTTCAGCCGCTCGGTCATCTCCGGCGCCGTGTTGCGCCTCCGCGCCCAGAAAATCCGCATAATCCGCCAGCAGATCGCCCGCAGCGCGCGCCTTCTCCAGATTCGCAGCCGCATCTGCATCGCGCTTGTCCAGCAGATACGCATGCCCCAGAGCCAGGTATGCCGCTGCCGCCGACTCGCCCGTATGCCGCCGCGCATACGCTGCCACGCCCGCATACGCCTCAGGAGTTCGCATCGTCGCCAGTTGTTGCGCCATCGGCTGCAATTCGGCGGACGCCACAAAGGCCTGCCGGATGCGCCGTGTCCGCGCCGAAGGCGGATGCTTCTTTCGGAGTGCTTTCCTGTGCGTGCTGGGCGTCGCCGGATGTTTCTTCGCAGTCTGCGATGTCGAACTCGACGATCCGTGTGTATCTTCCGCAGCGCTCTGTGCGCCTGCAGGAGGAACAGTCAGCACTCCCGCCAGCAGAGCCGCCGTCACTCGAACCCAGCCCCGTGCACCATCGATTGTCCGCACATCGCTCATATCTTCACTCTAAGCTGAACTCTCAGGGTCGCAACCCCCGCGTACCAACGGTGTCACCCGTGGCGCCCGCTCATCGAAAAGACGTCGCTCCCCATCCCAATGTGAGCCGGCCGGCTTTGTCACCCCCACCGCCCTCCGATACACTCTAGTTACAGGCTCCGCGGCAGTCCCTTTCATTTTTCTCGGGGGATTTCCGCAACCATTCCCTATGGCGACCATCCAATCAGTTGCGGGCGAAAACGAGCAGCACCCCGACGTCGCACTCGTCGAACAGGTGCGCGCCGGTGACGTTTCCGCCTACGACACACTGGTCCGCAAATATGAACGCCAGGTCTTCCGCATCGCGCAGCACATCACCCAGAACCGCGAAGACGCTGAAGACGTCATGCAGGACGCCTTCCTCAAGGCATTTGAAAAGCTCGACCAGTTCCAGGGCAACTCAAAGTTCTACACGTGGCTGGTTCGCATTGCGGTTAACGAGAGTCTCATGCGCCTGCGCAAACGGCGCACCGGAAAAATGGTCTCCATCGACGAGGATGTCGAGACAGAAGAGGGCAGCGTTCCACGCGACCTCGCGGACTGGGCTCCCGACCCCGAGCAGAACTACACCCAGGCCGAGCTTGCCGAAATCCTCCGCAAGACCATTCAGGGTCTGCCGCCCGGCTTCCGCATCGTCTTCGTCCTGCGTGACGTGGACGGCCTTTCCACCGAAGAGACTGCGGAGACCCTCGGCCTCAGCGTACCCGCCGTCAAATCACGGCTCCTTCGCGCCCGTCTCCAGCTTCGTGAGCGCCTCAGCCGCTATTTCCGCAGAAAAAAGGGGAGTGCGAAGTGACCTGTTCTGAATTTCTCGCCCTCCTCGATGACCTCATTGACGACGAGGTAGCTCCCAACACGCGCGCCGAGCTCCAGCAGCATCTTAAGGGCTGCGAGCACTGCGAAGTCACCCTCAACACCACCCGCAAGACTATCGAAATCTATCGCTCTCACGAGATCTACGAGCTCCCGCCCAGCCTCCGCGATCGCCTCCACGCCGCCATCATGGCCCGCTGCAAAAAGGGCTGTTGAACCCGCCTCATCGCTGCTCCCTTCCGACCCTCCCCCTAGCCCTTTCCGGTTACCCGCCACAACTTTTCCCGGCAATCGGCGTTTGAGCCTTCAGCACGCCCGTGCGTCTGGCAGGGCAAACGTCCCCTTATTTGCTGGAGGAGTCCTCAGGATGCAGCCTTTTCACGGTACTGTCTCGGCTTTGCTCTGTCTGAGCCTGCTCAGCCCCTCCGGCCTGGTCACGGCACAGGTCGCAGCCCAGACGCCCGTTGCATCCTCGCGCACCGCCTACCGCTCCACTCAGCTCCAGGGCGACACCCGCATCCTCCACGCGCTCAACCGCTTCACCTTCGGCCCACGCCCCGGCGACCTTGAAGTCGTCCGCTCAATCGGCCTCGACAAGTGGTTCGAGCAGCAGCTCCATCCCGATTCCATCGACTCTTCCGACCTCAACCGTCGCCTCGTGCGATACCCGGCCATGCAGTTGAATACCGATCAATTGCTCTATCAACTGCCCAGCAACGCTCTCATTCGCCAGGCCCTCAACGGCCGACTCTCCGTGCCCACAGGCGAGCCGCTGCAGGCCATCTACGAAAACCAGATGGATCGCGTCTCGGCTCGACTCCAGCAGCAGCGCCAGCAGAATGCTCCCCTGCCACAGCAGACCGCCGCTCCCGCCTCTGGGATGAATGCCCCCGCAATGGAAGGCCAGAACGAAGCAGGCCCCAACGCGAATCCCATGAACCGCGCCGGCGAGCCGGCCTCGCAGGAAATGATGTCCGGTAGCGCACAACCCTCCCCTTCTGCGCCCGCTCAGCCCCCGGTCGACACGCTCCTGACCCAGGACATCCTCGGCCTGCCGGCCCAGCAGCGCGTCAGCCGTCTCGTTTCCATGCGCCAGCCCGAGCTCGACACCTTTCTCAAATCCCTGAAGCCGAAGGAGCGCGCCGACCTCGTCTCCGGCCTCTCACCGCAACAGGCTGAGCTGGTCTCTGCGCTTGAAAATCCCGAAGCCACCGTCGTCGACGAGCTCATCGCCCAGCGCCTCACCCGCGACATCGAATCCTCTGCGCAGCTTCAGGAGGTGATGACCGACTTCTGGCTCAATCACTTCAACATCTACCTGCGCAAAGACGAGGTCATGCCCTACGAGCTCGTCAGCTTCGAGCGCGACATCATCCGTCCCCTGGCCCTCGGCAAATTTGAAGCTCTGCTTGAAGCCACCGCCCACAGCCCCGCCATGCTGCTCTATCTCGACAACGCCAGCAGCATCGGTCCACACTCCATTGCCGCAGAGCGCGCCGCATTCAACGCGTCGCGCCGCCCTGCCAATCAGCGCCAGGCGCCTGAAGGCCTCAATGAAAACTACGCCCGCGAGCTGATGGAGCTGCACACTCTCGGCGTCAACGGCGGGTACACGCAGGCCGATGTCACCCAGGTCGCGCGCATCCTCACCGGCTGGGGCGTCGCCCAGCCGCAGCGTGGCGGCGGCTTTGAGTTCAATCCCAACCGCCACGAGCCCGGCGCCAAAAAAGTGATGGGGCAGAAGTTCAAAGACCACGGCGAAGCAGAAGGCCGTGAGTTGCTCCACTTCTTGGCCACGCGTCCCGCGACTGCCCAGTTCCTCTCGCGCGAGCTCGCCATCCGCTTCGTCTCCGACGACCCCCCGCAGCCGCTCATCGATCGCATGGCCCACACCTACATGACCACCGGCGGTGACATCGCAGCGGTTCTCAGCACCCTCTACCACTCGCCGGAGTTCTGGTCGGCCAGCAGCTATCACGCCAAGGTCAAAACCCCCATCGAGTACGTCGTCTCCGCGCTCCGCGCCAGCGACGCCAGCGTCGATAACCTGCGCCCCGTCGCCAACGCGCTCCGCCAGATGGGCATGCCCCTCTACGGCTGCATTCCGCCCAGCGGCTACAGTTGGAAGTCCACCGACTGGGTCAGCACCGGTTCGCTCGTGGACCGCATGAACTTCGCACTCGCTCTCGCCGCCGGCCGCCTGCCCGGCATCTTTGCCGACTGGGCGCCTCAGCCGCAGGA
>JAJXWS010000133.1 GCA_021781495.1 Acidobacteriota bacterium | reverse complement strand
GCTTGATATTTTGCACCCGGTCGATTGCGCCACTGTTGCCGCCCTGAGCTTCAGGGTGGGGGTTGAGGAGGCCGCGAATCCTGGTCAGTTCCTCCATCATGGACTGCCGGAGGGGGCCATCGGGTAGCAGCGGCTCAAGGTGTTGGACGATATTGGGGGCGGAGAAGTCGTTCTGGATGAGCTCCGGCACGACGCGGTGGCCGGCGATGAGGTTGGCCATGGCCACGTGAGGCACATGGACAACGCGCCGGGCGATGGCGTAGGTGATGGGCGAGACGCGATACACGACCACGAAGGGATTGCCGATGAGGGCCGCCTCCACGGTGGCGGTGCCGCTGGCCACGATGGAGGCGCGGGCATGGTGGAGCGCGGCGCGCGCATCGTCTGTGAGCCGGACGGGCAGGCCGCTGGCGTGGTCAGCGACGAACTGGCGGACCATCTGGCGCTGTGCCGGGGTAAGGGTAGGCGCGAGCGGGAGGACAAACTCCAGGCCACCATGGGCGGTGTGGGGGGATGGTCCGCGCAGGGCAAGGATACGCGCGGCGGCAAGCATCTCCGGCAGATTGTCGCGTATCTCCCGGGGGCGGCTGCCCGGAAGCAGACCGATCCACTGGCCGGCCGGGTCCAGGCCGTTCTGGCTGGCGAACTCTTCGCGGGAGATGGTGGGCAGGGGCAGATCGGCGAGCGGATGCCCGACAAACTCGGCATCGACTCCGTGCTCGCGGTAAAAGAACTGCTCGAAGGGGAAGATGACCAGCATCTTGTCGATGTACTTTTGCACAAGTTTGATGCGGTGCTTCTTCCACGCCCAGAGCTGCGGGCTGACGAAAAAGATGACGGGGATGCGGAGGCGGTGGAACTGTGCCGCGAGCCGGAAATGGATATCGGGAAAGTCGATGAGGACGGCGACGGCGGGGCGCTGTTCGCGGATGGCGCGCTTGAGCTTGCGGAACTCGCCGTAGATGCGGGGCAGATGACGGACCACCTCCGTGATGCCCATGACGGCCATATCTTCTGACCGGACAATGGGTTGAAGGCCTGCCGCCGCCATGCGCGGACCGCCCATGCCGATGAAGCGCGCGGATTGCCCGGCCGCTTGCAGATGGCGCTGGAGCGCCTGCACGAGCAGGGCGCCGTAGTGCTCGCCGCTGGCCTCGCCGGCCGAGATGAAGATGGTTGGGTCGGGCATGCCGGAGCCTCGTGCTGCTCTGGGTCCATGATAGCGGTTTTGCGGATGAGGCGAGGGAGGCTCATCCGCAGTATCGGCTGTTATTGCTGCCCGCCGCCCTGCTCCAGGTATTGGATGTAGCCCAGCAACGCGCCCCAGTGATAGAAGCGGTCGCTGTTGGAGACATCGTCACCGGTGCCGAGAATGGCGTTGTAGTTCTCGTGGACGTGGCCGTTCTGCTTCCACTCTTTTAGAAAGAGGTCGTAGGACTTCTGCGCGAACTGGCGGCGGACGTCCGGCAGGTCGTAGTTCTGGAGTCCGAGATAGACGAGGTAGTTCATCGGCCCCCAGATGCGGCCACGCCAATAGTTCTGGTCGTGGAAGGCGGCGTCGTTGCGGGCGATGGAAGGGAGAATCCACTGCCCCCAGAACTCGTCGGGATTGAGCAGGTGCCGCTGGATCATGGTTTGGGCCTGCTGCGGCGTGGCTGCGTGCGCGAGGATGGGGTAGAAGTTGGTGGGCGAGAGGCGCGTGTTGAACTGGCCGGTGCGCAGGTCTTTGTTAAGGAAGATGCCGGCTGGCTCGCTCCACAGGGTGGCGAGTTTAGCGCGATAGCCGGCGCTGCGCTGCCGGAGCATGGCGGCGTCCTGTGGCTTGCCGAGGAGATCGGCGATCTGGGCGAGCGCGTCGCAGTCGGCGATGAACATGCTCATCAGGCCGACGTCGGCGTATTCGAGCAGATGGGTTTGCGGGTCATACGTGGACTGGTCATACATGGGGCTATTGTCGAGGCCGGACTCGAGGATGGCTCCGAGGCGCGTGCCGGCGGAGGAGTCGTCCAGATTGCGGGGCTTGTAGTCGCCATTGCTGCCCCAGGCCATGTAGCCCTGAATGCTGCGATGCTCGGCCCACCAGGTATTCCAGCGCAGCAGGGGCGGGTAGGCATCCTGAAGGAACCAGCGATCGTGGAATTTGCGGTAGAGGCCGAGCACTGTGATGGCGCCAACGGGCGGCTCGGAGCGGTCAAAGCTCTTCCAGCCCAGGGCGCGCGCGTAGTTGGGCACAAAGCCCTCCGGGGTTGCTTCGCGCAGGGTCTCCATGGCGTCGGCATAAGCAAGGTCGCGATCGCCGATGGCCGCCATGGTGGCTGCGAAGAAGGTGTCCCAGTCAAAGAGCACGTAGCCTCCCCAGGCCACGCTCCACACGCGGCTGACCGGGGAGATGACGCGATGGTGCGACGGCTCGTAGACGGTATCCCAGCCGAGCGTGGTCTCGATGGCATCCACGATGGGCGCGTTTTTGCCAGCGGCGCGGATGGACTGCTGGTAGGCCTGAGCCTGGCGCGCGATGGCAGCCTGCACCTCAGCCAGCGAGCGTCGCCTGCCGGTGCTGATGCCGATGGGCTGAACGAGGTCGGCAGCAAAATAAGGCCCGCCGATGGGGATGTCGAGGAACGCGCTCTGCGAGTCAGTCGAGGTGGAGACGCAGGTGCAATAGACACCTATGTTTCCGGTGGGACTATGTGCGAGGATGCCGTCTGCGGTTTTGCTTACGTCGCCGGCGCGATTCCACAGGAAGTCCACGGTGAAGACGAGCGTGGCGGGAAGAGCAGCTTGCGGCGTGGACGGCAGCGGCGTTGCGAGCAGAACAAGGTCGCTGCCGTCGTGCGCGCTCTGGATGCGCCAACTGTGGCCTCGCCAGTCGATGCGCAGGTCTGTGTAGCTGCCGTCCCAGGAGTGCGGGCCGGGAGTCACTTTTTCGGCGCCGGGGGTGAGGCGGCCGATGAGCGTGTTTTGCAGAAAGGCATCGCTCGCCACAGTGGTGTTGTGTTTGAGTCCGATGTGAATGGCCAGGCCCGCGGGCAAAAGCACGTGGGTGGTGACGCTGTTGGTATCCCATGTGTTCCAACCCTGCGCAAGGCGCTGCTGGACCTGCCTGTAGTGGAGAGACTCGGGCGGCGGTGTGCCTGCTGCATGGGCCATTCTGGAATCTACGCGCGGCGCGGAGGCGTCGGCAGCCTGTGCCTGGGCGCGGCGGATGTTTGCGGCTGTGAGGAGGATCGGCAAGAAGCAAGCGACGACGGCGATGGTGCGTTTGCGCATACTCGACATGTGAGGACGCCTCCTGTTTTCTACAGAGCGTGTCTGAGCGGCTCTTCGAACGGACGATTCTGCAGTGATGATTTCAGGCTCGCCGAATGCGACCGGCGAGCGATAAGCAGACGCGAACGAGAGCCGTGACAGGCAGATTCAAGGTTGATTTGCGATGGTGCCAGAGACTGCATCGTAGAAAACATTTGCTGAGCAGCATCTGCGGTGTCGCAACCGACCACGGCAATGCTGCAATCCGCTCCGCGCAGAACCGGGCGAATGATATGCAACACAACTCTTTGATGTCAATCGGCCTGAATGAAGAGGGCCTTGCGCTACGCCATGCTCGCGCACAGCTGCGAGATGGGACAGAGGAAGAGCTCTGTGCCGTTAGGCTACACTTTTAGCCGTGGGAGTCTTGCCTTGAGCCTTCGCCGTTGGATTAATGCGATTCCGGTAATCGTTTTTTTCGCATGCTGCCTGCTGCTGCGCGCACAACAGCCGCAACAGAACGGCATGGGCGGCATCTCCTCTGGCGTGGCGGCGGCGCCGGTGTACGACGAGCAGAAGCGTCCGATCACGGCGGGCGGTTTTGTGGACCAGGGCCCGGTGGTGTTTCAGGACATTACGAAGCAGGCGGGCTTGTCCGGCTGGACGCACAAGATGGGCGTGCCGGAGAAGAAGTTCATCGTGGAGACGAACGGCTCCGGTGTGTGCCTGATTGATTACAACAACGACGGATGGCTGGACATCTACCTGGTGAACGGCTCGACGTTTGACGCGCTGGACGGCAAGGAGCCGTCGCCGCATGCAGCGCTGTTTCGCAACAACCGCGATGGCACGTTCACGGATGTGTCGGCGCAGGCGGGCGTGCAGAATGACCGCTGGGGATATGGCTGTTCGGTGGCCG
>JAJXWS010000132.1 GCA_021781495.1 Acidobacteriota bacterium | reverse complement strand
TGCTGCAGAGCCTCCTGAGGTGTGCCGCGCAACTCAAACCGCAGCTCGTAGAAGAAAGGCACACGCATGGGCGACTCTCAGGTTCAATCCGCAGAAGTCGAGTCGAGTCTGACGCAAGGTCAACGCATTGCCAGCATTTTCACCGCGCCCTCGAAGACCTTTGAAGACATCCGGCGCGGCAACCGAAGCTGGTGGATGCCGCTGGTGGTGATGTCATTGTTTGCATATATTCTCTTTGCCGCGATCACCTTCAAAGTGGGATGGGCGCAGGTTGCGCAGAACACCGTGCACCAGAATCCCAAGACCGAGGAGCAAATGGAACAGGCGACGCCCGAGCGCAAAGAGACAACGCTGAAGTTCATGCAGTACTCGATGCAAGGCAGCTTTGCCGCGACGCCTGTGTTCATTCTGGCTGCACTGGCCCTGGGGTCCCTGGGGCTGTGGGGCACGATCAACTTTGGCTTTGGCGGTCGCGCCACTTTTGGCGCCATCTTTGCCGTGTGGATGTATGCCGGGCTGCCGGGCATCATCAAATCGCTGCTCGGCGCGGTGGTGTTGTTTGCAGGGGCCGCACCGGAATCTTTCAACCTCGCCAATTTCGCGCCCACGAGTGTCGGCGCTTTCCTCAACCCGGCGGACACCGGACCGGCGCTGTACAGGTTGGCAACCTCGCTCGACATCACCACAATCTGGACGCTGGTCCTGCTGGGAATGGGCACGGCAATTGTGGCCGGCGTCAAGCGCAGCTCGGGCTACGTTGCGGTCTTTGGCTGGTGGGCGATCTTCGTCCTGGTCGGCGTGGGCTGGGCGGCCGTATTCGGCTGATTCCTGTCGATTCGCGTGCAAAAAGCGACGGACGAGCTATTCTGTCCAGCGCCGCATGATGAGCGTGGCGTTAATGCCGCCGAAGCCGAATGAGTTGGACAGGGCGATATCAAAGCTGTGCGGAATCGCCTTGTTGGGCACGTAGTCCAGCTTGCACTCGAGGTCTGGCGTCTCCAGATTTGCCGTGGGCGGCAGCATCTGGTGTTGCAGCGCCAGCACGGTGATGCCCGCTTCCAGCCCGCCCGCTCCGCCGAGCAGGTGGCCCGTCATGGACTTGGTGCCGCTCACCTTGAGCGTGTGACTGAGCGCATGCTCGCCGAAGACCAGCTCAATCGCGCGCGACTCGTTGCCGTCGCCGGCTGGAGTGGAAGTGGCGTGTGCGTTGATGTAGCCCACGTCCTCCGGCCGGATGCCAGCGTCCTTCAGGGCCGCCCGCATGCTGCGCTGCGCGCCTGCACCCTCCGGAGCAATGCCGGTCATGTGGTACGCATCGGCGCTCATGCCGTACCCGATGACTTCGCCGAGAATCTTTGCGCCGCGTGCCTTTGCAAACTCCAGCTCTTCGAGGATGAGAATGCCTGCGCCTTCGCCGATCACAAAGCCATCGCGGTCCTTGTCAAACGGGCGGCTGGCGTGTGTCGGATCGTCGTTGCGCGTGGAGAGCGCGCGCATCGAGGCAAATCCACCGACGGAGAGCGGCGTGACCGCAGCCTCTGATCCGCCAGCGATCATCACGTCGGCGTCGCCATGCAGAATCATCCGCACCGAGTCGCCGATGGAGTTGGCGGACGTTGCGCAGGCCGTGGCCGTAGCGGAGATGGGGCCTTTCGCTCCGTAGCGAATGCTGAGCTGGCCCGCGGCCATGTTCACAATCGCTGCGGGAATAAAGAAAGGCGAGATCTTGCGCGGCCCGCCGGCCAGAAGACTGGCGTGTTCGCGTTCGATAATCTCGAATCCGCCGATGCCGGAGCCGATAAAGACGCCGGCGCGGTCTGCAATCTCCGGCGTAATCTCCAGACCCGCCTGCGCCATTGCCTCCTGTGCGGCGGCAAAAGCGAAGTGGATGAAGCGGCCCATCTTGCGGGCCTCCTTCTTGTCCACAAAATTGAGCGGGTCAAAGTTCTTGACTTCGGCAGCGAACGTCACGGGGAAGCCCGTTGTGTCGAAGCCCTGGATGGGAGCCATACCGCTGGCCCCGGCCAGTAGCTGCCGCCACACCTCGGGAGCGGTGTTGCCCACACCGCACACCAGCCCAAGGCCGGTGATGACGACTCGACGATTCACCAATTACTTGCCTTTCGCGTTCTTCTCGATGTAATCGATTGCGTCCTTGACGGTCTTGATCTTCTCCGCGTCCTCGTCGGGAATCTCAAGATCGAAAGCCTCTTCAAACTGCATCACCAGCTCGACCACGTCGAGCGAATCGGCGCCCAGGTCTTCCTGGAAGCTTGCGCCAGGTGTCACTTCGGCTTCGTCCACCTGCAGCTGCTCCACGATGATCTGCTTCACTTTTTCTTCTACGGCCATGCGTCCTTCTCCTCGTGTTCTACGGATCTTTTGAATCGTCTCCGGGCATCCATCCCTTTGATTCCGCCCACATACCATACCGGCACACGGCGGGGAATGACAACCACCGCGCCAGAAAATTTGCGCATGGCCCCGAAATTTCAAGTCTACCGGGCGGGTGAGAACGTGTAAAGCAGAGAGAAATCAAGGACTAGGGGCAGGAGTCCCCAGGACGAGTAAGCGGCGGAATTTGAACAGGCGGAAGACGAACAGGAGCGTACATTAGGCGAAGAGGGACATTGTCAAGATGACGCAGGCTGTAATCGCCGGGGTGGCGCTGATCGCAGGTGTGCTGCTGGGATTCTGGATGCGCGGAAACGCTGCAAAAACAGAAAAGGCGCTGCTGGAGCAAAAGGCGGGTGAAGCAACTCAGTCGCTGGCGACGGCGCAGAAGCAACTTGCCGAGGCGCAGGCTGAGTCGGCCGCGCGGGCAGGGTTTGAGAAGCTTGCCGCCGAACGGGAACGGTCACTTGCAGCCATCGGCGCGGAGCGCGACGCTGTGCGCGAGGAGTTGCGAACCGCGGGCGAGACTGTCAACAACAAGACCGGCCGTATCAGCGCGCTGGAAAAAGAACTGGAGAACGAGCGCAAGAACATTGCTGAAAAGCTTGCGCTGCTCGATGAGGCCAAGACCGCCCTTGCCAATCAGTTTCAGGCGCTGGCCGGAGAGATTCTCGAGCAGAAGTCGAAGAACTTTTCTGAGGCAAGCCAGAAGGAGCTGCAGCCGCTGCTCAACCCCTTGCGCGAACAAATAAAGGAGTTCCGCGAGAAGGTGGAGAAGGCGCAACTCGATTCGAACAACGGCGTCACCAAGCTCGAAACCCTGATTGGCGCGCTGAGCGGGCTGAATCAGCAGCTGACTGCGGAGGCCCGCAACCTGACGACGGCGCTGCGCGGCTCGGCCAAGGCGCAGGGCGATTGGGGCGAGTTCATTCTGCGCGACCTGCTCGACAAAGCCGGACTGCGCGAGGGCGAGCAGTACAGCTTCCAGCAGCCGTTTACGGGCGTCGAGAGCGAGGATGGAGGACGCGCGCGGGCCGTGCGCACGGATGTCATCGTCTTTTTGCCCGGCGGACGCAATCTCGTCATCGACTCGAAGGTCTCGCTCACTGCGTATACGGACTGCGTGAGCGCGACGGACGAAGAGGCGCGGAAGGCAGCACTCAAGCTGCATCTCGCCAGCATGCGCGGACACATCGCGGGGCTGGCCAAGGCCGGATATCACCGCCTGCCTGGAGTAGAGGCGCCGGATTTTGTGGTGATGTTTGTGCCGATTGAACCAGCCTTCCTGCTCGCGCTGCAGAACGATCCCGATCTGTGGGCCGATGCGTACAAGCAGGGCATTCTGCTGGTGGGGCCGACGACGCTGCTCTATGTGATTCGGATTGTGCACGTGCTGTGGCAACAGGAACGGCAGGCCCGCAACGTGAAAGAAGTGATGGACCGCGGAGCCGAGCTCTATGACAAGTTTGTTGGCTTTGTCAGCGATATGGAGGCCATCGGGGAGAGCCTGCGCCGGACCGATCAAAGCTACACAAGTGCGATGAAAAAGCTGGGAGAAGGTCGCGGCAACCTGATTCGCCAGGTGGAGATGCTCAAGCAGCTTGGCATCCGCACGACGAAGTCGATGCCGAAGACGCTGCTGGATCGCGCCGATGGGGACGAGTCACAGCTGGCTCTTGCAGCAGAGGCGGACGGCGACGATTCTGCGACGAGAGAGCCGAACTGAACCCGCATCCTGCAGCGCTTCAGGATTACCCCGCGAATGCCGCTTTCAGGCGCTTCCACGTTGTCTGCAAATCTTCAGGCAGCACGC
>JAJXWS010000131.1 GCA_021781495.1 Acidobacteriota bacterium | reverse complement strand
GTCGTTGGCATTGCGCCGCGCCGAAGCTCTTGCCGTGGCGGTGGCGCCGCCGATGTCGGTCTTCATGACCCTGGCTCGGCCTGCCGTGCGGGCGCTGCGGTACTCCGCGGCGGCAGCTCTTCGCGGATTCGATGTCCCCATTTCAGAACGAGCTTCTGTGCACTCTCCTGAGGAACTGAAGCTGATTGCGACGGCGGCCCGGCGCGTCGGATTGCTGCCTGCGTTCCAGGAGACGCTCGTGCATCGTGCGCTCGAACTGGACGATGTGCCCATCCGCGAGATTATGACGCCGCGCCAGCAGATCTTCTCGTTACCATCCAACATGCCAATCGAAGAGGCGAGTGCGCGGGTCATTGAGCATCAGCTATCGCGCGTTCCTGTATATGACGAGAGCCGCGGCACGGAGCACATTGTTGGAGTGGTGTATGCAAAGGATCTGGCTCGCCTGATGTTTTTCAGGCCGGTGGTGCGCAGTGATCGTGGAGGGGCAGAAAAGGCCGGGTCTGCCATTGTGGATTTGCGCCTTGGGCAAGTCATGAGAGATGTGCTGGTGATGCCGGAGACGAAGAATGTCCTCGACCTGATCCAGGAGTTCCAGCGCCGCAGGCGGCAGATGGCGATTGTGGTGGATGAATTTGGCTCGACCGTCGGCCTGGTCACGGCAGAGGATGCACTGGAGCAGTTGACAGGAGAACTGGAGGACGAATTCGACGACCTGACGAGGCCACTCCTTGGCACGGCAGGCGGGACCTTTGTGCTAGATGGCGGAGTCACCCTGCGCGATCTTGAGACGCAGATGCATTGGACGCTGCCACGGGACGGAGGGGTGGAAACGCTGGCCGGATTTCTTCTGATGCGGCTGGGCCACATCCCGGCCTTGGGCGAAAACGTAGTCTACGACGGCAGAGAGCTAACCGTGATGGAGATGGACGGGCTGCGCGTGAGCCGAATCAAGGTAACCCCGCTGAAGCCGGCGGAGGTGTCCAGCGGCAAGGGCGAAGTTGCCCCAAGTGCGGCAAAAGAGAGCAGATAACCCCTCTCATTGTTCAGGAGACGAAGATAAAGCGAATCAATTCAGGCATTCTTACCCGAAAGTGGTTACCTATGGTTCTTTTGGGTGATTGGAGGTAACCTGTCGTTGGACTACCCTTCGTGCATGGAAATTTTCCCCCGACCTGGAGCTGACATGAGAGATGAAACATATCGCGCGGCGTATGAAGAGGCGAATGCAGAGCTGAAGCAGATCCTGAATCAGCTTGACCAGCTAGAGCAGCGGAAGACCCGGCTTGAACGGGTTGCAGAGGTTCTGAAGCCGCTCGCGTCATCGGGCGGGCCGATTCAGTTTCAGGAGATGCCCGCAGTTGAAGCTCGTGAGGAAGTGCAGCAGATGAGGGAAGAGGCTCCCGCGCCTGTTCAGGAAGCCGTTGAACCTGCGGCAGCCCCAGTGCCCCCGTTCTCTGAGCCGACCAACGATCCGTTCCAGCGCAGGATCAACAATGTTCTGCGGCAGGGCTTTGGCTCGGGTGACGGCCGGGAGTATTCCCGCCTGTTCAGCGGCCTCTCCCGCGGACACTAGAAGTTTGTAGCAGCGGGATTCACCCCGCGGCGATGAAGTCGTTCAGGTTGCATGCGGGCTCTGGTTTGTCCAGAGCCCGCGTGATGAAGTAGACCTGCATACCGGAACCACCGGGTGCAGGTCTTTTTCTTTTTGCAGCGGGGGCTTGAGCAACCAGACCATCCGGGATTACTGCAAGCTGGGATTGCCGCACGCTAGGATTGCTGCAGGGGACAGACAAGATGGAGAAGCGGATGCCTGGCCTGACGGTGGCCACGGGCCTGATGCAGCACCCATTTGATGCGCAGAATGGAGTGCGGACGAGCGGGCTGGTTGCGGGCAGGCATCTGGGCAGCGGACATCGTCACGATCGCCACGCGACGGCTTACTACGGGGTGGCGCCCTCGGTGTTTGAGGGCCTCCTCGCACGGTGGTACAGGACTTCACCTGTTGCCCCTATCGAAGAGACAACATTTGTGGATGTCGGCGCCGGAATGGGCCGCGCGCTTCTGCTTGCGGCCGAGCTGCCATTTCGGCGTGTCGTGGGCGTGGAACTGAATCCGCGGCTTGTGCGGATTGCGAGGCGAAATGCAACCGCCTGGCGCAGGCAGGGACGCGCATGCACCCCGATTCGGATCTTTGGGGCCGATGCGGCGGAGTTCCGATTTCCGGCGCAGCCTTGTGTTGTATTTCTCTTCAATCCATTCGGCGCTGTCGTGATGCGGCGGTTCCTGACCAACCTGCGGCGCAGATTCGCAACACGGCAGGACGGACCGGACATCCTGTATTTGAACAACGAACAGGATGGCGTGATTGAGGCGTCGCGGGGGTGGCAGCGAGTTTTCGCAGGACGCGTGCGGCGATCGCAGGCGGACGCCGTCGCCGACAAGAAGATTCTGCTCGGCCAACCGGAGGCTGAGTATGCGGCAGCAGGCTATGAGGATTGCTCGATCTGGAGGTGGACTCCATCGCGCCGTTGAGGCGGTCTTGCAGAAAAGGGTTGACGGTGGGGCGGGTAACAGCGAAAGCTGAATCAGTATTGACCTTTTGAGTCATTTGCCATGTCAAACATTTTGTACTGGCAGTCTGAATTGCTTTCTGAGCCGCTGGAGAGAGACCGTGCAAGAGCCGCATCTGGTACTGGGGATTGGGGAGTTGTTGTGGGACATGTTGCCCGAGGGGGCGCGGCTTGGTGGCGCGCCGGCGAATTTCACGGTGATGGCCGGGCGGCTGGGCGCTCATGCCGTGATTCTGAGCAGAATCGGGCGCGATGAGCTGGGACGCCGCGCGGTCGGGATTCTCGATCCGCTGCCTTCGGATGAAAGCTTTATCCAGGTCGATCCCGGCCATGAAACCGGCAGAGTGACGGTTTCGCTCAAGGACGGCCAGCCGGAGTACATCATCCACCAGCCTGCAGCCTGGGATGCGATGGAGCTCTCCGACGAATGGGTGCAGTTGGCGGCGCGGGCGGATGCAATCTGCTTTGGAACACTTGCGCAGCGGAGCGTCGGATCACGGCAGACCATTCAGACCTTGGCGGCGGAGACATCCTCGGCGTGCGTGCGCGTGTTTGATGTGAATCTGCGCACGCCGTTTTATAGCGCCGAGGTGCTGGAGGAATCGCTGGAACTGGCAACAGTCGTGAAGATGAACGATCTCGAAGTGCCGCAGGTTCTGGGATTGCTGGGCATGACGGCCGAGGAGAGAACAGACGCTGCCGCTCTCAAAGCAGGAGCCGGGCGCCTGCTGGAAGAGTTTCCGGGGCTGCAGTTGGTGGCAATCACGCGAGGCGGGCATGGGAGCCTTCTGGTTCGTCGCGATGAGTGGCACGAACATCCGGGCGTACAGATCAAGGTGGCGGATACGATTGGAGCGGGCGATGCCTTCACCGCGGCCATGACGCACTACCTGTTGCGTGGAGCGAGTCTGCGAACCCTGAATGAGGCGGGCAACCGTTGGGGAAGCTGGGTTGCGTCCCAATCGGGTGCAATGCCTGAACTGGAAGACGCCACCCGTGCGGCCATCACTGCGGCGATCGAAGGATAAGTGACATGGGCCGGTGGATGTTCGGGAGCAAGGCGCTTGGGTTCATTTTGCTTGGAATGGCGATTTGGACAGACGGGAGCGGCAATGTGTCCGCGCAGAACAGCAGCAATCCGGCGCCGGTGATTCCATCCGTCGACATTGGCGGCAGCACAGTGGCGCCGGTGGGAAGGGGTGCATCGGCCAGCGCTCCGCAGGAGCCCGCTGCGCGCATTGCGCCACTTCCGCATGGGGAAGGCGCGCGGCGGATGGGCGCGCGTTTGCGAACCATCTTTGCGAACTATGACTGGAAGGCAGATCCGAATAAGCCGTTTGAGCGGGTGGCATATCTCGAATTGCTGCTGACGCGGCCTCTCTCGTTGCGAGATGAGGTGACAGTCCGCATGGAACTGGCGAATGAGCAACTGCGGGCAGGCAGAAGCGCCGGCGCTGTGGAAACGATGACACAGTTGATGCGCGATCTGGAGCCGCAGGAGAAGTCACTGGACCGGTCCTTGATGGCGCGCCTGCATGAACTGCTGGCGCTCAGCTATCTACGGCTCGGTGAGCAGGAGAATTGCATCGGTATGCATAACGCTTTGTCGTGCAATTTTCCTTTGCGCGGCGGCGGTCTGCATACAAAGAAGCAAGGCGCGGAAGGCGCGGTGCGTGAGTACACCATCGCGCTGGAATTGAATCCCGACAG
>JAJXWS010000130.1 GCA_021781495.1 Acidobacteriota bacterium | reverse complement strand
CTCGCCAAGCCGCTGCGGCTGCTGTGGGCCGGGATGCTGGTGATTATTGCGGCGGCGAACCTGGTGGGGCTGGGGATGGCACAGTAGCAGCAGGAAAGCGACGCAAAAAAGAATGCCGGAGCGAGCGCTCCGGCATTCGTGTTTATGGCGAGCCCTAGTCGATGGTCTGGCTGAGGCGAAGGTCGCGGGAGGAGGCTCCGACGCTGACGACGCGCTTGCCGGTGGCGGTGATCCACCGGGACTGCGCTGTGGACCAGTACTGAAGCTGCCGCGGCGCAACGTGCAAGTCCACGTGGGCGGATTGGCCGGCGGGGATGTGGACGCGGTCAAAGGCAACCAGGGAGCGGACGGGGAACTGCACGCCGGCCGGAATCTGGCTGGGCGCTCCGAGATAGACCTGCGGCACCTCGTCGGAGTCTATGGAGCCGGTGTTACGGATGGTGACCTTGACTTCGAGGCCGCCATCGCCGGCCTTGCTGACGGCGAGGCCGGAGTAGGCGAAGGTGGTGTAGCTGAGGCCGTGTCCGAAGGCGAAGAGGGGAGCGATGTTCTGCTTGTCGAACCAGCGATAGCCGACGTTGACGCCTTCGCTGTAAGTGGTTTTGCCGTTGACGCCCTTGAAGGAGCGCTCGGGATAGCGGGGATCAGTGGCGGGGTAGTCGGCGAGGGTGCGACCCCAGGTGACGGGAAGGCGACCGGCCGGGCTGGTTTTGCCGAGCAGGAGATTGGCTGTAGACCAGCCGCCTTCGTCGCCGGGCCACCACATTTCAAGGATGGCTTTGACCTTGCCCGCCCAGGGCAGCGCGACGGGCTGGCTGGTGTTGAGCACGACGACGGTGTTGGGATTGACGGCCGCGACATCTTCCACCAGCTGATTCTGATTGCCGGGGAGGCCGAAGACGGGTTGCAGGCGGGTCCAGAGGAAGACGACGGCGACCCTGGCGCTCTTTGCGGCGGCGATGGCGGCTTCGTGGTCGGCCTTGCGCTGCTCGGGGGTGTACCAGTTGAGGCGCACCTGCACGGGAGCCTGGGAGGAGTCGAGGCTGGTTTTGACCTCGATGGCGTGAGGACCGGCGGAGAGCTGCAGGGCGCGGCGCACGTTGTCGAGGCCGTCGGTGGTGGGGATGGCGTTGTCCTGGTTGGCCTGCAGGATGTCTCCGTGCACGCCGCCCTGGAATGCGCCGGTGCGGGCAAGCGGCTTGCCATCGACGGCGATGCTGGCGTTGGTGCCGAGCGCCTGGAGATAGAGCCAGTACTCGCCGTCGTGGGGCACGGTGAGCGTTCCCTTCCACGTGGGGGTGGAGTTGGGCGGCAGGGCGTTTCCGTTGCCGGTGGTGAAGTTGAGTTGCGCGTCGGATTGCGAGCCGGCGGGGCCGACGCGCTGCAGACCGGGCTGGCCGTCATGGCTGAGCGCGGAGGCGGGGACAGGAGAGCCGGTCATGTCGTCGTCGACGGCGAAGCGGACGCTGGAATTGCCGGAGATTTGCCGTAGGGCTGCGAGCGGGCCGACCTGGCGCGAAGGCAGACCGACGGAGCGCTCGCCGTTGATGCCGATGGAGTCCACCTGACCGGCGGTGGGGCCGATGAGGACGACGGAGCCGAGGTCGGCAGATTTGAGCGGCAGGATGCCGCCGTCGTTTTTGAGCAGCACGGCGGCATCTTCGCCGGTCTTCTCGATGATCTTTGCGTTGGCTTCGATGTCCTGCTGAGTGACTTCGTGCTTCTGCTGGCCGTCCATGTAGCCGAAGCGCACGATCTGGGAGAGGACGTGGCCGGCGGCGCGGGTGATGGTGGTCTCGGTTACGGTGCCGTCCTTGAGCGCCTGCGGCATCTTCTCGGTGTTCAGCTTGAGGCCAAAGTCGCCGGCGCCTTCGCGTTTGGGGGCGGGCTCCTCTGGAATGTGTCCGCCGAACATGTCGACCATTGCTTCTGCCACTTTCGGGCTGGGCGGCGGAGGTGGTGGTACGGGCTGAGAATCAAAGAAGGAGGGAATGCTGAAGCCTGCGCCGGGCTTGGGCTCGCCGGGCATCTCCATGTCGAGGCCCGCGTTAATGAAGTTGACGGCGTGCACGGCTCCCCAGTCGGAGGTGACGAAGCCCTTGAAGCCGATCTGATCGCGAAGGATGGTGGTGAGGGTGTCGCGGTTGCCGCAGGCGAAGGTACCGTTGACGCGGTTGTAGGAGCACATGATGGAGGCGACGCCGGCCTTGACGGCAGCGTCAAAGGGCGCTACGTAGACCTCGTGCAGCGTTTGATCGTCGACGAAGATGTTGCTGCTGTTGGAGTCGTAGGCCACGAAGTGCTTGACCTGGGCCATGACGTGCTGGGCCTGGATGCCACGGATCTCGGCCGCGCCTATCTGGCCGGTGAGGAAGGGATCTTCGCCGAAGGTGTTGTAGCCGCGGCCGAATTCGAGGTCGCGATCAATGTTGACGAAGGGCTGCAGGGAGACATCGATGCCGAGCGCGCGGTCTTCGCGGCCGATGACGATGCCGTTGTCCTCAGCGTCTTTGACGCTGAAGGTGGCGGCAACGCCCATGGTGGCGGTTTCTCCCTGCGAGGGGTGACGCGTGAGTACGCCGGGAGGCCCGTCGGCAAAGCGCAGACCCGGGATGCCAAGGCGAGGCACGCCGCCGAGATAGCCGGCCTGTCCCTGATAGACGGCTGGGTCTTCCTGGGTGCCGTGGATGAGGGTGAGCTTTTCGGCGAGCGTCATCTGGCTGAGCAGCTTGTCGACGCGGGCGTCTCCGGTGACGACGGGAACGGACTGGGCGGATGCGAGGACGACGCAGAACGCGGCGGCCGCACCTGCGGCTACGACGCGCCTTGCTGTCCGCAGCGCGATTCTGCACGGATAGGACGAAATCATGAATGGCCCCCCTGTTGGTACGCGTGGGCGGTCGAAGCGGTTGCCCGAACACCGGCGTTGGACTTTGCAAGACGATGTGCGTTGCTCGTGAAAAAACGCTTGAGCACGATGCTCTGTGCCGTCGGCTAGCAAGTGTAATCGATGAGGGCAATGGCTGGCCCGGGGGCGAGGGCCGATTACGCAGGCAGGGGCAGATCGGCGTCGAGCTGAGCCGCGATGAGGTCCTGGCGCAGACGGGCGGGGGTGTGGAACTGGATGGCGCGGATGCCGAGATCGCGGGCAGCCTGAATGTTGACCGGCTTGTCGTCGAGGAAGAGGGTTTCCTGAGGAAGCGTGCCGAGCTGGCGCAGGGTGTGGTGGTAGATGGCGGGATCGGGCTTGGCGATGCCGAGCTGATAGCTCCAGACCAGCACGTCGAAATGGGAGAGCCAGTCGAACTCGCGCTGCATGTTTTCGAGCACGGAGTCGCCCATGTTGGAGAGGATGGCGGTGCGCAGGCCGCGCTGCCGGAGCTGCTGGTGCCAGGCAAGCATGGCCGGGTCCTGGGTGGTCCACATGCGGGCATCCCACTGGTTGAGCTCGTGGACGGCATTGGGGCCGAGGTCAAGATGGGCGTCGCGAAGGAACTTTTGCCAGAATGTGATGCCGGTGAGCTTGCCTTCATCGTAGGCGTGGCGGTCGGCCCAGTAGAGGCTCTCAAAGCGGTCGAGGGGCAGGCCGGTGATGCGGAGCAGGGCGTCGTGCGCCTGGGTGTTGGGTGGACCGGTCAAGACCATGCCGTAGTCGAAAATCACTGCCCGCAGAGCCATGTGCCTCCCGGTTGGCGCCCGTGTATGGTGAGAAGGGGCTACTCCTTTATTGTGCACGACTATTGTGCACGACGCGGCGGGTGGAGCTGCGGCGAAGTCGAATGGCCCGGAGCAGAGGGATGCGGTTTTCGAAGAGAACGGAATGGAATACGGAAGAGAGCGAGCTGGCGCGGGCGCATCGCCGACGGGTGGAGGCGGGGTTGCCGATTGCCGATTTGACTGCCTCGAATCCGACACGGTGCGGGTTTGCGTACAGCCAGGCGGTACTGCATGCGCTGGCGGACCGGAGAGCGCTGGACTATGACCCGCAACCGATGGGGATGCTGAGCGCACGGCAGGCGGTGGCGGACTACTACGCGGAGCACGGTGTGGCGATTGGGCCGGAGCAGGTGGTTCTGACCACGAGCACGAGCGAGGCCTACAGCTTTCTGTTCCGGTTGCTGTGCGATGCTGGAAGCGAGATTGTGGTGCCGCAGCCGGGGTATCCGCTGTTCGACTTTCTGGCGGGACTGGACGATGTGCGCCTGAAGGCCGCACCGCTGGTGTATGACCACGGATGGCAGATCGATCCGGAGGGGTTTCGGCGGACGATTACGCCGAGCACGCGAGCGA
>JAJXWS010000129.1 GCA_021781495.1 Acidobacteriota bacterium | reverse complement strand
AGTGGCCTCAATCGGCTACGATAACGCGCTCTATGGATTCGACTCGAACACGTGCGCCGTGATCTCCACCATCAACAAGCAGTCGGGCGATATTGCGCAGGGCGTGGACACGGGCGGCGCGGGCGACCAGGGCATGATGTTCGGCTACGCCACGAACGAGACGCCGGAAATGATGCCTGCCCCCATCTCGCTGGCGCACAAGCTGACGCAACAACTGACAACGGTCCGCAAGAATGGCAAGCTGCCTTATCTTCGGCCCGACGGCAAGAGCCAGGTCACCGTTGAGTACGATGAGCACGGCAAGCCGGCGCGCATTGACGCGGTGGTCATCAGCAGCCAGCACTCTGAGACCGTGACCAATGAGGAGCTGCATGCGGACATTCTGAAGCATGTCATTCAGGCTGTGCTTCCCGCTGAGTGGCTCGATGAGCACACCAAGTACCACATCAATCCCACTGGCCGCTTCGTAATTGGCGGACCGATGGGCGACTCCGGGCTGACGGGCCGCAAGATCATCGTGGACACCTACGGCGGTATGGGCCGTCACGGCGGCGGCGCCTTCTCCGGCAAGGATCCGACAAAGGTCGACCGTTCGGCAGCCTACATGGCGCGCTACATCGCCAAGAACATCGTTGCCGCGGGACTGGCAGACAAGGCTGAAGTGCAGCTGGCGTATGCCATCGGCATCGCCGAACCTGTGAGCGTGCTGGTGGAGACCTTTGGCACCGGCAAGCTGAGCTCTGCGCAGCTCACCGCTCTGGTGCGCAAGAACTTCTCGCTCACCCCGAAGGGCATTATCGAAAGCCTGAACCTGCGCCGGCCCATCTACCGCAAGACAGCGGCTTATGGGCACTTTGGCCGGACAGGTGCGGAGTTTACCTGGGAAGCGACCGACAAAGCCGCCAAGCTGGCCGAGCAGGCAGCCGTCGCCGCCAACGCAAAGTAGATAAAAGGCCAATCCGAAACCGAGAAGCGGAGTTCTCCTCGCGAGAGTTCCGCTTCTTTTTATGTCCGGATGCGTCCATGCAATAGAATGCTTCGGTACTCATCTTTCCCAGATCGTGAGGCAGTAATGACGCGTGTTCTTTCGCTGGTGGCGCTCCTGTGCCTGAGTGCGGGCGCAATGGCACAGTCCGCAGTTCCCTGGTCGTACCAGGGCAAGTACGGACCGCTCGCATGGGGTAAGCTCAGCCCGGCCTATCGCATCTGTTCTGACGGCCACGAGCAGTCGCCGATCGACATCCGCGGAGCCCATCGCAACAAGGCGCTGAAACCCATCGAGTTCCACTACCTGGCGGGCGGAGTCACGCTGGAAAACGTGGGCTATACGCTTGAGGTTCACGTCCATCCTGGCAGCTACATCATCGCCGCCGGCACGCGCTACAACCTCGAGTCCTTCACCTTTCATCATCCCGGCGAGCATGCGGTCAATGGCCGTTTGACGGACATGGATGTGCAGCTTGTCCACAAGAGCGCGGACGGTAAAGTGGCCATTGTTTCGGCGCGCTTCGCGGAGAATCCCGATGCGCCGAATGCCACGCTTGCGGGCCTGTGGCAGCACCTGCCGACCAAGCCATTCGCCACTGAAAATGACCCCGACATGGTCAATCCCGGTGGGCTTCTCCCCGGCAACCGCGGGTACTGGACCTATATGGGATCACTGACGACGCCTCCGTGTACCGAAGGTGTCCGGTGGTTTGTGATGGAGCAGGCGGTCCCGCTGAGCACGGATCAGTTGAAGGAATTCGCGAGCCTGTTCGGGATCAATTCGCGGCCGCTGCAGGACAAAGAAGACCGGCAGATCGACGCGAATCAGTAGTGCTTATCGGTCGGCCTGGATGAGCGAAAGTGTGAAGCCCGGCTGGCCTTCGCGCACACTGGCGGAGACGCCCGTCATGTCCGTTACGAGGTAGTGCGCCGCGCTCAACTCTGAAGCGGGATGGGAAAACGTGGTGGCGATCACAGCGCAGCCTGCCTCGCGTGCCGCCTGCGCGCCCGATGCGGAATCTTCAAAGGCCACACAATCGCGCGGATCGAGCCCAAGAAGCGCAGCCCCGGCGAGGAATGGCTCAGGGTGCGGCTTGCCGCAGGTGACTCGTTCCGCGGTGACGATGGCCTGCGGCGCAGGAATGCCGCCCGCGGCCAAACGGATGCGCGCCAGCCGCTCGGTGGCGCTGGTGACGACGGTCCAGCCATTCGGCGGTAGTGCGGAGAGCAGTTGCAGCACGCCCGGCAGCACTTGCAGCCCCTCGTTGTCCTCCACCTCGAAATCTTCAATGATCTTGAGCTCTGCTTCCGCGTCCAGGTCCGGGCGAAGACGGATCACACTGTCGATGGCGCGCCTGCCGTGCACAACGCTCATTGCGTATTGCGGATCGACGCCGCGCAATCGGGCCCACTTTGTCCAGCTTCGCTCGACCGAGCCCAGGGATGAAATCAGGATTCCATCCATATCGAACAGAACGCCCTTGCAGGCGATGTGGAGAGGGCACGCGGGAAGGGACATACCTTCATTGTATCGGCAGGGCGCGCCGCGTCAGTGCTTTGCGTCTGCGACCTGAGGCTGCTTCTCGATGAACCGAATGTGCGGCGGATCGGACAGAGGAATCGATGCGGCGATGGATTCCGATTGCCTGCCCTCCGTGACATGATTCACACCAAGCACGACCGATCCTTGCGCGATCGTCGCGTCGCCCGTCCATTGGGTGAATCGCTCGAGACCTGCCGGAACCTGAGACGCACCAGCTGACACTGCGCCGCGCCGCCAATCAAAGTGAAGCGAGCCCTTGGCAGTGGAGGCAAGGTCCGCACCTGAAAACCCAGTCAACTCCGCGGTTCCGTTGGCCGCAAACGAAGTTCCGGTGCAGCGGAGTCCGAGAAGCCTGCACACCGACACCGCGTTGGCGCCCTCCAGACTGCCCTCCATTGTGTATTTCGGCTTATCCCCTTGCGTGACCGTGCCTGAGGCATGGAACTGGCCGCCAAAGAGACCCGAATCAATGCTGGCAACATCCACATAGGTGCGCTCGATATGGAGTTCGATGCGCGCTTTTTGCAGCTGCACCGGTCCGAGGTCCATTTCATTGGCCTGAACAAACACGCTCACTTGCGGCCACGGCGTCGCGCTCGCGGAGGTCCATCGCGCGATGAGATCAGACAGCGCGCTGCCCTGCTTGCGCGCCCCGAGCAACGCGGCCTGCACGGTTGCGGCATTCAACGTATCGAAGTCGAGATGCAGCACCGGACGGCAATCCTCCATCTCGGCGCAGGTTTGCTTGATCTTCAGGTCGCCGGTTCCCTTCAGCGGTCCGTAGACAAATTCCACGGGGTCCACCACCCATCCGCCGGGATTGAAGTGGACGGTCGCCTGCGTAATCTCGACAGGGCCGGCCAGCTGATCGGCCTTCCAGTTTGCATTGCGCAGGGTCATCGTGCCGAGAATCTGATCCTTCTGCGGATTCGCAGCGGCAGACCTGGACGCATCGGCAGCGTCCTGGTCGGCGGAGGATGCAAAGCCAGGACGCGACTCCTCGGCAGACATCCAGGGTCCGGATGCATGCAGATCAAGCATTGCGGGATCACCAGCCATATTGTTCAGAATTGCGAACTGGTCAGTGCCGACAGTCTGAGCCATCTCCTTCAAACGAGCGAAAGCACCCGGACCCTGGAGAGATATTGCATACCCGATGCGGGAGAGGGTCACGTCGAAGTTGAGCGGAGATTCGCCGCCCGCGGGCAGGGGAAACGATGCGGTCAACGCCGCATCTCCCGACGCAGTTGCGCCAGCTTCCAGCGCGACTGAACTCACCTCGATAGGCTGCTTGAGCACATTGCCGGTCAATTTGAGCCCTTCCACCGTCAGGCTGCCCGCCAGCACCGGGCCTGGAGCCGCATTCGCTGGTGCTGTCTTGTGCGGATTCCCTCGCCTTCTGTTGCGGGATGGCACGGGCTTTACCGGGAGCTGCGGAACGGGGCCTGGGATAGTGCCGGCAGTGTAGGCCAGCTCTCCATTGATCGATCCCGCGGCCTGCAGGCTCGCACCCATGCCGTTGCGCAGAGTTCGCAGCAAGTCGAGTGCAGCCTGCGCGGGAATGCGCTGCAACTGGATTTGGAGCTGTTGCGCAGACGTGGACTGCATGGCGCCGCTCACATGCACCCGGCCTTCGCCGAGAGGGGAATCGCACGCCAGCTTCTCGATGGAACGCGCGGAGTAGTGGGAGACGAAGCTGCAGTTCGCATCAAAGTCAAGCGGAGCGGAGGGTGCAAACTCCGCGCGATGCACGCCGGTGGCGCGC
>JAJXWS010000064.1 GCA_021781495.1 Acidobacteriota bacterium | reverse complement strand
CATCGACAACATTGCGCGCTTCTTTGGCGGCAAGACGGCCGGCATCCAGCCCGGCGCGCTCCCCCGCCCTGCCATTGAGATTCCAGCCCCCGGCGGCGACACCGGCCTCGGCAAGGGCCAGCGCGTCCGCCACTCCAAGTACGGCGAGGGCACCGTTCTCTATCGCGAGGGCGAGGGCGACGACGCCAAGCTCACCGTCATGTTCAACCGCCACGGCATGAAGAAGCTGATGGAGCGATTCGCCAACCTGCAGAAGATCTAGGCTCCCGCCGCCGGTGGAATCCATTCCGTGCTACACTTAAGTTAATCGTAGAATTCGATTTAAGAAGTCCTTGCCTGTTCCGAGTTACCGCTCCACACGCATACACTTCCACATTGCGTTCGCGGTAATTCCGCATCAAAGGATCAACACATCATGGAAACAGGCACAGTCAAGTGGTTTAACGACGCCAAGGGATTTGGATTTTTGACCCGTGAAAACGGCGAGGACGTCTTCGTCCATCACACCGCCATTCAGTCGAACGGCTTCCGTTCGCTCCAGGAAGGCCAGAAGGTCCGCCTCAACGTGACCAAGGGCCCCAAGGGATGGCAGGCCGAGAACGTTCAGGTTATCTAACGAAGTAGCCCCATCTCGGAATCAAACAGAAAGGGACGGCGAACTTGCCGTCCCTTTCGTGCGTCTGGCCCCTGCGCGGGGCCCATGCAGCTCAGGCAGCCGTCCGCAGTTGCTTGGCGCCCTGTGCCGGAGGAAGCTCTTCGCTGGGCCGCTCGTGCGTGCCTAGATACTCCAGCACATCGTTGATGGAGTTCTCAAACCGCGACCCCGTCTTGTGCGTCGCCTTTACCCCCTTGGAAACAAGCTGGCAAACCTCAAAGCGGTTCATACCCCGCGCAAGGGCGCGATGAATCTGATCAGAACGCATAAATTAACTCCGTCCAACAGTGGCCTGTTGACGCGTGATTGTTGCGTGCGGTACGGAGCTCGTCAGAAGCTGGAGAGCGGCCAGGGCCGAGCGGTGGGCGGAAAACTCACTCCACTTACAGTTTACCTTCGAAAGGCTCCAAACGCCGCTCTTTGCACGGCTTTCCTCGCTCCCCCAGCTTTCACCGCGCCGCAAACCCTGATACCATAAGGGTTGCAAACGCCCGGCGCACGGGAAACATCGAAGAATTGGCAGCGAAAGAGGATAGCAGTGGCAGATACAACCAAGATTGAAGACAAGCTGGAACGAAAGAAAGCAAAGCGCACGGCCCGCAAGAAGGCCGCCCCCAAGGCCAAGCGCACCACCCCGCGCGGCTCCAACAAGAAGAAGGTCAAGAAGCTGGTTCGCGGCCAGTCCAAGCGCTAAACCAGGCTGCCCGCAAGCGAGCGATACATCGGGCCGGTCCTCCGTGGCCGGCCCGAGCGCGTTGTCCCCGTGGAGGTCTCCACAGCCGTAGCCAGCATCTTGTACACTGCGACGCAGGCACCCTGTCCCCGGAGTTAGCCGCCGTCCAGACACAGGAGAACCGCCCTGCCCAGCCAACTGCTCGCCCGCAAGTCCATCGATAAGCTCATCCGCGAGTCAGAAGACCCCGACCACGCGCTGAAGAAGACGCTCGGGCCCTGGTCCCTTACCGCGCTGGGCATTGGCGCCGTCATCGGCTCCGGCATCTTTACCGTCATCGGCACGGCCATGGCCGGGCAAACCTTTGACACCCCCTCCATCAGCAACACGCCGCTGCTGCACTTCCTGCTGCACCACACGGCGCTGGCCGGACGCCCCGGCGCGGGCCCTGCCCTCGCGCTCTCGCTCGTGCTGGTCGCCATCGTCTGCGTCTTCACCGGCCTGTGCTACGCCGAGCTCGCCTCCATGATCCCCATCGCCGGCTCGGCCTACACTTACACCTACGCCACCCTCGGCGAGCTGGTCGCCTGGATCATCGGCTGGGACCTCATCCTCGAATACGCCTTCAGCAACATGAGCGTCAGCGTCGGCTTTGCCGCGCACACCGTCGACCTGCTCGACTGGTTCGGCATCCATCCCGCGCTCAAGTGGATCTCGCCCGCCTATCTGCCCACCGGCCTGCAGGACTTTGCCGGGCACGACCTCTACCCGCCCGGATGGCACTTCGGCTTCAACATTCCCGCCTTCCTCATCGTGATGATTCTCACGGTGATCCTCGTCCGCGGCATCCGCGAGTCGGCGCGCACCAACAACATCCTCGTGCTGGTCAAGATCTGCGCCATCCTCGTCTTCATCATTGCCGCCTCCAGCTTCATCAAGCCCCATTACTGGCACCCCTTCATGCCCAACGGCTGGACCGGCGTGCTCACCGGCGGCTCCATCATCTTCTTCACGTACATCGGCTTTGACTCCGTCTCCACCGCGGCCGAGGAGTGCCGCAACCCGCAGCGCGACCTGCCCTTCGGCATCCTGGCCACGCTCATCGCCTGCACCCTGCTCTACGGCGGCGTGGCCATCGTGCTCAGCGGCATCGTGCCGTGGAAGTCCGTGATGGGCGACGCGGCCCCGGTGGTCAATGCGCTGGAGCGGCTCACCGTCGCGCCCGGCGGCGCCTCCCTCAACTGGGTCCGGCTCTTCGTCCTCATCGGAGCCATGCTGGGCATGATCTCCTCCATCCTCGTCTTCCAGCTTGGCCAGGCCCGCGTCTGGTTCGCCATGTCGCGTGACCGCCTGCTGCCCACCGTCTTCAGCCGGATTCACCCCAGCTTCCGCACCCCGGCCATCGCCACCTGGGTCGCGGGCTTCGTCGTCGGCATCCCCGCAGGCCTGCTCGATATCGGCACCGTCTCCAACCTCTCCAACATCGGCACCCTGTTCGCCTTCGTGCTGGTCTCCATAGCCGTGCTCATCCTGCGCTACCGCGAGCCGCAGCGCCACCGCGCCTTCCGCACCCCGCTCGGCCCCGTCTTCCCCGTCCTCAGCATTATCTTCTGCGTCGTGCTCATGATGGGCCTCGAAGTCCTCACCTGGATGGCCTTCTTCGCCTGGCTCCTCACCGGCCTGCTCATCTACTTCTTCTACAGCCGCCACCGCTCTGAGTTCGCCGGCATGCGCTAAGAACAAGTGCCGACGCACGAAGCCTGCCGAATCAAGGGGATTGAACTGGAGTATCGCGATCGGATTCCGGGTTGAGGTCTGTGGTATCCCCGGGCCCCAACTGCGAGGGACCGGGGGCACCCTCATTTTTGGTTTAGGGAGGTCACCGAGATCATGGTCACCCGCCAGAAATCAGTTGCCCGAGGAAGTACGATTCAAGCAAGGCGAACTGTCATGCTTTCCCACCCAAGCCGCAAAGGGCGCGGCTTGGATGGGGCACGGAGCATCGAGGGAAAATGAAGATTGAAGAACATGACCGGGCCACCTGCCTGCTACGCTATCTGACGGAGGCTTCACGCCATGAATATGTCAATTGCGCCTTCCGGTTTTGAAACTATGGAAGAGTGGATCGTGCATCAGCTCTATGAGCAGCCAAAGGTCAACCACATGACTCACACGCTGTTTGAGCAGCTTGAGCGGGTGCTCCAGGCTGAGCCAACGCGCAGAGATACGGAGAGCCAACTCCGAGCGGCAATGGGTCAGCCTCCATTGAGTGACGACGCACACATAGAAGAACCGAAGCTAGAGTACGGGGCGGTCCAATATGCAGTTGAGACACTCATCCAAGAAGGGTTGGCGAAAGGTGACCGCAACAGTGGCGTGGGCGGTGTGTACTTCACGGGTTTGAAACTCACTGCCAAGGGCGAAGCAACGGCTATTAGACAAAAGCGTAAGCGGGCTGAGGGCGCTGAGGCGCTCGCAGATGCTTCGGAGCGTGCCAAGCAGATTGAGGGACCCCCCAGAAGTTTTGAGGGCATCGTTAGGGAGATTCACGAACGGAAGAGCAAAGAGGCGGAGGACGAAAAGCCCACGGGCTGAGATGCGCAGCTCTTTGGCCGGTAGGCGGGCGGCCTCGGTCTCGACGTCCCCCAAAATACACTGACGGTGCCCCCGGTCCCTCGCTGTTGGGGACCGGGGAATTCACGAACCCCAGCTAGCGAGAAGCAAGCCACGGTTCTCAGATCAGTCCCCGTAAATGTGCTTCACGCCTGTTATCCGGTCAGCCGGTCGCATTAAGCCCGCAAGAGCCTCGATCCGCAAAACACCGCCGCCCCGCCCCGCTAAACTGGATCTGTGACCGAAATCCGCGAATTCATCCGCCGGCTCCCCAAAGGCTGAATCAAGCCCGCTCGCGAGCGCACCAGTCGCCATGCGCGTCCACCGCTGCCCATGGCCAGCGCGTCTCTCGTTTCTTGTGGCAAAACGCAGCGAATGCTAGCATGGCTCTAAGCCGGAAGGGGCATCCAATGACCGAGATCATCTTCGAAGTGCGCGGGGACGAGGCGGACGGCGGATACACGGCTGCCGCGCTGGGCTATGGTATCCACACCCAGGCCGAGAGCCTCGAAGAGCTGCGTGCCATGGTTAAGGACGCCGTCCACTGCTACTTCGACGACTCCATGCAGGCGCCTAAGATCATCCGCCTCCATTTTGTGCGGGAAGAAGTGCTGGCCGCATGAAGCTACCGCGCGACCTTGACGGCCCACAGTTGGTCAAGGCGCTCGGCATTCTGGGCTATCAGGCAACCCGACAGACTGGCTCTCACATCCGTGTAACCACCCAGCGCGACGGCGAGAACCACGAAGTGATTCCCCACCACCGCCCCATCAAGGCTGGCACGCTTTCCAGTATCCTCAAGCACATAGCCGCTCATCACAAGATGAGCATGGACGACCTGCTGAAGATGCTCGACCTATAAGCAAATATGTATCGCCCCATCCCGCTAAACTAAATCTGTGACCGAAATCCGCGAATTCATCCGCCGGCTCCCCAAGGCCGAGCTGCATCTGCACCTCGAGGGCACCATCCTGCCCGCCACGCTCGTCGAGCTCAGCCAGCGCCACGACAAGACGTCCATCCCCCTCGCCGAGGCCGAAGCCCTCTACCGCTTCACCGATTTCAGCGGCTTCATGCTCGCCTTCAAGGCCGTCACCGGCCAGCTCATCCATCCTGAGGACTACGAGCTCGCCGCCTGGCGTATGATGCAGCAGCTTGCCGCCCAGGGTGTCGTCCACGCCGAGGTTTACATCTCCGTCGGCGTCATCTACCTGTGGCGCAACCACGATCCCCACGTCTTCGAGCCCATCTTCGCCGGCCTGGAACGAGCCCGCGAGCGCGGCGAGCGCGAGCTGGGCATCACCGTCTACTGGATCTTCGACGCCGTCCGCCACTTCTCCGTCGAGGAGGCTGCGCGCGTCTTCCGCAAGGCCGCCGAGCTGCGCCTCGGCCACCCCTCAATCGTCGGCATCGGCCTCGGCGGCGACGAGCGCCGCACCGGCTCCGAGCCGTACCGCAGCCTCTACGCTGAGGCTCGCGAGGCCGGCCTGCGCCTCACCAACCACGCCGGAGAAACCACCGGCCCTGAGGCCATCCGCGAAGCCCTCTCCATCGGCTCCGAGCGCATCGGCCATGCCGTCTCGGCTATTCACGATCCGGCTCTCATCCAAGAGCTAAAAGTGCGGAGCACCCCGCTGGAGCTCAACCCCACCTCCAACGTCCGCACCGGCGTCTGCCCGTCGTTCGCCGCGCACCCCCTGCGCCAGTACTTCGACTCGGGTCTGCTCGTCACCCTCAACTCCGACGACCCCGCCTTCTTCGGCTCGGACATCGCCAACGAGTACCTGCTGGCCCATACCGAACAGGGATTTACGCGCGACGAGCTGCGCCGCCTTGCCGCCAACTCCATCCAGGCCAGCTTTCTTCCCCCTGCCGCCCAGCAGCAATGGCTCGCCCAAATCGACTCTACGCAGTAAACAAAAGTTGTAGCCTCACCTTGCGGCTCGCGGTCAGTCCAAATGGAAAGTACGGTATCATGCCATCAGGAGAAGGTTCCGCCCATGCCCACTGAAGTTGACGCACTCACAGCTGCTGAAGAGTCCGGCGAGAGCACCGCTCTGCGCCTCCTCGGCTGGTTCTCCGTGGGAATGGCCGTGGCCGCCCTGGGCATCTTTGTGGGCCGCGAGTTGCGCAGCCGCTACAAGTTCAATCGCCGCACCCCGTATGACTTTTACTCGAACGCAGGCGAGCGCCCCACCAGCGAGTTCGGCGTCGGCATCTAGCGCGCTTCCTCCGCAACACCGCACCCCATTTCGATCTATCTCTATACTTTTCATGCAATAGAAGCGCGCCTTTCGTCCGTTTTGCTTTCCAAAAGCAAAGCGGTTCTCGCGTCTTCCGCCAGACTGCAGCAGAGATGCGAGAACCGCAAGTGGCCGTTCGAAGAAAGCTGCCCTCGGGCCTGCGCCCGGAGCGGCGAGGATGCACCGCTCCGAGCACAGCCGTCAGGCGCCGTTAGAACTGATACGTGATCGTGCCGTAGATTGCGCGCGGTGCGCCGGGATAGGCGTTGATGTAACCGCTCGGAGCCGTGTTGCCGGGGTACAGAGGCGCAAAGTAGCCGCCGCTGGAGATGTATTCCCACTCGTTGTACTTGGTGTTGGCAAGGTTCATCATGTCCAGCTTCAGATTGAAGGATTGCTTTTCAAAGCTGAAGGGTGCCGTCACCGAAGCGTTCGCCGTCGTGTAGGACGACATCTTCTGCGTCGTCGGAGCACCGGTGTTGTTCGACCACAGGTACTGCGAGCCCGTGCTCTCGATCCAGAAGCGCGGTTCAATCAGTTCCTTGTGGTTGCGCTGGATTCCGTAGTAGACGCCCGTGTTCAACGTCACGTTCGGAACATAGGACACCGGCAGGTTGTTGTAGGACGTGCAGGAAAGATTCTGCGCGGTGCACTCTGCCAGGCTCGGGCCGCCCACGATGTAGCGCGTGAAGTTCGTCGACTCTCCCGCGAAGTTCACAAAGATGTGCAGGTTGCTGCTGGGGTCGGCGTCAAAGAACGCGTCGACGCCGTGGTAGGTTGAGTCGCCGCCGCCGGAAATCTGCAGGCCGGCCGCCGTCTCAAAGTCGATTTCCTGGTTTGTGTAATTCAGGTGGAAGTAGCTTACCCCGGCGATAAAGTTTCCAAGACCGGGCGCATGCATGAAGTGGACCTTGGCGCCGCCCTGGGTGTAGGCGCCCTTGGCCAGCGTGTAGTAGGTCGGATCGACGCTCTGGAACATGCCGCCACCACCGCCCAGCGCGGGCGAGCGATAGGTCACGTCATAGCCGCCGTAGATCGTAAGCCAGTCATACGGCGTCACCGAGGCATCAATCGAAGGCTCAACCGCCGAGCGGCTTTCGTGGGCTCCGCACAGCGATCCCTGGTCCTTTGTCGTGCTGCCGTCAGGCGCAACCGTCGGCGGTCCGAGTACGTTGCTGTACGGGTCAGAGCCATTCGGATTGAGCGCGCAGTGGGTGGCATACACCACGCCGGGCGCAAAGCTGAAGTCTCGCGCGGCCTGGTCACTGTAGCCGGTGGAGAAGCCGACCACGCGCACTCCGGGAATGATGTGTATGCGTGCAGTGGGGTGGAAATCGTCCTGCGCATAGAAGGCCACGTTGTCCTGCTGGAAGTAGCCTGAGCGGAACTTCGAACCCGCACCGACCACTTCGTGCGCGCCGCTGCCGCCGTAGGCGGAGTTGTAGAACAGGTTGCGCGCGTTGTAGTTCTCATGCAGCAGGAAGCCGCCAAAATTCACCGTGTTGTAGGGCAGCACTTCGGTCATTCCCACCTGGTCGCCGAAGATGTTGCTGTGCGGATTGTTCCACTCGTCCACCTGCGCACCCTGGCTCAGGGCATCGTCGTTGCGGCGGTGGAAGCGGCGAATATGGTTGAACCAGGTCGTGTTCTGCAGCGTGCTCTTGCTGCTCAGGAACAGGTTCTCGCGGCCATAGCCCAGGAACATCTCGTTGGTGTCGTACTTGTTGTAGGCCGCGTACGGCAACGCGCTGTAGTACCCGCTCGTCGCCTGGCTGAAGTTGGAGCCGTTGGGCTCAATCAGTCCCACATCGGTGGTCGGAATCACCGTGGGACGATAGCCGCCCGCCTTCGCGTAGAACATACCAAGAACGACGCTGCCTGCGGAGAAGCTCTTCAGAGTCTTGCCGAACACCGATCCGTTCTTCGATGGGTTGCCAAAGCCGTCCGGCCCCTGGCGAAAATCGTTGCCCCGGCCCAGGCCGCCGCCAAGCACCGTCGACCATCCGCGAAACTTGCCCGTGTTGCCGACAAACGCAAAGTTCTGCTGGCCATAAGGCCCGTCCGTCAAGGCGACGCTCAGGTGGCGGCTCACCGTCGGCTGCACCGGCGTAAACTCCACGCCTCCGCCGACGCTGTTGTACCAGCGCTCCATCGGCTGCCCCGGCCCGTAGGTCACGGCCAGGTCCTGCATCACCAGGTTCTGCGGCATGGTCGCCGATTGCCAAAGGCCGGTTGCCGGGTCTCCCACCGGAACCCCGTCAAACGTGATGCCCAGGGAGCCCGGCGCCGTGAAGCTCGTCGCTTCTCCCGCCCAGCCCTGCTGGATTCCGTTCAGAATCACCGTGTATTTGGTGGAGCCTGTCTCTCCATACCCCACCACATTCGCGCCCGGCGTGGAAGCGATCATCTGTGCTCCGCCGGCCACCGGCCCGCCTGCATCCAGCTGCTTACGGTCCAGCACGCGCAGTGTCTCCGGCGTTAGCATCACGTCCTCGCGCGTCGGCACGGGCTTGGCCTCGGGGTCAACGGTGCCGCGAACCACCACGCTCTCGGCCAGCGAGGCCACGCTCAACGTCACCTTGAGGCTCGTCGCCTTCTGCTCTGAGGGCGTAACCCGCCGGGTGAAGGAATCGAAGCCGGACTTCTCCACAACGATCAGTTGCGGGTCAGACGGCACATCCGTAAACACAAAGCGGCCATCGGTCCCTGTTGTCGCGTGGATTACCTCGTTGGTGGTCAAATCCGTGAGTGAAACAGCCGCCTTTGCAATCACAGAACCAGAGGCGTCTACCACCCTTCCTTCAACCTCTGTGTTCCCGGCATAGGACAAGGAACTCCCAATCAGCGCCAACACGGCGCCGATAAACAGCTTACGTAACATGCAGCAACCTCCAACGTGAGTTATCGCGTACTGAATTGTTGTCTTGTTCGGATTTACGGCTTTCTACAAGGGAAGACATCCAGGACGACCCGCACGAGCTATCCCCCATGGCCGGCGAGTCATGATGCCCAGTTCGAACGCAGGGCAGGCCCGGGAAGCGCCGTGACTACGGCGCTTCCCAGCTTTACAGTCACCCATGCGCGTTACAGTCTTATGACATCGCTGTGAAAGTTGGTGACGAGACTCATTACAGAGCTATGAATCATCTGTCTCGCTAACTCACAGGACAGTTATCCCGCCCCTGCCGTCTCGCCCGCCGCCTCCGCAGACCTTCGGCGCGCCGCCTCCCTGCCCATCCCGGCCCCCGCGCCGGTTGCGATACCCTAATTGCTTATGGGCCGCATCCGCGTACTGTCCGACCAGGTCGCCAACCAGATCGCCGCCGGAGAAGTGGTGGACCGCCCTGCCTCCGTCGTCAAAGAGCTGCTGGAGAACGCCCTCGACGCCGGGGCCACCCGCATCCGCGTTGACGTGGAAGCCGGCGGCCGCAAGCTCATCCGCATTGCCGACGACGGCCACGGCATGAACCGCGACGACGCCCTGCTGGCCTTTGAGCGCCACGCCACCAGCAAGCTACGCACCGCCGACGACCTGCTCTCCATCGCCACCCTCGGCTTCCGCGGCGAGGCTCTGCCCTCCATCGCCTCTGTCGCCCGCGTCTCCCTGCAGACCGCCACCGGCGAGGAAGCCGCCGGAACCCGCCTTGAGATCGCCGGCGGCAAAATCCACCACGTGGAAGACGCCGCCCTGCCACGCGGCACCACCATCGCCGTCGCCGACCTCTTCTTCAACACCCCGGCCCGCCGCAAATTTCTGCGCACCGAGTCCACGGAGCTGGCCCACGTCACCGCGCTCGTCACCCACTACGCGCTCGTCCACCCGGAGAAGCACTTCGAGCTGGTCTCCTCCAGCCATACCCTCGTCTCCGCCCCGCCCGTCGCCCGCACCGCCGAGCGCATCTACCAGGTCTTTGGCAAAGACACTCTTGCCCAGCTTCTGCCCGTAGCCAGTGAGCTTCCCCTGGAGCGCGCCGGACTGCCCGAACCGCCGCCCTGGAAGCGCGACCCCGACGAGCCCGCCCGCGACCCCGGCACCCTGCGCCTCAGCGGCTTCTTCAGCAAGCCGGAGCTGCAAAAGCTCAACCGCAACTCCATCTATATCTTTGTCAACAAGCGGCTTATCCGCGACCGTCTGCTGCTGCACGCCATCACGGAGGCGTATCGCAACGTCATCCCGCCCACCAGCTTCCCCGTCGTTCTACTCTTTCTGGAGATGCCCCCGGAGGAGGTTGATGTCAACGTCCACCCCGCCAAAACCGAGGTCCGCTTCCGCCAGCAGAACCTGATTCACGACTTCGTCCGCGACAGCCTCCGCACCGCCCTGGTCAAGGCCCGCCCCGCCGCCGGATTCCTGGCCGCGCTCGACGCCGCCCCCGCCGCCAGTCCGTCGCTGATGCCGCCTTCCATCTCGCCCCTGCCCGGTTCTCCCGAAGCGGAGCAAGTAGCAGGCCCTGCCCCCGACGACCCGGCCGCGCCCCCGGCCGACTCCTTCCAGCTCACGCCGCGCCCCATCGCGCCCATTCCTGGCAAGCTGCCCTTTGACGGCCGGATGCCCGGCGCCGGTTTTGACTCTGCCGCCTGGGCCCAGACCGCCGCCGCGCTGCTCCGGGGCGATCCGCTAAGTCCTTCTTCCTCAGACGATTCCGCCCCGACCACCGCCGACGCCACCGCCCGCGTTGAGGCCGAGCAGGCCGCCGCCAACCTCAATCACCTCGGCTCCCTGCGCCCGCTCGGCCAGCTCCGCGAGTCCTTCATCCTCGCCACCGGCGACGACGGCCTCTGGATCATCGACCAGCACGTGGCCCACGAGCGCGTCCTGTTTGAAAAAATTCTGCGCGCCCGCCAGGTCGAGCGCGTCCAGCGCCAGCGCCTGCTCATGCCCCTGCTCGTCGAGCTCAAGCCCTGGCAGATGGTCGTCTTCGCCCGCATCGCCGAAGAGCTGGAGCGCAACGGCTTTGAGGTGGAACCCTTTGGCCCGCAAACACTTGCGGTCAAAGCAGCCCCCGTCGGCCTGGAGGGTGCCGCCCTCGAACGCATGCTCGCCGAGGTCATCGAGCAGTCCGGTGCCGCTACCGACGAACCCCGGCAGAATGAAGACCTTACGGCTCTCCGCACCCGCATCGCTGCCTCCATCGCCTGCCACTCCGCCATCAAGGTGAATACCCCGCTTGACCCTGCTCGCATGGAGTGGCTATTGTTGGAGCTTGCCAAAACTGAGCACCCCACCAGTTGCCCGCATGGACGTCCAATAGCTTTGTTGTATTCTTGGAAGGAGATCCAGCGGGCCTTCCATCGGATTTAGAACGCATCTACAATAGGTGGAGGTGGCAACCTTCCTCTCAGGAGAGAGGGTAGCCCGGCGTTTGCGCCAGCCTGGAAGCGAGGTTTTTCTTTGACATCGGAACAATTGCACACAGCGCGATCCGAAAGGATGCGCCAGAACGGACTTGGGGCCCTTACTTTGGAGGATGCCCGGACGTGGATTGAGGAGACTGGCCTTTGCCTGTTCCTGCCCCGCCGGCAGTTTTCTACCTCCGTCGCACCTTCCTTCGTTGAGGCCATCGCAGGCCAGCGCAACGAAACCCCAAGCCAGCAGCAGATCGCCACAGCAGAGGAACTGCTGGTGCGCCTTGAGAATGAGGGCGTCGCAGTCCGTCTCAACCTGCTTGGCCAGGTCGGCGAGCAACCCGATTTCGTCGTCGCCGGCTGGGTTCTGCCCTATGTTTACGCTCTGCGCGGCGACCGCGACTGGCGTCGCAGTCCGCAATTGACCGGTTCCCGCCAGGTTTCGCAACTGGCCGTCCTCGCCTACAAGCAGCTCGAATCCGGCGAGGCCAACGTGGCCCAGCTCAAGCAGACCCTTGGCCGCGAAGTCACTGAGACCGCCGTTCTGCGCGCCATCACCGAGCTCTGGCAGCAGCTTCGCATCATTCCCATCATCGCCGCCCCCGGCCAGCCCGCGCGGTGGCAGTTGCTCCGCACCCGCTTCCAGAAGGCTATCGCCGAGGGCGCTTCCACCTCGCAGGTCACCGCCATCTCCGTCCTCGCCTCCATCTATCTGCAGGCCGTCATCGCCGCCAGCATGGAAGAGGTCGAAGTCTTCCTTTCGCCGCTTACCGCGCGCAGCAAGGTGCGCGAGGTGCTGCGCGGACTGGTCGCCACCCGCCAGGTACACACCATCGCGCTCGGCACGGCGCCGCACTTTTACGTTGCCGGCACGCTGCCGGAGTTCTCCGTGGCCTCCAGCCTCTACACCAGCGCGACCATTCCCGCGTCGGCCTACTTCATGCGCGACATGGACCACGAGGACGAGCCCGTGTACGCCGGCCGCCCAAGCTTTGCGCAGCCCGCTGCCCCGCAGCCGCCCGCATACCCGTCCGCCCAGGCCGCAGACCCCGAGACGTCCGAGTCCCGTTCGGCCGAGGAGCCGCACGGCCACCGGACCCCGGTCCGCAAGCCTACCGCGGCCGGCAAGCCAGCGGCGCGCCCCCATTTCAACCGTTCCGCCTCGCACGCGCGCGATCGCAAACCCGCCGGCGCATCCAGCGGCAACCGTCCGGCACGGCGCGGCTCGGACGCCCGCCCGGCCGGTCCACGCTCCACTTCCAGCTCCCGCCCGGCCTCCGGTGCGCGCTGGAGCCAGGGTGCCCCCAAGAGCTCCAGCGACAAGCAGAATGGAACCCGCACCGCCGCAGGCTCGCCCACGCACGCAAACGGCAGCGGCTCCAACGGCAGCGCCCGCAGCACAGGCTCCTCCACGTCCGCGTGGAACAAGCGCAGCGGCCATGGCAACGGACACAGCAACGGCCATAGCACTGGGCACACCAACGGCCACGGCAATGGGCACACCAACGGGCACAAGGCAGCCGGCAAGTCCGCCCCCGCCGGACGCAGCGGCAGCGTCACCCGCAAGGACGCTCGTGCCGAGTCTCGGCCCGCCCGCGGCAGCCGCAAGCCTACCGTATCCGCCGGAGCCGGCAACAGTAAGCGCTACGGCTTTACCGCCCGGCCCAAGCAGGGGACAAAGAAGCGCGGATGAGCCCCGTTCCCAGTGCCCCGGGCGACGCGCCCGCCCGAAAGATCATCGTCACCATCGACGGGCCTGCAGGCGCCGGCAAAAGCACCATTGCCCGGCACCTGGCCCGCCGCTTCGGCCTGCTCAACCTTGAGACCGGCGCCATGTACCGCGCCTTCGCCCTGAAGGCGCTCCGCTCCGGCCTGCCGCTGGACCAGGTCAGCGATCTGGAGCAGCTTGCCGCCGAGACCGCAATCCGCCTGGAGCCCGGCGAGCAGGAGAATCGCGTTCTGCTCGACGACGAAGACGTCACCGGCCTCATCCGCAATCAGACCGTCACCGATGCCGCCTCGCGCGTCAGCATCTACCCCGCCATTCGCGCCTGGATGGTCCGCCTGCAGCAGCAGATGGGATCCGGCGGCGGGGTCGTCATGGAAGGCCGCGACATCGGCACCGTCGTCTTTCCCCGCGCTGAAGTCAAAATCTTCCTGGACGCCGCACCGGAGGTGCGCGGCATGCGCCGCTTCGATCAGCTCGGTCCCGAGCCGGCGCACCAGCCCGACGAGGTCATCCGCGACCTGCGCATCCGCGACGAGCGCGACCGCAACCGCGCCGACTCCCCGCTCAAGGCCGCGCCGGACGCCATCCTCCTCGACACAACCAGCCTTACGCTGGAGCAGACCCTCAAGGCCGCGGAAGACATCGTCGCCGCCCATCTCGCCCAGCTCTCCGCCCGCTGATCCTCCTCCGGCGCCGGCTCTCGCGCGCCAGGCTCAAGAATTTACCAAAGTAACTCGCACTGCCCTACTGTTGCCGGTTACAATCGCGTATCAGTTCCAGGCGTAACTAGTTAAGAAATAGAATGACTTTACTGAAGAGTCATTGTTTGCTGTCTCTTTTTCCTGGATATGCGTTGCGTTGATTTCTTGAATTATTTGGGAGCTTTCCATGTCTTTGGGTTCCACTTCTTTGAGCTGCAAGCTTTGTGGCCTTTCTGAGTTTCGCGCGTCCCGCCTCCGCCGCAAGGATTTCCTCCGCCTTCTGTTCCTGCGCCTTCCCATCCGTTGCCACGCCTGCCACGAGCGCACATTTGCGCCGCTGATGGCTGTCCTTCGCCTCTCCCGGAGCGGCCACAGGCTGGCGCATCCTGCCCGCTCGTAGCCGGGCGGCCTGGCATCCAACCGCGCATTGCACAGCTTCCTGGCATGATCCGGGAAGGTCGGGTTGACGCTTTTGTCCACCGGCCCGCGGAAATGCTATAGGCTGTTAATCAGTTATGGAAGTCACCTGCCAGCGGTGCCATCAGCCCGTACTGTCTGAGAATTGTTTTTGCCCGTCCTGCGGGCTGCCGCAGCTGGTCTATGCCGCGGACGACGACTCCGGTCAGCATCAGCCCGAGCACTGGGCCGATGCGGTACGCGACGCCAGCTCGGTGGAGTGGAAGCCGGCCATCCGCGCCGCCATCGTCTTTGCGGTGCCCGCCGGACTGCTCTGCAGCGGAATCTCGCCGGTCAGCATCCTTGGCATCTTCTGGATGGCGGCCGCGGCGGCCTGGGCCGTCACCCTGTATGCGCGGCGGCAAAAGCCCGCCTGGATCACCATGGGCGCCGGTGCGCGCATTGGCCTGGTTACGGGCATCCTCGGCGGCTGGCTGGCATGCAGCATCAGCGGCGGCGCTCTCTTTGTGCAGCGCTATGCCCTACACCAGTCGGCCCAGATGGACTCCGCCTGGGCCAGCCAGGTCATCGCAAGCCAGGAGATGGCCCACCAGTGGACAGCCGAGATGGGGCAGGCCGACGCCAAAGAGGCGGAGCTTCTCCGCACCCAGGTGCAAGCCTGGATGATGTCTCCCTGGGGACACGCCGGCATCATCGCCTTCAGTCTGGCCGGCAACGCGATCTTTCTGCTCCTGTTTGCTGCCGGCGGCGGCGCCATCGGAGCGCGCCTGCTGGTGCGCCCCCGAACCGAGATCTAACCCCCTCCGGCCCGCCCTCCGCGGTTGTCCACAACTTGCTCCAACAGGCCAACCCTCGTATCATCCGGCCAGAGAGAATTCATGAGCGAAAAACCCACCCAGTCCAGCCTGCGCGTCAAGGGCAGGCTGATGTCCGCCTCAGAGATTGAGCGCACCCTCGTGCGCCTCGCCCATCAGATTGTGGAGAAGACCGGCGACAGCAGCAATCTGGCGCTGGTCGGCATCAAGCGCCGCGGGGTTCCGCTCGCCGAGCGGCTGGCCCGCCTTATCGGCCAGATTGAGAAGCAGACCATCCCCACCGGCGTGCTCGACATCCAGTTCTACCGCGACGATCTCTCCACCACCGGCGCGCGTCCCATCGTCAAGCCCGGCGCGATCGGCGTCGACGTCGAAGGCCGCGATGTCATCCTCTGTGACGACGTGCTCTACACCGGCCGCACCATCCGCGCCGCGCTCGACGCCCTCTTCGACCACGGTCGCCCGCGTTGCGTCCAGCTCGCCGTCCTCATTGACCGCGGCCACCGGGAGCTGCCCATCGAGGCCACCTATGTGGGCCGCCAAGTGCCCACCAGTAGCCGCGAAATCATCGAGGTCAAATTGCAGGAGGTCGACAACGATGAGCAGGTGCTGCTCGTCGAGCGCGTAGACTAGCTCTTTCGTCCCGAAACTGGCGCGCCTCCCCGCACGCTGAACTCAGGAGCCCCGCAGGGTGCCTGGAAACTTCTGTGAACCGGACCGGAGCCCGGTGCTCCCGTGTGAATCCACATGAACGCAACTGCACAACCCGCTCGCCGCCAGCTCAATTCGCCGCCTGTTCCTCCATCGCCATTTCCGTACAACCCCGGCTCCCTGCTCTCGGTGCAGGACCTCAGCCTGGAGGCGGTCAGCCACATCCTTGCGCGCGCCAACGCGCTTGAGGGCATGGACCCGCTGGTCCGCGCCCGGATCCTGGCCAAGCGTCGCGTGGCGCTGCTCTTCTACGAGTCCTCCACGCGCACCCGCACCAGCTTTGAGCTGGCCGCCAAGGGCCTCGGCGCGGATACCACCCTCGTCTCCAGCCTCTCCTCCAGCATTGAGAAGGGCGAGACCCTCAAGGACACCGGCCTCACCCTGCGCGCCCTCGGCGCCGAGGCCATCATCCTGCGTCACAACTCCTCCGGCGCCCCCTGGCTGCTGGAACAAAGCACGCACCTGCCCGTGCTCAACGCCGGCGACGGCATGCACGAGCACCCCACGCAGGCCCTGCTCGACCTGCGCACCATCCTGCAACATCTGCGCCCCGGCGCCGAGAGCGTCGCGGCCGATACCCTCAGCGGCGTCACCGTCACCATCGTCGGCGACATCTTCCACAGCCGCGTCGCCCGCTCCAACATGCTGCTGCTGCCCCGCCTGGGCGCGCGCGTCCTGCTCTGCGGGCCCAAAGAGCTGCTGCCGGAGATTGCCCCCACCGCCGGCCCCGGCATCGCCATCGAGCGCGACTTTGAGGCCGCCCTGCGCCAGTCCCAGGTCGTCATGATGCTCCGCATCCAGGCCGAGCGCCTGGCCGGCATGCAGATCGATCTCGACCAGTACAAGGCCAGCTACCAGCTCACCGGCCAGCGCCTGGCCGCGCTCGCTCCGCAGGCGGTGGTCCTGCATCCCGGCCCCATCATTCGCGGCCTTGAGCTCACGGCCGGCGTTGCCGACGGCCCCCAGTCCGCCATCCTCGAACAGGTGCGCAACGGCGTCGCCATCCGCATGGCGGTCGTCGAGCGCGCGCTCGCAACCCACGGAGGCCGCGCATGACAGCGCTACTCATTCGCGGCGGCCACCTCATTGACCCGGCCGCCGGCATTGACGCACCCAAGGACATCCTGCTCAAAGACGGCCGCGTGGCCGAGGTTGCCGCACCCGGCAAAATCAAGTCCAACGGCGCAGAGACCCTCGACGCAACCGGCCTCACCGTCGCCCCCGGTCTCATCGACATCCACGTCCACCTCCGCGAGCCCGGCCAGAGCCACAAGGAGACCATCGCCACCGGCACGGCATCCGCGGCCGCCGGCGGATTTACCTCCGTCGCCGCCATGCCCAACACCGTCCCGGTCAACGACTCGCCCGAGATTACCCGCTGGATGCTGGCTCCCGAACGCGGTGCCCAGGTCCGCGTCTTCCCCATCGCCGCCGCCACCCGCGGCTCCCGCGGAGAGGCCATCAACGACTTCGCCGCCCTCAAGGCCGCCGGGGCCGTGGCCGTCACCGACGATGGCCACCCCATCCTCAAAGACGGCATCATGCGCGAAACCCTCGCCGCCGCCGCCCGCGTCGGTCTCAGCGTCATCCAGCATGCTGAGGACACGCGCCTCACCCAGGGCTGCAGCATGAATGCCGGCCCCACCGCCTTCAAGCTCGGCCTGCGCGGCATGCCCGTTGAGGCCGAGTCTGGCCTCGTCGAGCGCGACATCCGCCTCGTCACCGAGCTGCGCGATGCCCGCGTCCACCTGCACGTGGCGCACACCTCCACCGCCGCCGCCGTCGCCGCCGTGCGCCAGGCGCGCCGCAACGGCCTCCGCGTCACCTGCGAGGTCGCGCCCCACCACTTCCTGCTCACGGAGGAGCACGTGGGCCTCTACAACACCCACGCCAAAATGAATCCGCCCCTGCGCTCCGCAGCCGACCGCGACGCCATGATCGAGGCCATCCTCGACGGCGTCGTCGACGCCATCGCCACCGACCACGCGCCCCACGCTGTCCACGAGAAAGAAGTCGAGTTCGAGCACGCGCCCAACGGCATCACCGGCCTTGAGACCGCGCTCGGCCTCAGCCTGCGCTGGCTGCACCGCGAGTGGAAGCTGCCCCTCGGCCGTGTCCTCAGCCTGCTCAGCGCGCAACCCGCCGCGCTGCTCGGCCTGCGCGGCCGCGGCACCCTCGCTGCCGGCAGCTTTGCAGACGTGGTCGTCTTCGACCCCAGGGCCGAATGGACCTACCGCGCCGCCGACACCCGCTCCAGGTCGCGCAACACGCCCTTTGATGGCTGGACCATGCAGGGCAAGGTCCGCTGGACCATCAGCGAAGGCCGCGTGGTTTACACCAGCGCCTGACGTCTGTCTCGTTTTATACGAATCGCGCCGTTCAGGAAGCCCGGCCCAGCAGCTCCCGTTCGGCGCGGTACCAGTCTTCCTCGTGATGCCCGTGCTGGCGGCCGCGCTCTGCCCAGTAGCGATGTGCAAGCTGCGCAATCTGATCGTGCGAAATCGAGATCGGGGTTACCGTCGCCTTTGCCTTCGGCGCCTTGACGGTCTTGGTGGCTTTTGCCGGCTTGGCGGCAATCGCCTTCGGCTCGGCCTTCTTGGCTGCAGCCTTCTTGGGCTCGGCCTTGCTCTGCGCGGTCTTCTCAGGTGCTGCCTTGGGCGCTGCCGCCTTGCGCGGCGTTCTGGAAGTGCTCGCTTTCTTCGTTGTCTCTGCCATTCGAATGTCTCCTCGGAGTAGTCAGGGCCAACACACAGGCCAGTCTTTTTCCAGATTACCCGACTGTCAACAGCATCCCAAGCAAAAACCGCCCGGCCGCATCTCCATCGCCAATTAACCATATAAAATCGCCCATGCCGCGCACAAATTACGCACGAAATCGGCTAAAAGCGAATAGATATCCCCTGCTCGCCCAGCTCCGTAAACACGCCCAGCAGGTTCGTCATCCCCAGCAACTCGCGCACCCGCTTGCCCAGGTTGATCAGCTGCAGCGTGCAGCCCGCGCCCTTGGCAGAGACATACAGCCGCACCAGCGTCCCCAGCCCCATGCTGTCCACGTGCTGCACGTCCGTCAGGTCCAGCACAATCCGCTTGTGCTCCGACATCAGCTGCCGCACGCGCCCGTACAGCGCGTCGCCCACGCCCGCCACCAGCCTGCCATGGCAGCGCACCACCGCCACGCCGCCCTTCTGCTCCACATCCAATGTGAAAGCAGCCCCACCCGCCTTGTTTTCCATATGCGATGACCTCAGAGGAAGCCCCGCGCCTGCGGGGGAGAGCAGGACAGCAGGTATATCGCGCGATTCTCTCACAGCTCGCGCGTCATCCCATACCCACGCTCTTGCCGGCCCGCTTCATGGCATAGATGTAAGCGCGCAAGGCAACAAACACCAGGATCGTCACGCCTTCCATGGTTCCGGCATAATGGCCCGGCGCGGGCGTGCTGTAGGCCAGCCCATCCGGCATGTTGTGTACCTCGCCGTGCGTGTATGCCTGGTGATACAGCTTTTCGATCAGTTCCCCAATGCCCTGCGCCACCTCACCTTCCCCGATAAGTCCGCTCCGGCGCATCAGGTCTTCCAGCAAAGCCTTCACCTCGTTGGCAAGATCCAACACATCGTTCAAACCGGCCTGCTGTGCATGGACCGAAGCTGCCGCGCGGTAGCGTTCATTGTGTGACACATTCCACAAATTCTGCTCGCGCAAGCCCAGCATGCTCGACTTGCTTTTCAGTTCCCGGAGTACAAGGCTCAGTTGCAGGCTAAGACGATCCAGATCCTCCAACTCGCGGGCCCTCGCGGGATCATCCACCGGCACACCCGTTCCGCGAACAAACACCGGATGTGCAAGCAGCGCCTGCCGAATCCGAAACAGTACCATGCGTAATTCGGTTGTCGACGCCATGCTGCCTCCTGCGACCGTAATATCTCCGGCACGCCTTTATCGTGACCGCATTCTATCCATATCCGCGCGGGCTGGCGCCATAGAATTGTGATCCCCCCTCGGTTACGTTGGCGGCATGCGACCTTATTCGCGGGTAAGGAGAAAAACATGGGTAGGCTACCCGTTGGTATGTTCACAAATCTTCGGCGGGTGGCCCGGGTCTCAGCTACGCTCACTCGCCGCTACACCCGTGGGTGCCCCAGGTCTCGACTTTGAGACCTGGGTTAGCTCAAGCCCCGCCCGGCACATAAGTTCGAATAGCATCCTCCATCCTCGACCTATCCGGCCTTGCGCAGATTCTTCCGCTTTCTTCCCTGCTCTTCCATGCCTGCTTGCCACTCGGAGAAGCTATCCCGTCAATCCTCCTAGTGCGTTATTTTGCTTGACTTTCGCAGGTTATCCGGGACACTATCCATCTCGTTAGAACCTTCCCCGCATTACTTCTTGCATTCAGGGCCAATCTACATCTGGGAAAGCTTAAGAATCGACACGCCAGGCCAGCTTGGGGCGGCGGCGTGTCCGTGGGGGGTCAAGTCTTGGCAACTGCATCAGCGGTGCAGCAGGCACGCATGAAGTGGCATGTGCGCGGCATGTGGAGCGCGCGGGATGATCGCACGGCCTACGCGGTGTGGCTGGGCGTGCTCTGGGTGGGGATGATCGCCGGGTTCGGCGTGGACATTCCCAGGTATCTGAGTGAGAACCCGCCTCCGCGCACGATTGTCCACGTGCACGGCGCGGTGTTCACCGTGTGGATGCTGATCCTGACCGCGCAGGTGATGCTGGTGATGCGCGACCGGGTGCGCTGGCACATGAAGATGGGCTGGTTTGCGGCGGGCTGGGCTTGCCTGATGGGCGTGCTGGGGCCGTGGGCAGCGATGGAGTCGCAGGTAGGGCATCTATCCAACCCGGTCATCTCCTCGCAGTTCATCTCCGTGCACATTGTGGACATCGGCGGGTTTCTGGCTCTGCTGGCGTGGGGGCTCACGCTCAGAAAGAATCCGGCGTTTCGCGAG
>JAJXWS010000128.1 GCA_021781495.1 Acidobacteriota bacterium | reverse complement strand
CGCGCAGTCCCGGCAGAGCCGCTTCGATCTCAGCCTGCGCCTGCTTCATGTATTGCTCCGGCGCTTCTCCTCGAGGCGCTGGTCGCAGCCGAACATCAATCGTCGAAACTTTGCCCTGCAGACTGCTCAACGCTTGCAACTGGTCCAGCGGCATGATCACGGCGGCCGCCTCCAGCGTTGAAGCTCCGTGATAAACCGCAGTGACCGTGAATGGCTTACCCTGAATCTCAAGAATGTCGCCAGGGGCCTTCTTTAAATCCTGCGCGAGCAGATCGCCGAGCATCACCTCAGCGTGGCCGTCGCGAAATCTCTGCCCCTTAAGCATCTGCAGCGAACGAAACTGAAATGCATCGGCCTTCCATCCGTAGACCAGCGCATTCACGTCCGGGGTCAGGTCCATCAGATTAAAAATCGTCGGCGAGGCCTGCGCCACATCGGGCAACTCCTTCAGCTTTACCGTCGTCGATTCGTCCAGCGACGTATTCAGGAACGTCCCCCGAATCACGGCGATGTCCGTTCCGCTGCTGGAGTAAATACGCAACCACTGCTGTTCGAACGCGCTCGAAAATCCAACCAGACCCACAAACGCGCCCACCGCCGTCCCGATTCCGGCCAGCGTGAGCAGCGTCCTCAGCCGCCGCCGCTTCAGGTTCTTCAAAACAAATCCCGTGAACGACAATGATTTCGCCATGAACTTGGAATACGTCCTTTGGTCTTCGCGTTGAAGAAAGTTGGGCTGCGAGCTTATCCCGGCGGTATTCCTGGTCCCGGCGATGTTCGATGAGCCTCTTCAGAATAAAAGGTCCACGGTGTTATTTCCAATTTTCGACCACTGTCAGTCCCATGCGGGCCGAAGGAAATCATCACACTCCAACGCAGGGACTGCTCCGAATCGCAACGACAACATGCTGGCCATTCAGAAATCATCCAGCTTTTCCGACAATTTCGGACCCGCTCTCTGCGCCTGGTTCACTCGCCCGCTGCACTCGCCCGGCCCCCTAATTTCGGCCCCGCTCATCATCCAGATGCGCCGCCGTCGACTGCGCGCTCACATGCGCCGACAGCCGATCCGCAATCGCACCGGGCGACCGCAACTGCGCGACCGTCGACCACCCATCGCGGCGCTTCTGCGGGTCAGCCAGGGGAGGCGCCCAGGCCGGTAGCTGGAGCCTCAGATAATCTCCCAGCGCGCGCGCATGTGGCTCATAGAGCACACGAATCGCCATCAACCGCTCGCGCGCCCCCAGGTCTCCGCACAACGAGAAACCTGCCTCCGCCAGCAGGCTGCACAGCCGCGCGTACTCCTCATCGCCCAGGCGCGTGAGCGGCTCCCCGCGCAGCCGCTGTTCGCTCCGTTCCTGCTGAAACACATGGCCCAGATCCACCAGCGTATGCCGCCCAATCGCAAACGTAAGCTGCGCCTGCCGAGTGCTCGGTCCCTCAATCGTTGTAATCAGCAGAGCGCACGTATCGAGCACAGCAGTCAGCGCCGCCAGCCAGCTCTGGTTATCGTGCTGCGAGCGGTAGTAGCAAAGAATCGGGTACGAGATATGTGTCTCCAGCATCTCCGCGCACCACCGCTCCCACTCCGCCAGCAGCGCCGTCAGCGCATGGTGGCCGCCGTTGAAGTTGTGCCTGAACAGCAGTTCTCCGGCCGTCGGCGGCGAGCCTGCACGCGCATCCAGCAGCGCCACCGAAATCTCGCGGGTCGAGAACGCCGTATACAGCACCGGCAGATAGCCAATCACGAGCGCCACGAATCCGAGCCCCGTTCCCGCCTCGACCACAATCAGCATCCGCGCTACGTGTGTCGTCGGCTGCACATCTCCGAGCCCCAGCGTGAACAGCGTCGTCCCGCTCACGTACAGGCAACTCCGCAGCCGCTCGAACGCCGTCACCGGGTGCATCGGATCGTTGAACGGCATGTGCATCCCAAAGTAGATCAGGGCATACGCCGCCGCCAGCAACGCCGCCCACAGCACAAACAGCAGCAGCAACGACAGCGGCCCATAGAAGCTGTACATCTGCTCGCGAGTACGCCGCACCGGCCAATGGCCGCTCACCCACCGCCACGGGGACCACGTAGCAGCGAAAAACAGGCGCGTAATCTGGAACCGTCCCACCGGCCGCCGCGGCAGAATCACCGTCTGAAAAGCATCCAGCAGCACGCCTGTCAGGAACACGCAACCGAAGATGACCGCCGCGACATGCATGGTAATGACTGTATCGCTATCCGCCCACAAAATATTAATCTTGAAAAAATTACCGACGCGCGCCTAGCTTTTTCCCGCAATGCCGGTCTAATATCGTAGTCATCAGCTGGCGTCGTGCACGGCAATCGGCGTCGCTCTCTCACGCAAATCCAACCAGATTTCCTCAGTGTAGCTGGGCCCGAGGTGTCTCATGAAACAGCGTGTTCTTGTCGTCGACGACGACCGTCTGGTAGCCGATACCCTTAATCTCGTCTTCCAAGCCAACGGCTATGAGTGCGAAGCCGTCTACTCCGCTGCCGACGCCCTGGCGCGGGCCCGCACCTTCACCCCCGGCCTCCTGCTCTGCGACATCTCCATGCCCGACGAGAACGGTCTGGAGCTTGCCGAGACACTCCAGCAGGAGATGCCCAGTTGCAAGCTCCTGATGCTCACCGCATACGCCAGCAACGTCCTCAAGGTGGAGCAGCACGCGTCACGCACCCGGCGCCCGCTCAAGCTGCTCAGCAAACCCTGCCGCCCCGAGACCCTCCTGCGCGAAGCCCACGAACTGCTCCGGACCGCTTAGGAGCAGAAAACGGGAAACGCCACCGGCTATTGAAGTGCGGTCGGTGAGGGGTTGCATTTGTAGGTCGGCGGGGCGTCGTACACTCATCACAAGATGCCCGACGACATCCCCAGCCTCGCCGACCTCCGCCGCACCCGCTCGAAGCGGACACCCTCGCGCGCCACCCGGCCCGCCACTTCACCTTCCCTCTTCGATCCCATCCCGGAATCAAAGCCCTTGCCCTCCGCGCGGAATCCGGCGCAGGATCAGGACGTCACCGCTGCCGACATCCTCGCCGAGCAATCCCGCGCCCTCCGCACCCCGGCCGCTTCCCCGACATCCAGGCCTTCGCCGTCCGCGAAGAACTCCGCGCAGGACCTCTCGCCCACCGCGCAGAGCGTCTTCAGCGTTGGCGAACTCGTCCGCCGCGTCCGCTCGCTGGTCGAGCACACCCACCATCACGTCACCGTCGAGGGCGAAATCTCCAACTGGCGGCCAGCGGCCAGCGGCCACTGCTACTTCACGCTCAAGGACGCCGAGGCCCAGCTCTCCATCGTCCTCTTCCGCCGTCAGGCGGCGCTCCTGCGCTTCCGCCCCAAGGACGGCGACGCTGTCCGTATCTCGGGCTCGCTCAGCATCTACGAGTCGCGCGGCCAGCTCCAGCTCGTCGCTGAGACCATGCAGCAGACCGGCCTCGGCGCGCTACTCGCCGCCACGCAAGCACTCAAAGACCGCCTCCGCCGCGAGGGCCTCTTCGAGAACGCGCGACCGCTCCCGCCCTTCCCCCGCTGCATCGGCGTCGTCACCAGCCTGCAGGGCGCGGCGCTGCGCGACATCGTCAAGGTCTGCCGCCGCCGCCACGCCGCCGTCAACCTGCTCATCTATCCTGCCGCTGTGCAAGGCCCCAACTGCCCCGCCGAAGTGGCCGCCGGGGTGGACTGGTTCTCGGCGCATCCTGAGCGCGTCGACGTCGTTCTCGTAGCCCGCGGCGGCGGCTCCTGGGAAGACCTCCACGGCTTCGACGCCGAGGTCGTTGCCCGCGCCATCGCCGCCTGCTCCGTCCCCGTCATCACCGGTATCGGGCATGCCACCGACACCACCATCGCCGACGCGGCCGCCGATCTGCACGCCCCCACACCCTCCGCCGCCGCCGAACTCCTCACCGCCGCGCAGCACACCATCGCCGACCGCCTCACCCGCCTCCATGCCAGCCTCACCCGCGCCAGCCGCTACAACCTCCTCCGCTTCCGCCAGCACCTTGCCAGCCTCAGCGCCGACTCCATCCTCCGCCGCGCCCGCACCACCTTCGAGCGCCGCGCGCAGCATCTCGACGACCTCACCTACCGCTCCGAGACCTCCCTCAACCGCACCCTCCGCACCCGCAACACGCGCCTCGCGCACTTTGAAACGCGCCTGCGCCGCCAGCACATCTCCCTGCGCCTGGCCAACGACGCGCACCGCTTCCAATCTCTGCAGCAGCGCCTGCAATCGGCCCGCACCACACCCTTCCTCAGCGCGCACACCCGCCTCGCCCACGCCACCTCGCAACTTGAAGCGCTCAGCCCACTGCGCGTCCTCGACCGCGGCTACGCCCTCGTATACGGCCCCGACGGCAGGCTCCTCCGCAACGCCACCGAAGCCCCCGCCGGCGCCCCCATCACCGCCCAACT
>JAJXWS010000063.1 GCA_021781495.1 Acidobacteriota bacterium | reverse complement strand
TAATGAACTCGTGAACTCTGCCAACCGCGGCGGCGGCGTCCTTGGTCATTCTGCTGCCTCATGGGAGCCCGTCGCCGGCGCTGGTTCCGCCGGCAGCCCCTGCAACCAAACATACCCGTTTCCACCACGAGAGCGAAAGCGAAAAGCCCTCGCCAGTTGCGCCAGGCTGTCCGTCGCCAGCAGCGTGTGCTCGTCCTGCTCGCGCACTGCCAGGTCCGCTGCCAGTCCGTGCAGATACACCGCCGCCTCCACCGCGCGCACGGGCTCGTCCGCGTACTGCGCCAGCACTCCGGCCACAAGTCCCGTCAGCACGTCGCCGCTGCCGCCCTTGGCCATCCCCGGATTTCCCGTCGTATTCACCGCCACTCGGCCATCCGGATGCGCAATCAGCGTGCGCCAGCCCTTCAGCACCAGCGTCACGCCGTTTCGCTGTGCAAACTCGCGCGCCACCTGCAGCCGATTCGACTGCACCTCCGCCGTCGTCCTGCCCGTCAGCCGCGCCATCTCTCCCGGATGCGGCGTCAGCACCACCGTCCGCCCCTCGGCCAGCTTCGCCAGTTGCGCCGGCTGCTTCGCCAGCAGATTCAGCGCATCCGCGTCCAGCACGGCGGGCATCGCGCTCTGCGCCAGCAGCTCCCGCACATAGCGCGCCGCATCCCTGCTCTGCCCCAGCCCCGGACCGATCGCCAGCACCGTCTTCCCCGCCAGCAAAGCCGCCAGCCGTCCCGGCGTCGCGTTCTCTGCGCCAATCATTCCCTCCGCGTCCGCCGCCAGCGGCCACGTCATCAGCTCCGGAGCAACCGCCGCCACCTGCGGCAACACCTCCCTCGGCACCGCCGCCGTCACCAGCCCCGCGCCCGCGCGCAGCGCCGCCAGCGCCGCCATTGCCGGCGCGCCCGACTTGCCCACCGAGCCGCCCACCACCAGCACGTGGCCAAAGCGTCCCTTGTTCGCCGCCGTCGCCCGCGGAGCCTCCACCAGCGCATGCGCCTCTCCGGCCCATCCCAGCCCGAGCGACGACACTATCGCCTCCTCCGGCGACCCAATCGGAGCCACCACCACCGGCTGGTGCCAGCGCCGCGTCAGTTGCCCAAACACGTGCGCCGGCTTCGGCGCCGTAAACGTCACCACCGCATCCGCCGGAAACACCGGCCCCTCCACCGTCTCCGTCGTCGCGTCTGCCGGCCAGCCCGACGGCAGATCCACCGCCAGCACCGGAGCCCTGCTCGCCCGCAGCCACTCCAGCGCGGCCAGCGCCAGCCCCCGCAGCGGAGGCTTGAAGCCCGTGCCCACCACCGCATCCACCAGCAGGTCCGCCTGCAGCGCGCCGCTGTGCTGCTCCAGCTCCTCCGCCGAGCGCACCACGTGGATCAACCCGCTCGCCGTGCCCGCCAACTCGCGCCAGGCCATCGCGGCATCGCCCGTCAGCCCCTCCGGCAGGCCCAGCAGCACCGTGGTCACATCCAGCCCCGCCGCGGCCAGCTTGCGCGCCACCATCATGCCGTCGCCGCCGTTGTTGCCCCGCCCGCACAGCACCGTCACGCGCCGCGCCCACGGAAATCGCTCCTGCGCAAACACCACAACGGACGAAGCCGCCGCGCGCATCAGCTTCAGCGACGGCACGCCAAAACGCTCCGTCGTCACGCAGTCGCATATCTGCATCTCTGCTGCGGAAAGAACCTGCATGGCACCTATGGTATAGCGGCTTTCTCCGGTGCGGGCGGCGCAACTGCAACCCGCCGCCATCCCGGTCGCCCTGCTTTAAACTAAAAGCAGCATCCCCGCGAGGCCCACATCATGTCCCAGGACTCCAGCCAGACCACATCCATCTTCCACCTGCAGGCCCTCGCTCAAAAATTTCCGCCCACGGCAGACACCATGCTGCTCGACATCCGGCTCACCGACGAGCCCGCGGCCAGCTCGCGCCTCTTCCGCATCTACCGCCCCGCGCCCGCGCACTACCACAAAACCTGTGACGAGTATCTGCAGGTCATCTCCGGCCGCGGCAAGTTCATCGTCGATGGCGGCGAGCCCGTCGAGCTTGGCCCCGGCCAGTTGCTCTTCTTCCGGCGCAACACCATTCACAGCATTCCAGAGATCGTCGAGTCCCCGCTCGTCGTCTTCTCCGTCGACACGCCCCGCCGCGATCCCTCCGATGTCACCTTTGTCGATCCGCGCGACGGAACCGCAGCCACCTTCATCCGCACCATCACGCCGTAGGCCGCAGCGCCCGTCTACCGGCCCAGCGCCAGCTGCACCAGGAACCACCCGTTCAGTCCCGCAATCAGCGCGGCCACGCACCACGCCAGCCGTTGCAGCCAGCGCGCATTCACAAACTCGCCCATCTTTTCACGGCTGCCCGTAAAGATCACCAGCGGAATCACCGCAAAGCTCAACTGCAATGACAGGATCACCTGGCTCAGGATCAGCAGCTTCTCCGTCCCCCGCTCGCCCGTAATCGCCACCACCACAATCGTCGGCACAATGGCCAGCGCGCGCGTAATCAGCCTGCGCAGCCACGGTGCCAGCTTGATGCGGACAAACCCCTCCATCACAATCTGGCCCGCCAGCGTCCCCGTAATCGACGAGTTCTGCCCCGAGGCCAACAGTGCCACCGCAAACAGCGTGCTCGCTCCCGCCGCGCCCACCAGCGGGCTCAGCAGCTTGTACGCCTCCTGAATCGCCGCCACCTCGTAGTGCCCACTGCGATGAAACACCGCCGCAGCCACCATCAGAATCGACGCATTCACAAACAGCGCCAGCGTCAGCGCCAGCCCGGAGTCGATGTTGGCCATCCGGATCGCCTCGCGCTTGCCCTCCGGCGTGCGATGGTAGCGCCGGCTCTGCACAATCGACGAATGCAGATACAGGTTGTGCGGCATCACCGTCGCCCCCAGCATCCCGATCGCGATATACAGAATCGCCCCATTCGTCACAATCGACGGCGAGGGAATCAGCAGGCTCTGCATCGCCGGCCAGTACTCCGGCCGCGACAGCACCATCTGCACCAGGAACAGCGCCAGGATCGTCCCGATCAGCGCAATCACCAGCGCCTCAACATACCGGAAGCCCCACCGCTGCAGCAGCAGGATCAGCAGCACGTCCAGCCCTGTAATCAGCACGCCATAGAACAGCGGAATGTGAAACAGCAGTTCCAGCGCAATCGCCGATCCGATCACCTCGGCCATGTCGCAGGCCGCAATCGCAATCTCCGCAAAGATCCACAGCGCAAAGCTCACCCGCGGCCCGTAGCTCTCGTGGCACAGTTGCGCCAGGTCGCGCTCGGTCGCCACCCCCAGCTTCAGGGAAAGGCTCTGCAGCAGAATCGCCATCAGGTTGGCCAGCATGATGACAAACAGCAGCGTGTAGCCAAACCGCGACCCGCCCGCAATGTCCGTCGCCCAGTTGCCCGGGTCCATGTAGCCCACTGAAATAAGAAAGCCCGGCCCCAGAAATCCCAGCAGCCGCCGCCAATAAAACGGCGACTGCGAAACGCTCACGCTCGCATGCACCTCCGGCAGGGAGGGCGATGCAGCCGGCACGGGATTCTTGATCTCTGTAGCCATCGTGCGCAGGGACTCCACTCAGGCGTCGTGTATCCCCAGTATGCCACAGTGAGTTAATCAAGGTTAATAAATTTACTTATCTTTAAATTACTTCGCCGCCTCCGGCCGCAGCCAAACCGCCTCCGCCGCCGGCCTGCCCAGTATCGAAGTCCCCGTATCTAGCTCAATGGAAACGGTTTGGTCATAATTCTGGCTCAGCACGCGCAGGCTCCGGCTCGGCCCAATCCCCACGCCATGCAGAAACAGCAGCAGCCTGGAATCGCGCTCGTGCAGGCTGGTTACCGTATAGCGCCGCCCGGCCACGGCCTCTGACAGCGGCAGTTCGCCGCGCCGCTTGCGCTCCGCCGGGCTCTCCGGCAGCACCGCATTCCCATGCGGACACGCCCCGCCCTCGCCTAGCTTCTCCTTCAGCTTGGCCTCAAAGGCCGGCGAAACCGCATGCTCCAGCCGCTCCGCCTCCTCGTGGATCTCGTACCACTCCATCCCGAAGACCTCGCTCAGCATCCGCTCAATCAGGTGATGCCGCAGCGCCGTGCGATACGCCGTCTCGCGCCCCCGCTCCGTCAGACGCACAATACCGTCCGCGCCCACCTCCACGTAGCCGTCGCGCTTCAGTCGCTTCAGCGCCATGGTCACCGCCGGCGCTGACACTTCCAGCCAGTGTGCAAGCGTCGCCGGAAACACCTGGTGCCCTTCCGCCTCAGCCTCCAGAACGGCCTTCAGGTAGTTCTCTTTCGATACAGGAATCGCGTCTTTCATGCCAGTGTTCCCAACAGTCTAATCCGTTTTGCCCGCTTCCGGTCTGCGCCATGCTCGCTGCGCCTCCCGTCCTTCCCGGGCCGCCGCGCAATCTGTGCTAATGTAGGGCGCAACAAGCGTTGTGGATTGCACCGGGGCGAATCCGGCGGCAGGCATCATCCCCGCTGCTCGCTCAACCCCCGACATGGGCTGGCAGGGGCTATGTTCACCATCCGAAAGGGCCGCGCGCTTCACCTTCAGGCCATCGGCCATCTCACGCTTCTGCTGGCCATCCCCATCCTCATCGGCCTTTCCATGTGGCTCGTCGTGCTCCATGCAGAACGGCGTTCCCGCCTCGTGGAGCACACCCTGCTGGTCGAGCTATCCGTGGAGCGGCTCATTGCCGACCTCAAAACCACCGGCTCCAATCATCGCGGTTATCTGCTCACGCAGCAGAACTCGTTCCTCGCCGCATACGCCGTCGCCTCCCGCGACACGCTTGCAGAGTTAACCCGGCTCACCAGCCTCACCGCCGACAGCCCCGCGCAGCAGCAGTTGTTGCGGCAGATCAGTCCACTCATCCAGCAGCGCCTGGCCCGGCTGGAAGCCTTGCAGGCCCGCGAGCAGCTCCATCCAATCGACCCGCAGACCCAGAAAGCCACCACCGCCGAGGACAGCGATCAGGTCGGCATCATCCTCTCCCTCGTGGACCGCCTCTACCGCGAGGAGGAGGTGCTCTTAGCCTCTCGCGAGCTCGCGCTCACCCGCGCCATCCGGCTGCTCTACTGGTCTCTCTTCCTCGGTTACGCCCTCATCGTGGGCATCGTCTATTCCCTCTACCGCAGCGTCAAGCGCTATGGCACTGAGTCCGCCGAGACCCGAACGAGTCTCGCCCAGCTCAACGCCGAGTTGGACCAGCGCATCCACGAGCGCACCGCCCAGCTGCGCGAAAGCGAAGAGACCATACGCACCCTGCTCGACACGGCCTCCCAGGCCATCCTCGCCACCGGCGAAGACGGCGCCATCGTGCTGGCCAATCGCATGGTCAGCGCCATGTTCGGCTATACGCCCGCGGAGCTGCTCGGTCAGCCCCAAAGCATACTCCTCCCCGCAGACCTGCAGGAAAGCCAAGCAGCGCCTGGCCCGGATATCCTCCAGGTTGCGCCCGCCCACCCCGCAGACAACGCCATCCAGCTCATCGGCCGGCGCAAGGACGGCTCCACCTTCCCCGTCGAGGTCAGTCGCAGCAGCGTGCATTCCCGCCAGGGCAGGCTCGCCGTCAGTTTTGTCTCCGACATCACCGCCAGAAAGCAGGCTGAGAATCTGCTGCGCGACCGCGAACAGCAGCTCAGTGACCTCGCCGGACGCCTGATTACTGCCCAGGAAGAGGAGCGGCGCAACCTGGCCCGTGAGCTCCACGACGACGTCACGCAGCAGCTTGCCTTCCTCTCCATCGAGCTGGGCCGGCTCATCAGCGAACTCCCGGCCAACCTCCAGGACGCCCGCGCCCACGTGCAAAATCTGCAGAACCAGATGGTGCGCGCATCCACTGAGGTGCGCCGCATCTCCCACGGCCTCCACCCCTCCGTCATCACCGACTTCGGCCTCAGCGTCGCACTCGAGGCATTCTGCGAGGAGTTCGAGCGCGTCCACACCGTCCCCGTGCTCTTCAAGGGGCTCATTGAGGACTCAAAACTCGACGTTATCTCCGCCACCTGTCTCTACCGCATCGCGCAGGAGAGCGTACACAATGCTGTCTCCCACGGTCACGCCAGCCAGGTGCGCGTCACGCTCTCTCTCACCAGCGGTTTCATTCAGTTGCGCGTGTCTGACAACGGCCACGGCTTCGCCACCGATGCCTCACGCGGCAAAACAGGCCTCGGCATCGTCAGTATGAAAGAGCGGATTCGTCTTGTGAACGGCATCCTCCGAATTTCTTCTCGTCCGGGGCACGGCACGCACATTACGGCTCTGGTACCGCTTGCAGGAGAGCACCATGACGCAACCCCGGATTCTGCTGGCTGACGATCACTCTCTGGTTCTCGAAGGAATCCGCCGCCTGCTCGAAGGCCACTACAAGGTCGTCGGCGTCACCGACAACGGCAACACCCTCGTCCAGGAGGCCCTGCGCCTCAAGCCGGAGATCGTCGTCCTCGATGTCAGCATGCCCATCCTCAACGGCATCGACGCCGCCCGCGAAATCCGCAAATCCCTCCCCGGCACGCAGTTCGTTTTCATCAGCATGCATGCCAACCCCATCTATCTCCGCAAGGCCATCGAGGCCGGCGCCTCCGCTTACGTCCTCAAATCCGGCGCCTCTGAGGAGCTGCTGCAGGCCATCGACACCGCCAGACATGGCGGCACCTACCTCTCGCCCGGCCTCGGCCACGACGTCATCCAGCAGGCCCGCACCTTCCCCTCGGCCGCATCCCGGCAGCCCCTCGAGCTCACCTCACGCCAGCGCCAGATACTCCAGCTCGTCGCGGAAGGAAAGCAAAACAAGGAGATAGCCGGCATCCTTTGCGTCTCGGTCAAAACCGTGGAGTTCCACCGCAGCCGCCTCATGAGTCGGCTCGGCGCGCACACCGTCGCCGATCTCACCCGCATCGCCATCCTCGAAGGCCTCATCAACCCCGTCGAGTAACTCCCCGCCCCGGCTGAAAAACTAGTAATCGACCTAGCTGTGCGAATACTCCCTCCGTGGCACCATAAGTCTTGAACCTCTGACCGAGCTCGATCCCTGAAATGAACGGGGCATAACAAATTCTCTGCCGAACGAAACAACTCAACCTGAACCCTGTGGAATGCGCCGTGGCAAAAACCTCACGAGTGCAAGTTATCCGCTGTTATCCCGTTCGAAGGACCTTCATAACTCAAGAAACTGGAGGAGTATAAACGTCATGTCAGCGTTTCCCATCGAACAGGTTGAGCTAGCTGACCCCGTCCCGGCGGATGTTTCCCCGTCTGCGTTCCATCTCTCCGGCTCCGCCGACCCGTCCATCCAGCCCATGCCCTGCCGCCGCATCACCCCGGCCTCCCGGGAAAACCGCTGGGGCATCGTTCTTGCCGGCGGTGACGGCACCCGCCTGCGCACCCTCACACGTCTGATTAGCGGCGACGACCGCCCCAAGCAGTTCTGCCGCGTCATCGGGCGCTACACCCTTCTCCAGCAGACCCGCGACCGCGCCGCCCGCATCATTCCCCCGGAGCAGACCATCTACGCCGTAACCCGCGCCCATGAGCGCTACTACGCCGCAGACCTCGGCCAGACCGGTTCGCCCATGCTCGTGCAGCCCTCCAATCGCGGCACCGCACCCGCCATCCTGCTCAGCCTCCTCAACATCGCACGCCACGACCCCGACGCGCTCGTCGCCGTCCTGCCCTGCGACCACTACTACTCCGACGAGAACGCCCTCACCCAGTCCCTGGAGTGCGCCTTCAAGGTCGCCGCCGCCAGTCGCGACTCCGTCGTCCTGCTCGGCGCGCCCGCCAGCGGCCCCGAGGTCGAGTTCGGCTGGATTCAGCTCGGCTCCAGCACCAGCGACCGCCTCTTTCGCGTCCGCGGCTTTCAGGAAAAGCCCGACCTCCACGCCGCCGAGCGCCTCTATCACAGCGGTGCCCTCTGGAACACCTTTGTCATGGTCGGTCACGTCCAGGCATTCCTCGATCTCGCTTGGGCCGGCGTGCCGCAACTCACCGCCCGGCTCGAAGACGCCCTCCCCAACCTCCTCCTCGATGGCAACATCTACGTCACGCAGGATCTATACAACGCCATCCCCACCACCGATTTCTCCAGAACCGTGCTCTCGCCCGGCGCCTCGCGCCTCCTCGTCCTCCGCCTGCACAACATGGACTGGCACGACCTCGGCCTCCCCGACCGTGTCGTCTCCGTCGTCCGCGAGCGCAACGGCGAAATTCCCTCCTGGATCTACCTGTGGGAGCGCGCCCGCCGCGCCGTGCCCATCTCCATTCCGCAAACCATCCCGCAATTCTGAGAGGAGATTCCCGTAGCTATGACGATCCGCAATACAATCCTCGTGGTCGCTGACGATGCGAATGATCGCTCCCTGCTCACCCTCATGCTGGAAGGCGCCGGATTCTCCGTCGTGCACGCGCAAAACGAGGCCGAAGGCATGCGCGCCTACCAGACCCTCAAGCAGCGCATCGCCCTCGTCCTCACCGGCTCCCGTCCCGCCCGCATCGGCGCTCTCTCCCTGCCCGAGCAGGTTCTCAGCGCCGATCCCCGCATGCCCATCTACTCACTCTCCGGCGAGCCATGGCGTTCCGGCGCCGAGTTCCCGGCGGAGAAGCTCTCCCTGCGGCCCATGACCCTCATGACCCGCATCAGCAAGGTCCTCGCCGCGCGCCGCGAGCCTTCGCGCCGCATCCAGAGCAATGCCCAGCAACTCCGCCCCATCGCGCCCCGGCATGCCGCCGTAACCAACTGCGGCATTGCCTGCGCCTGACGCTCGTCTCGTCTCTTCGCTTCCTGCATTTCCTGGCCGGACGGCTTCGTGCCGCCGGCCGCTTTGTCTCCGCGCCATGCCGCTTCCCCGCGCCCTGTGACTTTGGTCGTATCCCCGCGCCCCCGGCGGCATGTACGGTGATTGCGTTGGAGAGAGGGTCACCATGCAATCCACAAACCGCTTCACCGGCCCCGCGCAAACCCACCAGTTGCAGAGCAGCACCACCATCGCCGATCGGCCCGGCACCACATACACTGTCGAAGTGACGCCCACCGCTCCCCAGGCACCCTCCACCACCACGCCGCGCCGGCCCGCCGTGCGCTATCTCCCCCGCGAGCACGGCGCCACCGCCATGCTGCTCACCCCCATCGTCTGCGCCGCCATCCTCGCCCGCTCCTGGCACTGGACCGAGCTTGCCACCCTCACCGCCGCATTTGCCGCGCTCGCCGCCAAGGATCCCCTCGTCGTCCTCATGCGTCAGCGCTTCGTCTGGAAGCAGCAACGCGCCGACAGCGCCATAGCTGCCCGCTGGTTCGCTGGCTGGTTCGCGCTTCTTCTCCTCAGCGGACTCGTACTGCTCGCAACCTGGCCCATCGCCGCCACCGTCGGCCTCGGGCTCGGCGTCTGTCTCTTCTCCGTCCTCGCCATCCTCGTCAACGTCAAGAACAAGCAGCGCTCCACGCTCTTCCAAATCGTCAGCGCCGCCGCGCTCACCTCCAGTTCGCTCGCCACCAGCCTCTCCGCCACCGGCAAAATCGAGCCATGGTGCTGGTGGCTCTGGATGCTCCTCGCCCTGCAGGCCACCGCCGGCATCCTCGTCGTCCACGCCCGCCTCGACGCGCGCATTGCGCTCCGCGGCACCGCTCCCGCCAGCCTGCACTTCCGCCGCGCCGCCCAGGTCGCGCTCGTCGCTCTGCTCGGCGCATCGGCCGCCGCGCTTTTCCTGCGTCACAGCTGGATCGCGCTCGCCCTGCTCCTCGCCGCCATCGGTTACGCCTACGATCTCCGCAGCCAGCGCAACCCCGCCGCGCTCCAACTCCCGCTCCAGGCCGTCGGACAGCGCGCCCTCACCCTGTCCTCCATCTACGCCCTGCTGCTCATCCTCGGTCTCTGGTAGCCGCAAGCCGTCCTCGCAGCCACGCAAAAAGCCCCGCAGACTCAGCCAATCCCATCGGATCAGCTCCCTCTGCGGGGCTTCGTGTCCTGGGCGTCGCGCCCCGGCCGTTTTCTTTTCTGCCGCTACTTCACGCGCACCGTCGGCTCCACACTCAGGCCCGGCCGCAGCAGGTGTCGCGAGTCCTCGTCCTTCAAATCCGTAAAGTCAATGCGCACCGGAACGCGCTGCACCACCTTCACGTAGTTGCCCGTCGCGTTCTCCGGCGGAAACAGCGACAGCACCGAGCCCGTCGCGCCGCCAATCTGCGTCACCGTGCCCTTGTAGTCCTTGCCCGTCGCATCCACGTGGATCTCCACCGCCTGCCCCGCAGCCATGTGCTTCAACTGCGTCTCCTTGAAGTTCGCCGTCACCCACAGGTCCTGCAGCGAAACCAGCGTCAGCAGGTTCTGCCCCACAGACACGTTCTGGTTAATCTCCACGCTCTTGCGCGTAATAATCCCGTCCGCCGGAGCCACAATCTTCGTGTAGCTCAGGTTCAGCTTCGCCTGGTCCAGCTGCGCCTGCGCCTGCTTCACCTGCGCCAGCGCCTGCTTGGCGCGCGCTGACTGTGCCGCCACCTGCTGCGGTCCCGTCTGCGCATACTTCAGTTGCGCCTGGGACTGCTTCTCGCGTTCCAGCGCCACGCGCACGGCGTCGCTGGCCGCCTGCTGGCTGGCCTTCGCGTCGGCCAGTGAGGCCTGCGCCGCATCCGCTGCCGCCACCGCCGCGTCAAACTGCTGCTTGCTGATAACGTCCTTGGCCACCAGCGGCTTGTAGCGAGCCAGATCCGCCTGTGCCTTGGTGTTATTGGCATCCGCCTGCGCCACTCTTGCTTTCGCCGCGTCCAGTTGCTGCTCCGCCTGGCTCACTCCGGCCCGCGCTCCGGTCACATCCGCATTCGCTGAGCTCAGTGTGCTGCCCGCATTCACGCTCGTGATCGGCACGTTCACCTGCGCCGCAGCAGCATTGGCTTCCGCGCTGGCCAGCGCGGCCTGCGCGTTCTCCACCGCCACCTGAAAATCCCGCGGATCCAGCTCGGCAATCTCGTCGCCAGCCTTCACCACCTGGTTCTCCTGCACCTCCACCTTGACCACCTGGCCCGCAATGCGCGAACTCACCTGGATCAGGTGTCCGTTGATTTGCGCGTCGTCCGTGTCTTCTGAATACGTCGATCGCCACCAGATTCCGGCGGCCGCCAGCGCAAGCACCACAACCACCACCAGCACTATGCCTTTGCGGCGCGACCGCGGCTGCACCTGCTCCGCGCTCTCCTCCGGCTCGGGTTGAACTGCTCTCGGGGTTGATTCCGCCACGGCTACTTTCCTCCCAGATATGTCTTGTAGTTCTGTGCCATGCCCAACGCCCGCGCCAGGCTCAGCTTGGCCACGTTATGCCGATAAAGGCTGGCTACGTATTGTTCATTGGCCTGCGCCACAGACTGCTCCGCCTGGCTCACTGCCAGGTTGTCGCTCACGCCTGCCGCATAGCGGTCCTGAGCCTCTTTCAGCGCCTCGCTTGCCAGCGCCGCGCTCGACCGCGCCACCTCCACCTGCTTCTGCGCCGACTCGATATCCAGCAGCGCATCGCGCACATCGGCATCCACCTGCGCGTTCTTGTCGCTCAGTTGTGCCTTCTGGGTATCCAGCTGCGCCTGCGCCATCTGCGCTTCGCCGCGCAGCCCAAACTCCCGGAACAGCGGCACGCTCAGCGTCCCCTGCGCATCGCCCGTGCCGTGCGAGTGCCGCACGTTCACGCCGATATCGCCGTAGTCGCCGTTGAACTTCACCGTCGGCAACCGGTCCGCGGTTGCCGCCTTGCGCTGCTCCTCGGCGGCCTTCGTCTGCTCCACCAGCGCCGCCAGGTCCTTGCGGTTGGCATGCGCCTCGCGAATCGCCGCGTCCACATCCACCTGGTCAAACGCCGCATACGGAGCCTTGTCCGTCAGGTTGAAATTCTGCGCCAGCGGCAGCCCGATAGTCCGCGCCAGCGCCAACTTGTCCTTCTCCAGCCCGTTCTGCGCCACAATCAACTGCTGCTCCAGCGACTGGTAATCCACCCGCGCCCGCAGCTCATCCAGCATCGGAGCCGTCCCCGCCTTGTGGCTTTCCACCGCCTGGTCCAGTGACACCTTCGCCGTCGCCACCTGCGCTTCCACGCTCGCCACCCGCGTCTCATCGGCCAGCACCAGCAGATAGGCATTGCCCACCGTCAGCACCACCATGTCCCGCGCATCGTCCGCGCTCAGCTGCGCCGCCGTAAAGTTGTGCCGCGCCGCCATATACTCCCGCAGCGACTTCACATCCACCAGCGACCAGCTCAGATACGCCCGCAGATCCGTATATCCAAACGGCCCAATCACCGTCGGAAACCCCGGCAGCCGGAATCCCTGTGCCGGCAAATCCGTCTGCAGCACGGCCTCATTCGCCTTGAAGTCCACCGCCGGCAGCAGCGCCTGCAGCTGGCTCAGCCGCTGTCCGCGCTGTGCCGCTGTCTCGGTTCCGCTCAAAATCGCGCCCAGGTTGTTCCGCAGTCCCCGCTGAATGGCGTCGTCCAGCGAAAGCTCCATCGGCTGCGCCGTCGCCTCTCCGCTCGCCACGCTGCCCTGGAAGCTCGCCGCCGTCGGCCCTGTCGCCTGCCCCGGAACCGTCTGCGCGCCCAGCACGCCCGGCAACGCCAAGCCAAACCCAAGCACCATCAGCCCAGGAGCACAAAAAAACTTCGAGTTTCTGCTTGAATCGTCTAAGGCCATCAAAAAAATCGTCTTCGATTCGCGGCGCGGAATTTCAGCCGGCAAGATAGTTACTCAACACATAGATGCCGGCCACGCCCCGCCGGGTTCTAAATGTAATCCACCGAACAACCGGCGCAGAACCTGCACCCGCAGATACACCGCTCCGCCCGCGGCTTCCCCGCATCCCGCCTGTACTTCCGGAATCGGTGCTGCTGCTTCGTTGTCCTACTTGTTCGTCGATGCGTGAATCAGTTGCGACGCCAGCGAGCACAGCCCCTGGCGAAAGTTCTCGCGCACGGCCTCCCGCGTCCATCCCGCCGCCTTCGCCCCGCCGTTCGCCGCCAGCATCTCGGCCGTGTCCGCCGCGGAAAAGCCCGCCACGGCGCGCAACACAAAGATCACGCGCTCTGGTGTCGACAGGCTCTCCAGCCACGCCTTCACCCGGTCGCGATCCGGCCCCGCCATCATCGTCTCCAGCTCCTCGCCAGAGACGCCCGCGGCATCCAGATCGTCGTCCTCAATGCATCCCGCCGCCGGCACAGCCTCGTCCGGAGCGGCCAGGCAGCCCGGCGCACGCTGTTCCAGCAGCGCGATCGCCTCCGAGCAAAGCACCCGGCGGCCACTCTTGCGTGCCTGCGCGGCCTCGTGGCACGCGGAAACCTCCGCGTTCGTCACCGCCGTCTCCACCAGGCGCACGCTCTCTTCGCCCTCGCCCACCAGCATCGACGCCAGGTTGTACATCCCGGCCGCGATCATGTCGAACGCGTCGTCCATGCCCTCCAGCGCCTTGGCCACCGTGGCTTCGTCCTTCGGTTTCCCGTCCAGCAGCGTGCTCACCTGCTTGCTGAAGGCCACCAGCTCGGCAGGAATCGGCTGCTGCGGAATCAGGCTGTCGCTCGCGGAATGGGATGCCTCGGTCATAAGGAAAGCTCCTCTCTCGTTTCAGGGCGGGCAAATCCAGTCTCTATCCTCGCCCCACGGACCGCGCCGGGTCAATTCCCTTCTCCTTTTCCGCGCTTCGCCTTCCATCACGCCACAACTCCCGCAAAATTAGCCACTTCCGCCCCAAATGCCCCTGTGACCCCTCTCACAGCAATCCGCGCCCACCTCGGTTACGCTTCCTCCGGTCGAGCAGGGCTGGAGTCCCTCCGCCGAACCGCGCAGGCTCCGGCCTTCCGCTCCCGGCCGGGGGTGGAGCGTGAACGTTCTTCTCCATGGGCTTGCCGTCGCCGTCCTCCTTGCCGTTGCAACGCCTCCCCTCTACGCCGCGCCCGATCTCCCTCCCGCCGCCTTCCAGCAATCCACCACCGCGCAGGCCGAGCCCGACTCCCCCTACACGTTCAAGCTCGACGCCACCCTCGTCAACGTCGACGTCCTCGTCACCGACGAGGATGGCCGCGTGCTCTCCAACCTCCAGCAGCAGAACTTCCGCGTCCTCGACAACGGCGTCCCCCAAACCATCGTCAACTTTGCCCCCACCACCGCCCCCATCACCATCGTCCTGCTCCTCGAGTACAGCGCCGACTCCTACAACTACTTCGCCGGCAAGGCCGCCGACTGGGGCTCCGCATTCCTTGACCACCTCGAGCCCACCGACTGGATCGCCCTCGTCACCTTCGACATGCGCTCCACCGTCCGCGTCGATTTCACCCACAAGCTCTTCGAGGTGCGCGACTCCATCGCCACCCTCGGCTTTCCCCAGTTCAGTGAGGCCAACCTCTTTGACGCCCTCATCGACACCCTCGACAAGCTCGACCCCGTCCGCGCCCGCACCGCCATCCTCGTCATGGCCACCGGGGCCAACAGCTTCAGCGCCGCCTCGCTCGACGATGTCTACCAGCGCCTGCGCCAGACTGACACCACCATCTTCTGCATCGGCCTCGCTGAGGCGGAGTACCTCCGCTCCGGCGACGCCAGCCTCAACTACGCCATGGAGAAGAACTGGCTCACCGCCTTCGCCGAGCGCACCGGCGGCTTTGCTCTCTTCCCCCGCTTCCAGGGCGAACTGCCCGACATCTTCCGCAGCGTAGTCGGCTTTCTGCGCAATGAGTACACGCTCAGCTTCCGGCCTCCCCCGCAGAGCCGCGACGGCCGCTTCCACACCCTCCGCGTCCAGGTTGTCGGTCCTGACGGCAAGCCGCTCCGCGTCACCGATGCGAAAGGCCGCAGCCGCAAAATCGAGGTCTACGCCCGCGAGGGCTACACCGCGCCCAGTGACAATGCGCCCCGGGCGAATGCGCCATGATTGACCGCCCGATTCGCCTATCCGCCGCTATTTCCGCAAGCGAGCCGAAGAAAGGGGGCCTTCCATGAACGAACTGTTTCGCAAATGCACCGCATCCGCACTGAGCTGCATGATGAGCGTTCTCCCGTGCCTGTCCGCGCAGGCCCAGGCCCCGCCTGCCCCCGCGCCGCAGCTCACCCTCCACCAGTACCTGCAAAAGCCCTACCTCGACCTCTTCGAGCTGGCCCCCACCCTCAGCTTTACCCCGCCCGAGGTCGATACGGAGCGCCAGGCCCTCAAGCGCGGCGAGGACTCCTGCCGCAACCGCTTCAAGGACCACTCCCGCCAGTACAGCAGGCAGATGGAAGCCGCCCGCAAGGAGCTCAAGCAGGCTGGCCCCAAACTCGAAAACCAGCCGCGCCACCAGCTCCACTGCAAAATCCAGAACCTCGAGCTGCTCCGCAGTGAGGCCGACGTCCTCTCCAGCCAGGCCATCCCCCACGCCTATGACAACCTCAACGCCAAGCTCGACCTCCTCCTCAAGTGGCCTGAGATCTACCGTCAAACCACCGCCGCGATCAATGACGGCTCCTACAACCAGCGCCGCTGGGCCGACGTTAAAGACATCGGCTTCCGCGAGATCGCTCCCGGCCAGCGCGATGACATCAAGCGCGGTCAGGAGGCCGTCGAGGAGCTCAAGCGCGCCGGCCTGCTTCCCCCGCAGGTTGAGAGTAAGGCTGTCCAGGACTACGTCCGCTCCGTCGCCGAGCGCATCGCCAAACACTCTGACCTAAAAATCCCCCTCCACGTCTCCGTGCTTGAGTCCCGCGAAATTAACGCCTTCGCCCTGCCCGGCGGCTACCTCTACATCGAGCGCGGCCTGCTCGAAGAGGCCGAGGACGAGGCCCAGCTCGCCGGCGTCATCGCCCATGAGATCGCCCACGACACTGCCCGCCACAGCGCCAAGCTCATGAAGCGCGCCACCATCGCCAGCATCTTTTACCAGGCTGCGCAGGTGGCCGCCGTTCTGCTCACTGGCGGCGTCGCCGGCATCGGCCTCTACTACGCCCTGCAGTACGGCTACTACGGCCTCGGACTCGTCCTCAGCCTCAAGCTCCTTGGCGTCAGCCGCGACTACGAACTGGAGGCCGACCAGCTCGGCGTCCAGTACGCCTGGAGCGCCGGCTATGACACCACCGGCTTCATCCGCTTCTTCGACAAGATGGCCACCAAGGTCGGCTACGTCAACGGCGTCAGCTGGTTCCGCACCCACCCGCCCTTCTTTGAACGCATGGTCCAGACCCAGCGCGAAATCCTGTTCATGCCCAGGGAGGGCACGCAGATCACCCAGACCCCTGAGTTCCTCCAGATGAAAAAGGATCTCGCCCCCATCACCGCCAAGGCGGATAAAGAGGACGTCAACAAGCCCAGCCTGCTGCTGACCAAAGAGGAGGGCTGCGCACCGCCTCGCAAGCTGGAGTACAAGCCCGGCCAACCCATCGACCAGGTCTGCTCCGTCGAGTTGCAAAACGTAGACCAGCCCCAACCGGCCGAAGAACCGCAACCAACCAGCCAGCCTCAGAACTGATTCATCCCACGGGACCGAAGCCCATCTTCGTCATCCTCGCCGCTCCGGTCCCGTGCCCCCTATTGCAACCCGGATTCGCCCAGCCGATTTTTTGCCCAGTGTTCACATCGGAGTCCCATCCCGCCTGTCACCCTGTCCATCGCACCCCTCCGCGCCCGCTCCGCCACCGGATGCCGGAACCGGGAAAACGCGATACACTTGCCAACACGGCGCACGGAACGAACAGGATGGCCAGAACCACGCAGAAACAAAGCCTTTTCAACGGACGCGACCACTCCTGGATGCAGTTCAATCGCCGTGTCCTTGAGGAAGCCGAAGACACCACCAATCCCCTCCTCGAGCGCGTCAAGTTCCTCGCTATCACCGGCTCCAACCTCGACGAGTACGTCGAAATCCGCCAGGCCAGCCTCCTGCAGCGCATCGAGGACGGCTACCGCGAGCCCGGCTACGACGGCCTTCGCCCCGCCGAGTCCCTCGCCGTCCTCACCGCGGAGATTCACAGCTTCGTCACCGCCCAGTACCACTGCTGGAACACCCAGATCCTCCCCGAGCTCCGCAAGCAGGGCATCCGCCCCCTCGACTGGGATGAGCTCAACGACGAATCCCGCGCCTTTGCCCAGGACTACTTCCAGCGCGAAGTCGATCCCCTGCTCACCCCCATCGCCATTGACCCCGCCCACCCGTTTCCCCGCGTGCTCAACAAGGCGCTCTGCCTCGCCCTGCTGCTTCGTCCCAAGCGCCGCGCCTCCGGCCCGCTCGTTCTCGGCGTCGTCACCGTCCCCCGCACCCTCCCGCGCTTCGTCCGCCTTCCTTCGGCGCCGGGCTTCACAGACTACCTCCTGCTCCAGGACCTCATCGCCCAGAACCTCACCGGCATGTATCGCGGCTATGAGGTGATGGCGCACACCGCCTTCCGCGTCACCCGCAACTCCAACCTCTACTTCGAAGAGGAAGAGGCCCGCTCCCTGCTGGAAACCATCCGCGTCGAGCTGCACAACCGCCGTAAAGGCGACGCCGTCCGCCTCGAAATCGAGTCCGGCGCCGACCCGGAAATCGTCGAGCGCCTCCGCGTCAACTTCGAGCTCGATGAGGACCAGGTCTATCGCGCCGACGGCCCCGTCAACCTCTCGCGCCTCATGTTCTTTTACAGTGACGTGCCGCGTCCCGACCTCAAGTTCGCGCCCTTCACCCCACGCCCCCTCGTCCTCAGCCGCAAATCCACCGGCATCTTCGACGAGCTGCGCCGCCGCGACATCCTCCTCCACCACCCCTACGACGCCTACGACACCGTCGTCGATTTCATCCAGCAGGGCGCGCAGGACCCCGCCGTCGTCACCATGAAGCAGACCCTCTACCGCACCAGTGACGATTCCCCCATGTTCCAGGCCCTCACTGATGCGGCTGCCACCAAGGAGGCCACCCTCGTCGTCGAGCTCATGGCCCGCTTCGACGAGGCATCCAACATCCGCTGGGCACGCAGCATGGAGGATGCCGGCGTCCAGGTCTTCCACGGCGTCGTCGGCCTCAAGACCCACTGCAAGCTCGCCCTGCTCGTCCGCCGCGACGAGGACGGCGTCACCCGCCGCTACTGCCATCTCGGCACCGGCAACTACAACCCCGTCACCTCGCGCTTCTACACCGATCTCAGCCTGCTCACCTGCGACCCGCAAATCACCGAGCGCGTCCACATGGTCTTCAACTACCTCACCGCCCACGCTGAGGTCGATGACTACCGCCCCCTCCTCGTCGCCCCGCTCACCATGGCAGAGAGCTTCCTCGGCCTCATCCGCCGCGAGGCCGACCACGCCCGCGCCGGCCGCCCCGCTCACATCGTCGCCAAAATGAACGCCCTGCTCGAGCCCAGCGTCATCGACGCCCTCTACCAGGCCTCCCGGGCCGGCGTCGAAATCGACCTCATCGTCCGCGGACTCTGCATCCTCAAACCCGGCGTCAAAGGACTCTCAGACCGCATCCGCGTCCGCTCCATCGTCGGCCGCTTCCTGGAGCACTCCCGCATCTTCCACTTCGCCAACGCCGGCAACGACGAAATCTACATCGGCTCCGCCGACTGGATGCCCCGCAATCTCTTCGAGCGCTGCGAGGTCGTCTTCCCCGTCCGCGATGCCGCCGCCAAAGCCCGCATCCACGACGAGATTCTCCCCGCCTGCCTCGCAGACACCGTCAAGGCCCGCATTCAGCAGCCCGACGGCTCCTACCTCCGCGCCAGCAAGCTCTTCAAGGACGCAACGCCCTTCTCCAGCCAGGACTTCCTCATCCAGCTCGCCGAAGGCAAAACCGACCTCGACGCCATCCCCAAACCCGCACCCCAGCCCGCCAAAACCACCCCCCGCCCAAACCACCGCAAAGCCACCGCCGCCGACTGATCCACGTTCACCGCCACATCGCGATCCAAGTCCGCAATGAAATCCAGCAGACCGTCAATCGCACAGGGTAGGATGTAAGGCATGTTGCGACAAATTGCGTATATTCTCATGCGGAGCCCCGCCTGTCTCCGCGTCATGGCAACTGTCCTGTGCCGTCGCCAAGGCTGCAAATTGGAAAAGAGCGGCAACACCTTCCTGCTTCGCAAGGCAGACCGCCAGATTCGCATCGCCGCAACGCACCTGCTCTACTCCATCGATACCGCGCAGCACTTCGACACCTACTTCTCGCTGGTGCGCCCCATCGCCTCCAGCGGCATCTCCGAGGTCGATTACTCACAACCACGCCTGCAGACGCTCATCAACGGGCTTCAATTTGAAATTGCGAGCTTCCCTGAGGAGTTGCCTACGCTCGACTCTTACTTCCGTTTTTACAGGCCGAAGCCAGGCGATCTGGTCTTTGATATCGGAGCATACTGCGGTGTATTTACTTATGAGCTCTCCCGCCTTGTCGGACCCACAGGAAGGGTCATCGCCTTCGAACCGGACCCGCTCAGCGTCCAGCTTCTCCGACGCAATATCGAGCGCCACCAACTCTCCAACGTAACGGTCGTACAGGCCGCAGTCTCAGATAAGAATGGCTCAGCACAGTTCAATATCGACGGCGCGCTTGGGTCCGCACTCACCCTCGCCTTGAACCGCCCGCCAACGAACGAGACCGCAACCGTCGAAACAGTCAGCTTGGAAAACGCCTGTAATAAATTTGGGCTCCCAAGTTTCGTCAAAGTCGATGCCGAAGGCGCAGAAATCGAGATTCTAGCAGGCGCCAAACACTTCTTGAATACGCAATCAATTCAGTTTGTTTTGGACACGAGTCATTTCCGCAACGGCAGAACAACTGACCAGGCAGTCGAGGCAATCCTACGAGAATGCGGCTATCACGCAGAGTCTTCCGTTGACTTCGGCGGCTTCATGACGACGTGGGCCCAAAAACAGCTCGTAAGCTAGCGTCTCCATGCCGCGCGGGTGCCCCATTCATGGCGCGTCTTTCGCGGCATGGGTGGGAAACCACAAACCCCACCCCGAGTAACCCAGCCCCGGCAACCAACCCCTCCGCCAGACACCCCCACCCACCCCTGTCCTCTTGAGCGCAGCGAGTCGAAAGATCCGCGGTTGCTGTTCACACCCTCCGCAGCGGGTTGCCCCACCCTTTTCCGCGCTCTCTGCGGAAAGGGTGGGCTCGCCGGGCGCCCATCCATGGCGTCCGCGACGCGGGCGGCATGGGTGGGAAACCACAAACCCCCACCCGCACGCCCCCATGTCAACACCCCAAATCTCCACCCACCGCCTAACCCATTGAAAACAAAACGTAATTTCCCTGATGGCGAGAGATTGCCCTTCACCTCACAGCCATGCACTGATTCCCAGCCAATGGAAAGAAAGCCTCAGATTTGTCGCGGAAGAACTCATCGAACGCTTTTACCACTCCATCTGAGAATGGATAATCGTGCGACAAGATCACGCCGCCTTTTTCAAGTCTCGGCCAGAACCACTCAAGAGCAGCCAAGGTTGAGTCATACAAGTCCAGATCCAAATGCACAAAAGAGAAGCGCACATCCAGGCTCGCGGGGCACGCTTTGCGGAAACAGCCCCGGATGAAACTCTAAGCGCTTAAGCCACTGGGTCAAATTGGCCTGCACGTCAGCAAGCGATCCGAAATACTCACCTTTCGCGAATTGGCGATCCCCATGCGGCAGACCTTCAAACGTATCGAATAGGTGCAAGCGCTTCGTCGGTGACGCCGCCAGCATAACCGCCGCGGTTCCACCCCGAAACACGCCTACCTCGGCCATATCTCCCTTCACCTTTTCGCACGCCCTTGCCAGCTGGAAGATCTCGGCACATGGCAATGGTGTGCTTGCTGTCGGGATCCGACTCGGAAGTTGAGTTGCAGCCAACCATGTTTCGCGTCTCAGTGGATGCCGAAAATGCACCATCCCATAAGACAACTTTCCTACTGCGCGATGGAGCGCAAACTGCAGGCGCGTCGTCCAAGTTTCCGTCATGTTTGCCACTATACCCTGCCAAATCGTCTGACTTAAATTCCACCCCGTATTCGGTTTCTCCAAGGCCCGCCGGGTGCCCCATCCATTACGTGCCTTTACGGCATGGGTGGGCAACCACAGTCCCCGCCCAGCCAATCCTCCGAGAAGGGCAGAGCTTGAACCCTGAAGGGTACGGGCTTCAGCCCCTGAGGGAATTCCGGTTGCCCCACCCTAGTCCGACACACCAGCCGGGTGCCCCATTCATGACGTCCGCTCCAGCGGACGACATGGGTGGGAGACCACACATCCAAGTCAGCATCCCATCCCCCACCCAACACTTGTCATCTTGAGCGA
>JAJXWS010000127.1 GCA_021781495.1 Acidobacteriota bacterium | reverse complement strand
TGCGCGCGCATCAACCACGGTCTGTGTAGTCCCGAAGGGAGGCGCACCCTCATGCCGGTAGTGACTACCCCAAGCCCAGTACGCAGTGGATCAAAGCGACTTCGCCGGGTCGCGTGGACAGCCGCGTCCCTGCTAGTTCTCGTGGCCATTACCGCAATCGTCACGTGGCGCATCCGCAAGGATCACCAGCCGGAGGAATATGTTCCCGGTGAGGCGTCGAACGACATCACAAATGTGCAGGCCGACCGCGGAAACCAGGCAGCCACGCAGAGTGTGTCCGCAGTAAGCAGGAGCATCCCGTCGCGTTCGGTCGATCCGCTGCTGCAGCCCGGAAAGAAGCTCCCCGGAGGTGCGCCGCCGCCTCTGTTTACCGATGTGACCAAGGCCGCCGGGCTTGATTCCTTCAAGCAATTTCAAGGGGCGCGCACCTCGCAACTGCCAGAAGATATGGGCTCTGGTGTTGCGTGGGGCGACTTCGATAATGACGGGCTTGAAGATGTGTTTGTCGTCAGCGGTGGAGGCCCACTCAGCTCTCCAGCATCGCAGCTTGCGCCATCGGTTCTCTACCGGAACCTCGGCAATGGGAAGTTCGAGCGCGTCAAGGATTTCCCGGATCTGCGCATCCACGGCATGTCTGCAGCCTGGGGCGACTACAACAACGACGGCTGGCTCGACCTCGTCGTATCCGGCTATGACACGATCATCCTGTTTCGCAATGACCACGGACATCTCGTGCGCGACAAGTCGTTCCCGTCGCCGAAAGGTTTTTGGGCTGGCGCATCGTGGGGCGACTACAACCGTGACGGATACCTCGATCTTTACGTCTGCGGCTACGTCAAGTACAAACCGGATACCGGCAAGGAAGCCACAACATCCACGCAATTCGGCATGGAGGTTCCGTTCACACTCAATCCTGCGTCGTATGAGCCGGAGCGCAATCTGCTGTTTCGCAATAACGGCAACGGAACTTTCAGTGAAGTCGCTCAGAGCCTCGGTGTCGCCAATCCCGACGGTCGAAGTCTCGTCGCCCTGTGGCACGACTTCAATGGCGATGGCTGGCCCGATCTCTACGTCGCCAACGATATCTCAGAGAACAAGCTCTATCTGAACCACAACGGCAAGTTCGTGGATGCAGGCAAGGATGCGTGGGTGGAAGAATATCGCGGCTCCATGGGTCTGGCCGCAGCCGACTTCGATCGTGACGGGGACGATGATTTGTTTATCTCGCATTGGATCGCCCAGGGATTCGCGCTCTATCAATCACTTCTCTCAGAGCAGAAGGGCAGTGGCAAAGCCGAGTTGCACTTCAGTGACGTCGCCGCAACCACCGGAATCGGCGAGCCCTCCATGCGCAGCGTTGGCTGGGGAACCAGCTTCGTCGATATCGATTCCGACGGTTGGCCGGATCTGCTGGTCGCAAACGGCAGCACGTTTGAAGATAAGCAGACCTCGCCGCGCCGCCTCACTCCAGTGCCATCGTTTCTCTTCTGGAATGCGCAGGGAGACTTCTTCTATAACCTCGCACCGTGGAACCGCAACTTCTCACAGCCGCACGTCAGCCGCGGACTTGCCGTTGCCGACTACAACAACGATGGCGCCATGGATGTAGCAATCGTGGACCAGGGCGAAGGCATTCGTCTCTTGCGGAATGACATTCCGCAGGGCAACTGGGTTGAGTTGCGCCTCCATGATCGCGTGCCGCCTTCCAACCAGCCGCTCGGCTTCGGCGACGGAGCAACTGTGATCGCGTGGGTTAACGGTGTCCAGATCCGTCGCACCGTCGGCAGCAGCTCCTATCTCTCGCAGGACTCGCATCGCGTCCACATTGGTATCGGAAAAGCCACCAGCATCGATCGTCTTGAGGTTCGCTGGCTGCGCGGAAAGCCAGAGACCTGGAGTCACATCGCCGCAAACCAGATGCTCGACCTGACGCAAGGCGTGCCTGAAGCGAAGGCATTTATACCCAACGCTAGTGCTCCGGTCTCTGCACCCTCGACAACGCCTGCTGATGCCAGGTCAGCCAGCCTTCAGTTCTGGAACAAGCAGCATGCGGCAATGGACGCCATGAAGCGGCAGAAGGACTACGCGCGTGCGGCCGCTCTCTTTCGCGAGGCGCTGGCGTTGAATCCAGAGCACGAGGACTCGCACTACTACCTTGCGAACTGCCTCGCCGCGCTTGGACAGGTCCCGGCTGCCATTGTCGAGCTCGATACGCTCACCCGCATCAATCCGCAGAATCATCGTGCGTTTCAGCGAAAAGGAGAACTGCTGGCAGCATCGGCCCGCAGGCGCTCGCAGCTCGTCCAGGCACGCCAGTCTCTCGACGCAGCTCTCCGGCTCAATTCTGAGGAAACCGGGACACTCGTTCTGCTCGGCGAGGTTGAACTCGCACAAGGAGACCTGGCGAAAGCGGATTCAACCTTCGCGCATGTATGCCAGGCTAATCCGCGTGCAGCCAATGCCTGGTACTTCCGGGCTTACATTGCATGGAAGCGCGGCAGCACCACCAATGCTACTTCGCTCCTTGCTTCCGCCCGCCGGGCGCTCGGTCCCGACTGGAAGCCTGCGGGATCCGTTCTTGAAGGCGATGTCCGCCAGAAAATGTTCTCGGAGGCTGGCTTCCTCGGCATCTTCGAGCAGCAGTGGAACGGAACCTTGAATCAAACGGTAGCGTTCTCGGAACTGGACCGGTACCTCAGGCACCTCTAAGCAGTCGTCAGGACATTTGGGTGAGGTATTACACAAGCAAGTACGCGATGGCGCAAGTGCGGGGCTCAACCAAAGCAAAAGCTCGATTTACGTGGAGCGTATATGCGGCGATCGGCAACAAAGCAACATGGAGCAGGAATCCTGGACGCTGGAATGCGACGGACCTGCCCCCGCAAATCTGACACAGGGAAGGCCGGAGTTCTCTCAGAATCTGAATGTGAGCACTCAGGTGAAGAGTCGGTATACGGAAGAGTGGATCATCGGTGTTCTGTAGCATCATGATTGCGCATTGGGTTCGCAACGGCTCGGCTTACCTGCCGGTCGGTGCTTCCCGCGAGGTCGATGCGCGTTGTATCGCCTCTCGGCGCGAGGCTAGAAAAACCACCAGTCCCAGGCCGATCATCGCGGCAGTGCCGCCGACGACCTTTGCGAGTGCCAGCGGCTTGTTCGGCTCGTCATCGGCAGGGACTACGGCGAGCAGAATCGTCGCCGTAGTACTCAGGAAGCCCACCGAGCCCAGCAGCCACGCCATCGGCTTGCCACCGGGGACACGCCGCACCTCGCGTCCGGCCGGTTGTGACTGCAGGCGAATCATGGCGGCAAAGAGATACAGGTAGGGAAGGAAATAAGCAAGGATGGCCATGCTGACCAGCACCTCGTATGCGCCACGCACGGTGGTGCCTGCTTGCCCAAGCAGCGCCACCAGAATTCCCGCCAGGCCGTAGACGCCAATCGCAACCCATGGTGTACGGTAGCGCGGGTGAATGCGGCTGAAGATCGCGGGCAGGCAATTGTGAATTCCGGCAACGAAGGGCAGTCGCGATGTGGAGGAAAGAAATGCCGCAGCGCTGCCCACGGCATTCAGGCCCACAAACAGCGCCACAGGCGCCAGCAGCCAGACAACTCCAAGCCGCGTGGTAAGCATACGGAAGCCGTTGATGAAGCCGTCTGGCCCGCGGACTGCGTCGCTGGGTAGTGCGACCAGCAGCGCGCCAGTGCCGGCGATGTAGCCGATGGCCAAGATGCTGCCACCCAGAAGAATCGCCCACGGGATAATGCGCCGGGGATTCTCAATCTCGTCTCCCATGGAACTGCCTGCTTCCACTCCTCCGAATGCGAAGAACACACTCGACCAGAAGAGCGCATTCTTGAAGTTCAGATGCGGCGTCAAGGCCGTGAGATCAAAGTGCGTCACAGAGCCGGAGCGCGACCACGAGAGCAGCGCAAGAATAATCAGCACGCTCAGGGGCGCCAGGCTGCCGAGCGAGCTGATGTTGTTGAGCCACTTGCCCAGATCCACGCCACGGATGTTGACCAGCGTGATCATCACCAGCCACCCTGCCGCGAATGCCATGAAGTATCCTGGGCTCTTCGCCAACCCCTGCGCCTCGGGACCAAAGGCGAACAGCACGCTGGCCGCGCCGAAGTAGAGCACGCCCGGAAAGAAGGGGAGGTTGCTCATCCAGTAGGTCCACGCAGCCAGAAAGCCGGGGAACTCGCCAAAGGCTTCCCGTGTCCACAGATAGAGCCCGCCCTCGCCGGGGTATCTCGAAGAAAGCTCGGAGACACTCGCGGCAAGTGGGATGAAGAAGCAGAGAAGGGCCGCAATCCAGATCACAAGGATGCTGGGACCCGCAGAAGCCGCCATGGCCGTCCAGCGCACGTTCAGGCCGCTGACAATGTAGAACAGCACCAGGTCGCGAAACCGGATGCCGCGTTTCAGCGAGGCGGGCGTGTTCATGCCCCCGCAGCATACCAAAGCAATA
>JAJXWS010000062.1 GCA_021781495.1 Acidobacteriota bacterium | reverse complement strand
TACCAAGTGATACTTGCAGTCCCACACCGTGTGGCTGCCACGCTTGTAGTCTTCCATCCTTCCAAGCCTAGCCCTATCCGTCGCCTAAAGGCGAGGGGTTTACCGATCCCCTATCGGGGACTCTAAAATCGTCCACCAGTCCCACCCAGCCACCGGCCATGCGATCCTGAAAGCACCATGCCCTGGCTCCTTGCCATCCTCCTCGTCGCCGTCCTCGTCGGTTCCTTCTATGCCGATTACAAATGGCGCCAGTGGATCGCGGCCCGCAGGGCCGAGCGCGACAGCCCCAACGGCAGCGGTCAGCCCCCCGGCCACCGCCCTTGACGGCAGCAACTTTCCCCCCGGCAAGCCGTTACAATCAATATCAGGGAGCCGTCTAATTTACATGAATTCACTCTTTGCCCGCAGATTCCCCGCTCGCCGCAACCCTGCCGGCCTGCTGTTGAGCCTGGTCTCCGCCGTTGTGCTGCTTGCCTCCGGCGCCGCCGCGCATGCACAGCTTGCCGGAGCGCCCACCACGCCGGTGCACGACGCCTCCGCCCTCAAGCCGCCCGCCGGCGCCCGCGTTGCGATTGTGGAGTTTGAAGACATGGAGTGCCCCGACTGCGCGCGCGCCAATCCGCTCCTCAAGGAAGCCGCGGAAAAGTACAACATCCCCTGGGTGCGCCATGACTTCCCGCTGTCCTTCCACATCTGGAGCACGCAGGCCGCCATCAACGCCCGCTGGTTCGACACCCGCAGCAAGAAGCTCGGCGACGACTATCGCGACGCTGTCTTCGCCAGCCAGACCAGCATCTACAACCTGAACATCCTCAATCAGTTCACCCAACGGTTCGCGCAGCAGCACGGCGTGGCCCTGCCCTTCGCCATTGACCCGCAGGGCAAGCTGGCCGCCGAAGTCAAGGCCGACTACGCCCTCGGCCAGCGCATCGGCATCGAGCACACGCCCACCATCTGGGTGGTGACCAACGGTGGCAAAGCGGCTCCGTTCATTGAGATCGTGGACCGCACCAAGCTCTTCCAGGTCATCGACCAGGCCCTTGCACAAACCCGCTCCGAGGCCCCGGCGCGCTCGGCGCATCGCTAATTCGCAAACCCGGACGCACGTTTCCAAGCTATGCTCACATTCCGTTTTACTCGCAACTCCGTTCGCGCTGCCGCTCATGCCTGGGGCAGCGCGCGTCGTTTCCGGCACATGGCCGTTGCCGCGCTCCTGGCCACTGCAGCCGTCGGAGCACTCGCACAGTTCGCCTCCTCCCGGCCGCCCACGCAGGTGCTCAATCCCATCGCCCTCAAGCCGCCTGCCGGAGCCCGCGTGGCCATCGTCGAGTTCGACGACCTGGAGTGCCCCGCCTGCGCCAACGCCAACCCCTTCCTCAAAGCGGCCGCGGCCAAATACCGCATCCCCTGGGTCCGCCACGATCTCCTCATCCCCTCGCACATGTGGAGCCGCAGCGCCGCCATCAAGGCCCGCTGGTTTGACTCGCAGAACCCCGCCCTCGGCAGCGAGTACCGCGACGAGGTCTTCGCCAACCAGCCCTACATCTACAACCTCAGCATGCTCAACCAGTTCACCGATCGCTTTGCGATGAACCACCACGTCACCATGCCCGCCGACGTGGACCCGCAGGGCAAGCTGGCCGCCGAAGTCGAGGCGGATACGAAGCTCGGCCAGCAGACCGGCGCCCGCTTCACGCCTACCATCTTCGTGGTCGCCTCCGGCTCCAAGGGCCCGCCGTTTGTTGAGGTGCTCAACCCCGAGCAGAATCTCGACCAGGTCATCGAGCAGGCCCTGGCCAATACCGCCCCCGCGCCTGCCCCAACACCCGCGAAAAGCAAGGCCCGCAAGCACTAAGCGGCCGCCACTCCCGCACAAAGCAAATCGGCGCATTCCGCAGTGGAATGCGCCGATTCTTTTCTGCCCTCAGGCTTAGTGGCCCAGCTGAATATTCACCAGTTCCGGCGTCTTCTCGCCCGCCGGGCATCCCGGAAACACAATCCGCTTCTGCGGCGCGCGCCAGTGGTCAATGTGGCTGATGCGGTGCACGCAGCCGATGGTGCAGTTCGGCGCGCAGCTCTTGCCCGTCCGGAACTCCCGCTTCAGGTCGGCCTTGGTGTACTCCCCAATCGGCACCCCCGGAAAGCCCCGCTGCTGCGAACAGTAGTGCACCAGCCCGTCCTCGCAAATGTACAGGTAGCGCGAGCCCGCCCGGCAGCGCCAGTCATTCGGCCGCCCCTGCGCAATCGCCTCCTGGAACTGGTCAAACTGGGCGTAGTTGGTCTTCTTCCGGTTGCGCATCTCAAAGTAGACCTTGGCCTCTTCCGGATTCAGCGGCTTCAGCTGCCCGCCGCCGTCGTGGATAATGCCGATCGTCGACTCAAAGCCCAGCTCCAGCGCCCGCTTGCCAATCACCAGCGCATCGTTCGGGTCCTTAAAGCCGCCGCCCACCACCGAGTTGATGTTCACATGGAACTCGGCGTGCTCGGCCAGCATCTGCAGCTTCTTGTCCAGAACCTTCAGGCTCTTCTTTGAGATTTCGTCCGGCTCCACGTTGTCGATGCTGATCTGCATATGATCCAGCCCGGCGCGGTTCAGCCGCTCAATCCGCTCCGCGTTCAGCAGATAGCCGTTCGTGATCATGCCCGCGATCGCGCCGTTTCTGCGGATGCGCCGGATGATGTCATCCAGATCAGGATGCGTCAGCGGCTCGCCGCCACTGATGCCCACCATCGCCGTCCCCAGCCGTCCCAGGTGGTCCAGCCGCCGATACATCTCTTCCAGCGGCACCGGTTCACTCACCTTGTCATACTCGTTGCAATACGCGCAGCTCAGGTTGCAAAAGCGCATGGGCACAATCTGCGCCAGCACCGGGTGCCCGGTGTTGGCCAGCGCACGGCCCACCATTGCCAGCTCGCGTACCTTCCGCGTGGCCGCTTTCCAGCGCCCGCGTACCGTTGATCTCCGGGGAACAGCCATCCTTCTATTGAATCACATCGCCCGCTGACGGGCCATCCGCCGTCGAATCAGCCTGCTTGCCCCCGCCTACTGCGCCCGCAGCACCATCACCGGGCACGGCGCATGGCGCAGCACGCCCTGCGCCACGCTGCCCAGCAGAATCGTGCTCACCACGTTGCGGCCATGCGTACCCATCACAATCAGGTCGGCGGGCCAGTTCTTCGCCGTCTCCACAATCATGGCCGCCGGCTTGCCGGTTTCCACAAACTCCAGCGGCGGTGGCGTCGCGGCCGCCCGCATGCTGAACGCGTTCAACAGGCTCCTGGCCTCGCGCTGCGTCCTCGCCACCCATTGCTCTTCTGACACGCCCGACTCCACGCCCAGCCGGATCGTCGCCGGGTCAATCACCGTCACAAAGGCAACCTCCGCGCCCAGTTGGCGCGCCAGGGCCAGCCCCGCATCCGCGGCGTGTGCGGCAAACACGCTTTCATCCACGGCAATCAGAATCCTTTGAAAGCTCACGGCACACCCCTTTCCCAGCCGTCGGCGAAGCCTTTCTCCGCTCCGCCCCAGACACTATACCCCTGATGCCGAATCTCCGCGCCTGCCCTCACGGAAAAACCGCGCCTTCCCGGCTCTCCGGCAGTCAAACAACCGGGCCGGCACTCTGCCAGCACTTGGAAATCCGGCCCACGTAACCTATAGTCCCTCTGGCAATCCAGCGGAACAAGGGAGCACCCATGCAAGACTTCGAGTACACCGTCGAAACCAGCAAATCCTTTGACGACGCCGTACGCGCCGTGGAGCAGAACACCCCGGCCCACGGCTTCCGCGTGCTGCACACCCACGACGTGGCCGCCACCCTGGCCGAGAAGGGCTTCCAGCGCGAGCCGCTCAAGATCATAGAGATCTGCAACGCAAAGTACGCCCACGAGGTGCTCGAAAAGGACGTAAGCGCCGCACTCATGCTGCCCTGCCCCATCGTCGTGCTCCAGCACGGCGGCTACACCCGCATCAGCACCATGCGCCCCACCCTCATGTCTCAGATGTACCCCGGCAAGGGCCTCGACGAAATCGCCGCGTTGGTGGAGAAGACCGCCATCGCCATCGTCGACGCGTCCGCAAAATAACGCGCACCCCGCCCGCGCCGGGGTCACCCAACGCAAAGGGCGCCAGCCGGAGTCTCCGGCCAGCGCCCTGTATCTGCTGTTGCTGCCTTATTCAACTGCGCTTGTGCTTGGGGTCCACCTGCAGCGTCAGCGTCTGTTGTTTGCGGTCGCGCAAAATCGTAACCGGCACCGCCTTGCCCTGGTTGGCGCGCATCGCGCGGTCCCAGTCAGACACGGTGGTGATGTTCTCTGTACCCACCTTCAGAATCACGTCAAACGCCTTCAGCCCGGCCGTGGCGGCATCGCTCTTGCGTGCCACCTGCTTCACCATCAGGCCATTCTCCACGCCCAGGTAGTCGGCCATCTGCGAGGTCAGCGGCTCCACCATCGCGCCCACGTTCAGGCTGCTGCCGAAGAACGGCAGATGAAATCCGCCCGTCGACGGCACATCGCCGCCCGCTCCGCTGCCCGACAGAATCCCCATCCCCTGCGGCGGAGGCGCAAACACCTGGTTCCCGTCGCCAATCTTGTTCCAGACGTCGTGCTCCATCTTCTTCCGGTCGGCCAGCGTCACAGACAGCGTCTGCAGATTGCCGTCCCGGTTGATCACCAGGCTCACCGCCCGCCCCGCCGGAATCTCGCGCAGCATGCGGCTGAAGTGCTCCGCGCTGTCTACATTCTGCCCATTCAGCTCAACCACCACGTCATTCACGTGGATGCCCGCCTGCGCAGCCGGCGCATCATGGTCGATCAGCGTCACTACGGCACCATGCGCGTCCTTCAATTTCAGCCGCTGTGCCGACTCCGCATCCACATCGCCCACCAGCACCCCCAGGTAGCCCGGCGCACTGGAGTGCAACAGGCTGGGCAGCCGCAGCATCTGCGCAATGCGCGAGCTCTGCGCCTCGGCCCGTGGCGTCGCCGTCAGCGCCGCCGCCAGCAGCATCCCCATGCCAAGGCAGCTCAGTCCAACCCGGTAAGGCCTCACAAGGTACTTCATAGTGCTTCTTCTCCTGCTGTTCCTTCTCCGGCTCGCACTCTTCTCTCTGCGGTGCGCTCGCCGGCGTACAACCCTACACTACTGAATCTCCGGCACCCGGCTCAGCACCTGCCGCGACACGTTCCGGATATGCGGGCTCTGGTCTGAGTTGGCAACCGTATAAAGTACCTGGCGCACGCTGGTGTCGGCTTCCACCGGCTCCAGCAGGCTGATGGCCTGACTGCGGATGCGCGGATCGCTGTCATTCAGCAGCGCCTCCAGCACCGCGTCGCGCACGCGCATGTCCTGTGAAACGTACGGCTCCAGCCCCTGCAACGCCTTTTCGCGCACGCCCTCATCCCGGTCGTAGCGCAGCGCCACCATCAGGGCATCGCGAATCCCCGCCGCCTGGCAGCTATGTCCCGCGCGGCACTCCGCCGCCAGCAGGCCCACGGAGTTGTCGCGCACGCCCGTCGAATTCGCGTCTTCTGAGGCCAGCATCAGCAGCTGCCGAATCGTCGGATCGTCAATCGACCCCTGCACGCGCTGCGGAACCACCTGGTTGTAGCGAACCTCCACCAGGTTGCTGTTGGGCTGCTGCACAATGCTGGAGATGCTCGCCACCTCTGCCGGCGCCACTGCTGCCGTCTGCATCTGGGCCACGACGGCTTTCGCCTGCGCCTTTGTCACCGCATGCGCCGTGCGTCCCAGCGCAAACTCGTAACCACCCAGGCTGCCCGCGCCTGCTCCCACCACCAGCAGCAGCATTGCTGCCACCGGAGCCGTCTGCAGGCTGGCAAAGTTGTTCATCAGCCGCTGGCTCAACTTCTCATACCAGCGCTTCGGCGGCAGCGCGTCCAGCGCCTCCTCAAGCCGAAGACGCGACCTTGCCATCAGGTTGGCGTCCGGCTCCACCACCGGATGGACAGCCACCAGCGCCTTCAGCGCCTTCAACTGCTCGCGCTCTTCCCGGCATTCCGCGCAGCTGGCCAGGTGCCGGTCCAGCTCGTGGATATGTTCGTCCGGCAGCTCCCCGTAGGCCGCCAGCACGATCCGCTCGTGTGCTACTTCGCAATTCATCTCAGTACGTCCTTCCAGCCTCAAAAAATCTCTCGTGCGATCGCGCTCTCAAAATCCAGCAGCCACACCGGCCGCCACAGGCGCATCACCGCAATCCCGCCAACTGTGTTCTCAGTTTCTTCGTCGCCCTGAAGAGCGTATTCTTGGCGGTCTCTTCCGTTGTGTTCAGCATCTCTCCAATGGTGCGCAGGCGGAGCCCCTGGTAGTGCTTCAGTTCAAAAACCATGCGCTCGCGCGGCGTCAGCTTGGCCAGAGCAGCCTGAATCCGTTCCCCCAGAACCTTGCGGTCCAGCTCCTTCGCCGGGTTTGAGAACGAGCGCTCGTCCGACACTGAGGCCAGCAGATCAATCTCGTCGCCCGAGTGATCCACAATCACCGCCTGGTCCTCGCGCCGGGTCTTGCGCCGCCGCAGCTGGTCCAGACACAGGTTCGTCACAATCCGGTAGATCCATGTGTAGAACGAACACTCGAACCGGAAGTTCCCGATATACCGGAAGGCTTTCAGAAAGGCTTCCTGATAGATGTCCTCAGCGTCGTGCTCTGAGCCCGTCAGGTGAAGCGCCAGCCGCAGAACCTGCTGCTCATACTGGCGAACCAGCGTGTCAAATGCAGCGCGCGAGCCCGCCTGCGCTTCGCGTATCAGCTCCGTTTCAGACGCTTTCGCCTGCGAGCGCTCCTGTGCGCGGCCCGGTTCGTCGATTGCCCTGGTGACAGCCATGCCTTGGGAGGATTGTACCTTCCCCATGGCTGGCCACGCCAAGGCGCCCGATGCAGCGCCGGCACTTGCGGGATAGCTGAAGCCTTCAATCGCCATCGATTCCCTACTCCAGTGTCGAGAAACGTTTGCATCTCGATAGACGCGCTTTGCTTGGGTTTGTGAGCGCGGCCACACTCCCCGCCTCACAGCCCGGTACACTAGCACCACAATGAATACGAATCTCTTTGCAGCATTGGAACCGGCTCAGCCCGCAAGCGCGGGGTGGTACACCGCCCACTGCGACGGCGGCTCCCGCGGCAATCCCGGCCCGTCCGGCTTCGGCGCCGTGGTGGAGGACCCCCAGGGCCGCGTCGTCGCCCGCCTCAGCGAGTTCCTGGGCCGCCAGACCAACAACTACGCGGAGTATCAGGGCCTGCTCGCCGTCCTCGGCTGGGCGCTCCAGAACGGCGTGCGCCAGCTCCGCGTCGTCTCGGACTCCGAGCTGATGGTCAACCAGATGAAGGGCCGATACAAGGTGGCCAGCCCCACCCTGCGCCCCCTCTGGGAAGAGGCGCGTCGCCGGGCCTCAGCCCTCGAGCGCTTCGAAATGCGCCACACCCTCCGCGGAGGCAACCAGGAGGCCGACCAGCTGGCCAATGAAGCCATGGACCGCGGCATGAAAAACCCTGCCGCCCGAACCGCAACCCGGCCCGCAGCCTCACCCGCGACCACCCCCGCCCCCTCACCCGCCCACCGGCACGAGCAATCGATTGCCTCAAGAGCTTACACCCGGAAGCTCGACGGCATAGTCCGCAACGGCGTGGTCCATCTGCTCGACGGCAGCCTGCCCGACGGTACCTTGGTAACAGTTTCTGCTAAACTTACGCGGTAGTTGTTTTCATTCTGTCGCATACACTCGTATTGATTTAACCGCTTTTGTGGTTATGTCGAAAAATTCTTCGCCCCAAAGCAACTTGATTACCGAAACAGTGTTTCTTAGTTAACATGGAGGCCTCAGGGCCTGTTGCGCACAAAAACGAGGGAATCCCCCCGGAGGAAGAAAAATGAACCGTCAGAACAGCAAAGGTTTCTGGATCGGGCGCTGGCAGCCGATTCTGATTCTCGGGTGCCTGCTTGTAGCAACCCTGATCGTGGTAGCCTGCAGCAGCGGCTCCAGCTCCACAACCTCGGGAATGGCCGCCGTCAAGGTCACGCTCACTGACCCCGCCACGTGCGAGGCCCCAACCGGACCTTTCTCCGCAGTCTGGGTTACCATCTCCGACGTACAGGCCAACATCAGCTCCACAGCCGGCGCCACAGACAGTGGCTGGGTTGATCTGACTCCGAGCCTCACCCAGAACAAACAGGCTGTGCAGGTCAACATGCTCGCCCTGGCCAACTCGGGCGCCACCCAGTGTCTGCTCGCACACCTCGGCGACAACATGGAACTCCAGGCCGGCAACTATCAGCAGATCCGCCTCATCCTGGCGTCCTCCACCAGCGGTCTTACTCTGACCAGTGCGAACAACGCCAGCACCTCCGTCTTCGCCACCACGGACCAGTGCTCGAGCACCGGCGCAGCCAACTGCGTCCAGCTCGCCTCCGACAGCAGCTTCCATGCCCTGCAGCTCTCCAGCGAAGCGCAAACCGGCCTCAAGATTCCTTCCGGCCAGATCGCTGGCGGCGGAATCAGCATCTCTGCCGGCGAAACCAAGGATCTGAACATCGACTTCAACACCTGCGCCTCCATCGTGAAGGAGGGCAACGGCATGTACCGCCTGAAGCCGGTGCTCACTGCCGGTGTCGTCAGCACCACCTCCACCTCCATGAACGGCAAGGTCGTTGACGCCACAGGCGCAGCGGTTGCCGGCGCTACGGTAGCCCTTGAGCAGCCGGATGGAACGAAGGATTCCAGCGGCAACCCCATCGACCGCATCGTGCTCGCCACGGTCACGGCCTCCGATGGCACCTGGGTCATCTGCCCCGTCCCGGCGAGCACGTACGGCAACACGTATGACGTGGTCATCATCGGCAGCAACGCCACCGGAATGCTCTCCCCGACCATCGTCACCGGCGTTTCCGTGGGCAGCACGGTCGGAACCATCAAGCTGAATGCCGCGGCCGCCGCTCTCACGTCGGCAGCCAATACGGCAGGCACGCTCTCCGGCCAGGTCACCTCTGTCAACGCATCCAGTGCTGGCGTGGTCATCGATGCGGCGCTTAGCGTCCTTGAGACCTTCAGCGGCGTAGACTACACCATTCCGCTGCCGGCCACTGGCGCGCAGAGCAGCGCGGATGCGGCCCTCGTCACCACCGCGGCTTACACGAACCAGAGCCCGGCCTGCAGTCCCACCTCGGCCGATTGTGCTAACTACTCCATCGTGGTCCCGGCCAGCAGCGCCTACATCGGCGCCTGGAGCTCCGGCACCATCACCCTCACCGCGCCGGCTAGCGCTCTGGCCACCTACACAGTGGACGGCATTGCCACCACCGATTCCTCCACCCCCACATCGGATTGCACCCCGCCCGAGAAGTTCACCACGGCCACGGCCCTCACCACCACGCCGTTGCCGCCCGCGGCAGCCAATCTCAACCTGGCCTTCACCGGCTGCAACTAACCACGTTGCAAGCCCAGCAACAAACGGGCCGGAACTCCCCACGGAGTTCCGGCCCGTTTCCTTTTCCGCGCTGACCGCGCTCCCGATTTTCTTTCTTACTTGCCCAGGTTGTTGCGCCACTTGTGCCCGCCCTGTTCCAGCAGACGATCCGCGCAGTCCGGCCCCCACGTCCCGGCAAAGTAGTTCGGAAAGACCTCCGGCTCCTTCGCCGCCCACGCCTGCAAAATCGGCGTATACAGCCCCCACGTCGTCTCCACGCCATCGCGATGCGCAAACAGCGTCTGGTCGCCCAGCATGGCATCCAGCAGCAGCCGCTCGTAGCCGTTGGCGCTCGACGTGCCAAACGCCGCCGCGTAGTCAAAGTCCATGTTCACCGGGCACACGCTCATCTCCGGCGCGGACGGCACCTTCGCGCCAAAGCGCAGTGCAATGCCCTCGTCCGGCTGGATGCGGATCGTCAGCAGATTCGGCTGAATCTCCTGGCAGTGGGCCGCCATCTGCATCCGGTTAAAGATGAGCAGCGGCGGCTGTTTGAACTGGATGCTGATCTCCGTAGCCCGCTTTTTCAGCCGCTTGCCCGCCCGCAGATAGAACGGCACGCCCGCCCAGCGCCAGTTGTCTACTGACAATCGCACCGCCGCAAACGTCTCCGTCCCCGACTGCGGATTCACGCGCTCTTCGTCGCGATAGCCCACCACCTTTTGCCCGTCCACCACGCCCGGCCCATACTGCCCGCGCACGGCGTTTAGCACCGGCACCGGCGGAATCGCGCGCCACACCTTCACCTTTTCGCGCCGCACGCTGTCGGCCTCAAAGCTGGAGGGCGGCTCCATCGCCACAAAGCTCAGCAGTTCCATCACGTGGTTCTGCACCACGTCTCGCAGCGCGCCGGCCTTCTCATAGAACGGCCCGCGCCCTTCCACGCCCAGCGTCTCCGCCGCCGTAATCTGCACGTGGTCAATGTAGTTCCGGTTCCAGATCGGCTCAAAGATGCCGTTGGCAAAGCGGAACACCAGGATGTTCTGCACCGTCTCCTTGCCCAGGTAGTGGTCAATGCGGAACACCTGGCTCTCGTGGAAGACCGCGTTCACCTGCTGGTTCAGCTCGCGCGCCGAGTTCAGATCGTGCCCGAACGGCTTCTCAATCACCACGCCCACGCGCCCGTGCTCCGGCTGCGCCATGCCCTGGATGCCCAGGTTCTCCACAATCGGCGTAAAGTACTCCGGCGCCGTGGCCAGATAGAACAGCCGGTCCGGCCCAATGCCCTTCTCCGTCGCAATGCGGTCCAGTTCGGCCTTCAGCCCGCCATAGCCCGCCGCATCGTCAAAGCTCAGCGCGTAGTAGCTCACCTTCTGGATAAAGCTCTCCAGCCGGGGATCGCTCGCATCCACGCCGCCGAACTCCACAATGCCCTCGCGCATGTCGGCGGCAAACTCATCGCCCAGCGGCCTGCGCGCCACGCCCACAATCGCAAACTGCTTCGGCAGCAGCCCCACCTGCTCCAGGTGGAACAGCGCCGGCAGCAGCTTGCGCTTGGTCAAATCGCCCGACGCGCCAAAGATCACCATAATGCCCGGGCTCGGAACGCGCTCCGAGCCATGAGGAACCTGCGACAGATCCTCGGGACTCACCTTCATTTGTACGGTTGCCATAATTTCCTGATCTCCTGGCGCATCCTGCCGCCCGTTCAGCCCTTCTTCACCGCGTGTCCGCCAAATGCGTTGCGCATGATCGCCAGCATCCGGTCCGTAAAGTTGTTCTCCTCGCGCGAGCGGATCCGGCGAATCACCGACTCCGTAATCACCGGCGCGGAAACATTCAGATCAATCGCCTCAAACACCGTCCACCGGCCCTCGCCGGAGTCCACCACGTACGCCTGCAGCCCATCCAGCGTCGGATTCCCCGCCAGCGCCTCCGCCGTCAGATCCAGCAGCCAGCTCCGCACCACGCTGCCGTACCGCCAGATATCGGCAATCTGCGGCAGGTTCAGCGCCAGCTCTTCTTTCTTTTCCAGAACCGTGAACCCCTCGGCATAGGCCTGCATCATGCCATATTCAATGCCATTGTGAACCATCTTAACGAAGTGGCCCGCGCCGCCCGGCCCCACGTGTCCCCAGCCCTTCCCCGGCTCCGGAGCCAGCGCCTCAAAGATCGGCCGCAGATACTCCACCGTCTCCTGGTCGCCGCCGATCATCATGCTGTACCCCTCCTTCAGCCCCCACACGCCGCCTGAGGTGCCCACGTCCACAAATCGCAGCCCCTTCGCCGTCACCTCCGCATAGCGCCGCATCGTGTCCTTATAGTAGGAGTTGCCGCCGTCAATCAGGATGTCCCCCGGGTTCAGCAGCGGCTCCAGCTTTGCGATCGTCTCGTCTACCGGCGCGCCCTGCGGCACCATGATCCAGATGGCGCGGCGGCCCGTCAGCTTCTGCGTCAGCTCCTCCAGCGACGACACCCCCACATTCCCCGCCGCCGTCAGCCGCGCCACCGCCTCCGCGTTAAAGTCAAAGCCCACCACCTCATGGCCGCCCTCCCGCAGGCGCTCCGCCATGTTGCCGCCCATCTTGCCCAGGCCAATCAATCCAAGCTGCATTGCTTCCTCCATTTACCGTTCCGGTTGGTTCTCGTTGCGCCTGCATCCGCGCGCCTGCCGTGGCCATTCCCGCCCCTCCGCCGGCCCTGTCGCGCCCCGCGCCGCGTCTCCCGCCGCCCAGAGGTCAGACCACTGGGATACAATGGGAAAGATGTTCTGGCTTGCAGTGTTACTATCAAAAAGTTTTGGGAGAGCTTATGCCGGATGCAGTCTGTGATATCGGCCTCATCGGCCTTGCGGTCATGGGGCAAAACCTTGTTCTCAACATGAACGACCACGGCTACAAGGTAGCCGTTTTTAACCGCACCGTCTCCAAGGTGGATGATTTTGTGGCCAATGAGGCTAAAGGCACTCAGGTGGTCGGAGCCCACTCCATGCAGGAGCTGGCCAGCCTCCTCAAGCGCCCGCGCCGCGTCATGCTCATGGTCAAGGCCGGCGACACCGTCGACCAGATGATCGATCACATGCTGCCCTACCTTGAGCCGGGCGACATCGTCATCGACGGCGGCAACTCGCTGTTCACTGACTCCAACCGCCGCACCAAGGCCCTGGCGGAAAAAGGCATCCTCTTCATCGGCACCGGCGTCTCCGGCGGCGAAGAAGGCGCGCGTTTCGGCCCCTCCATCATGCCCGGCGGAAACCCCGCTGCGTGGCCCCACGTCAAGCCCATCTTCCAGGCCATCTCCGCCAAGGTCGAGGACGGAACCCCCTGCTGCGACTGGGTAGGCGAGGACGGCGCCGGCCACTACGTCAAGATGGTCCACAACGGCATCGAGTACGGCGACATGCAGCTCATCTGCGAAGCCTATGACCTGCTGCAGCGCGGCCTCGGCCTCTCCGCCGACGAGCTGCACGAGGTCTTCACCGAGTGGAACACCGGCGAGCTCGACAGCTTCCTCATTGAGATCTCCAGCCACATCTTCGCCAAGAAGGACGACGACGGCCAGCCGTTGGTCAACAAGATCCTCGACACCGCCGGACAGAAGGGCACCGGCAAGTGGACCGTCATCAGCTCGCTCGACCTCGGCCAGCCCGTCACCCTCATCGGCGAGTCGGTCTTTGCCCGCTGCCTCTCGGCGCTCAAAAGCGAGCGCGTCGAAGCCTCGAAGATCCTTCAGGGGCCGGCGGCAAAAACGCTGGACGTGGACCGCAAGGCCTTCATCGAGGATGTGCGCCGCGCCCTCTACAGCTCCAAGATCATCAGCTATGCGCAGGGCTACATGCTGCTGCGCGCCGCCGCCAAAGAGAACGGCTGGAACCTGAACATGGGCGGCATCGCGCTCATGTGGCGCGGCGGCTGCATCATCCGCTCGCGCTTCCTCGGCAAAATCAAGGAAGCCTTCGACAAGAATCCCGCGCTGGAAAACCTGCTGCTCGACAGCTTCTTCTCCGGCGCGCTCAATCAGTACCAGGCCTCGTGGCGCAAGGCCGTGGCGCATGCCGTCGAACTGGGCGTGCCCACGCCGGCCTTCTCCACCGCGCTGGCCTTCTTTGACGGCTATCGCACCGGCCGCCTGCCTGCCAACCTGCTCCAGGCCCAGCGCGACTACTTCGGCGCGCACACCTACGAGCGCGTCGACAAGCCCCGCGGCGAGTTCTTCCACACCAACTGGACCGGCCGTGGCGGCCGCGTTTCGTCCTCGACTTATAACGCCTAGGTCGAACATCGCCATCCCTGTGTAACTCCAGCGCCGCCCGGCTGCATCGATATCCGTTCAGATGCAGCCGGGCGGTGCGCTGTTTATCGTGCCTGGCCTTGCATCACGTCCAGCCGCGCCAACTCTGTCCGCAGCGCATCCGCGTCGCAAAACTGGATTGTCCTCATCCCGGTGGAAGCCGCGCCCGCCACGTTCTCCGCGCGATCGTCGATGAACAGCACACGCTCCGGCGGCGCGCCCAGAATATCCAGCGCCCGGCAAAAGATCTCCTGTCCCGGCTTTCGCAGTCCCAAGTAGCAGGAGCTGAACGCAAACTCGAAATACCGGCGCAACCCGAACCGATCAAACCGATACTCGTTCGGCTCTCTCGCTTCGTTGTTCAGCGCGCCCACCCTGCACTTGTTGGATGCCGCGAGTTCGCTCAGGATTCCCAGCGCGCCGTGCGGCAACGCCTGCGACTGCTCGCAGATGGCCGCCAGAAACTCCGCGCGCGTAAAGCTGCGCTCTTCATAGAACACCGTTGCGTCCAGATACGCGTCCGCTGAGATCGCTCCGCGCTCCCACGCATCGTTCGGCTCGGCATGGCGAGCCTCAAAGGCCTCCACGTCCAAATGAAAGCGGTTCAGCACCGCCATGCGTCCGCGGTGATCCCAGCCATTGGTCAGCAGAACACCGCCAACATCGAAGAGGATTACGTCGAAGGGGAACATCGGCGCCTCTCAGCCATCGTGTTATGCGCGTCGAGCGCCGGGGGAAGATTGCAAGCCGGGACCCGGGCCGCGGCGCCGTCGCAAAAATCGAATCACGCAACGCGCCGCAACCCGAATCGCCTTGTCTTACACGGGGTTCTTTGAGCCGTCCCCGCACTGGTACTTGGCCTCGATGGCCAGCACCTTGTTGAAGCGCCGCACAAAGCGCTCTTCCTTGGCAATGAACTCCGCCTTCAGAAACGCGTCCACCACCTCAAAGGCCAGCGCCGGGCCGATAATGCGCGCGCCCAGCACCACCACGTTCATGTCGTCGTGCTCCACGCCCTGGTGTGCCGAGTAGGTGTCGTGGCACATGCCCGCGCGAATCCCTGGAATCTTGTTCGCGGCCACGCAAACACCCACACCCGAGCCGCAAATCAGAATCCCGCGCTTCGACACGCCCTGCCGAATCGCCTCGCCCACCTTCTCCGCAAAGTCCGGATAATCCGAGGGCTCCGCGTTGTACGCGCCCAGATCCACCACCTCGTGCCCGGCCTTTGCCAGATACGCGCGAACCTCCTCCTTCAGGGGAAAGCCCGCGTGGTCTGAACTGATTACTAGCTTCACAGTGTGTTCCTTTCAGTGCGGCAAATCAGCGAGTCAGCAGGTTATCTGGTCAGCAGCTTAACTGGTCAGCAAGCCAAGCTCTCTCAGCGTGCTTGTCGCTCCAGGCCAAAAGCCACTATAAAGCCCCAGCCCATGCACCCGCTGACTCGCTGACCTGCTAACTCGCTGACTAGCTAACCCGCTACTTCACCAGAGCCTTCGCCCTGGCCGCAATGTTCTCCGGGCTGAAGCCCAGCTCCGCCATCACCTTCGGCCCCGGCGCCGAGGCGCCAAAGCGGTCCAGTCCAATCACGTCGCCGTCCTGCCCCACATACTTCCACCAGCCCAGCGTCGAGCCCGCTTCCACCGCCAGCTTCGGCACGTCCGCCGGCAGCACGCTCGCGCGATACTCCGCCGTCTGCTCGCTGAACAGCTTCCAGCTCGGGAAGCTCACCACGCGCGCCGCAATGCCTTCCGCCGCCAGCAGCTTGGCTGCCTCCAGCACCGCCCACACCTCTGAGCCGCTGCCGATCAGCACCACCTTCGCATCCTTCGCATCCTGCAGCACATACGCGCCCTTGCTCACCCCGCCCAGCACGTCCTGCGCCGCCGGATCCAGCACCGGAACGTCCTGCCGCGTCAGCGCAAAGAAGCTCGGACCCTTGCGCTCCAGCGCCAGCCGCCACGCTGCGGCCGTCTCGTTCGCGTCCGCCGGGCGAAAATCCGCAATGCCCGGCACCGCGCGCAGCGCCATCAGGTGCTCAATCGGCTGATGCGTCGGCCCATCCTCGCCCAGTGCAATCGAGTCGTGCGTAAAGATGAACAGCGACGGCACCTGCATCAGCGCCGCCAGCCGGATCGCCGGCTTGCAGTAGTCTGAGAACACAAAGAACGTCGAGCCGAACGGCAGCAGCCCGCCATGCGCCGCCATCCCGTTCACCGCCGCGCCCATGCCAAACTCGCGCACGCCAAAGAAGACGTTCCGGCCCGCAGGGTCCAGGTGGAAATTCGCGCCCGGCTTGAAGATCGTCTTCGTTGAAGCGGTCAGATCCGCCGCGCCGCCAAACAGCTCCGGCACCTCGCCCGCAATCGCGTTCAGAATCATGCCGCCCGCATTGCGCGTCGCCACCGGCTTGCCCGGCGCAAAGGTGGGAATCGCCTTCTCCCAACCGGCCTTGCGCTCGCCCTTCTGCGTGCGCTCAAACTCCGCCGCCAGCTCCGGAAACTCCCTGGCATACGCGGCAAACCGCCCGGCCCACTCCGCCTCCAGCGCCGCGCCGCGCTCGCCGGCCTTGCGCCAGTTCGTCAGCGCATCCTCCGGCACATAGAAGCTCTGGTCCTCCGGGAAGCCGAAGAACTTCTTCGTCGCCGCCACGTCCGCCGCGCCCAGCGCCTCGCCGTGCGACTTGTTCGATCCCGCCTTCGGGCTGCCGTAGCCAATCACCGTGCGCACGGCAATCATTGAGGGCTTGCCCGTCTCCGCCTTCGCCGCTTCAATCGCCGCCTCAATCGCCTGCAGGTCATTGCCGTCGGTCACCCGCTGCACGTGCCAGCCATAGGCCTCAAAGCGCTCCAGCGCATTCTCCGTGTAGCTCAGCTCAGTCGGGCCGTCCAGTGAGATCAGGTTGTCGTCATACAGGCAGATCAGCTTGCCCAGTCCCAGCGTCCCCGCCAGCGACGCCGCCTCGTGCGACACGCCTTCCATCAGATCGCCATCGCCCATCAGCACAAACGTGTGATGATCCACCACCGCGTGGCCCGGCCGGTTGTACACCGCCGCCAGATGCTTCTCCGCCATCGCCATGCCCACGGCCATCGCTACGCCCTGGCCCAGCGGACCCGTCGTCACTTCAACGCCGTCCGTGTCCACGCACTCCGGATGCCCCGGCGTACGCGAGTGCCACTGCCGAAAGCTCTTCAGGTCATCCATCGTCACCTTGTACCCCGTCAGATACAGCGAGGAGTACAACAGCGCCGAGGCATGCCCGTTCGACAGCACAAACCGGTCGCGGTCCGCCCACTTGGCGTGCGCCGGATTGTGCTTCATCAGCTTGTGAAACAGCAGGTAGGCGATCGGCGCGCAACCCAGCGGTGCGCCGGGATGGCCGCTCTTGGCTTTCTCCACCGTATCCACGGCGAGCAGGCGCAAAGTGTCGATGGAGAGGGCATCAAGGGAGATTTCCGCGGGGCTGGTTGTCATGTGCGTTGCAGTATCCTTTCGTCAAAGTGGCACACGCCACAGTAAATCAATTTACTCAACGTTACTTGTTACTCGCCGTTACTGGGGAGACTCAATCAGTACATCCACATTGTAACCAAGCCAGCGGCCCTCCTCCGCCCAATGGAAGGTCCACGTGATCCGATCGCTCTCCGCCGGTGCAGGAATGGGGATGTCTGCGCAAAACCCCGCGCTGCCCATGCTGCGGCTGCGCGTCGTGTTCACCGTGCGCCAGCCGTCCATGGTCCACACCACCTCAAAGCTGTCGCTGTCCAGGATTCGCAGCGTATGGCCGGCGGCAATCTTCTGGATAGGCCGGTGCCGGCTATAGATCTCCGTGCCGCTGTGCAGTTTCTGCCGCCCCTCCGGCTCGCAGTAGCGCGCGTACACCGCATCGATGCGGTCAAACACCTTGCCGTCCAGCGCCGAGCGCAGCAGCTTCAGATACTCCGCATGCGCCCACACCAGCGGCACAGCGGAGCCCGCCGGCTTGCCTCGCACCAGGCTGTTGGCCGGCCTGTTCTGCTCGTCCCACACCTGTTCCGGCAGCAGTTGGCCCACCGTCGCAAAGCCCTCATACGTCCGGATAAGGTCGGCCACATCCCGGCCCGCCGCCAGCTCATAATGCGCGCGCTCGCCCGTCAGCAGCGGCCACACCCGGCCCTGTCCCCAGCCCTCGTAGGGACCGCCGTCCGCCCGTTGCCCGTAGCCGTCCCAGTTGTAGCGCAGCCAGCCCGGTCCCTGCGGCAACTCCCGCTTCAGCACCGCGTCCACCACCTTCAGCGAGTCCACAATCAGCGGATCATCCGCCCGCCGCACCCCGTAGCGCACCAGCTCCAGAAAGCCCGCGTCCACAATCTCGCGCGCTTCAAACTCGTAGCGCGTGCCCGGCGGCCGGTTCGACAGCCGGATCATCTCCTTCCCGCAGCCCTCGCAGGCATACGCCTCGCCTGCTTCCGGCGGACGGATGCGCATATAGTGGCGCTTCACATCCGGCAGCAGCACGCCGTTGTTCGTCACCGTCCAGTCTTCCAGGTGCTGCTCAATCCAGTCCGCAATCTCCTCGTAGAAGTTCGCCAGCTCATGCCCCTCGTGCGCCCGCTCAATCTCTGCCGCGCACACCAGCCCGGAGATAACCGCGGCCAGCGTCGACGGCGAGTAGCCCGAGTTCTCCTCCCAGCGCTCCTGGTTCGTAATCGGCATATGCCGCACCAGAAAGCCCGCCGCCCGCTCCACAAACGGAAAGATGTCCATCGCGCCCAGTGCATTCGCCTTCCACAGCCGCCACGCCAGCATCAGCGGAAACGCCACCTCGTCCAGTTGCATCCCAGACCAGTACGGCGTTCCGTCCACCCAGAAGTTCTGCGCAAAGCCCCCGTCCGGCTGCTGTGTGCAGGCCAGGTACACCAGCGCCCGCATCGCCGTCTCCGCGCGTCCGCAGGCCAGCAAGGCTGAGGCCGTCTGCACCATGTCCCGCGTCCACACCAGGTGATAGCCGCCCAGGTCGTCGTCGCCCTTCACCTGCCCCCACGGAATCGAAGCCGAGGCCACAAACGCCCCCGCGTAGATCTTGTCCTCATGCGCCAGCACCACGTTGTGGCTCACGCGCATCAGTCTGCCGCCGTCCCCGGCCTTCGCCGCCAGCCACTCCGGATTCGCCGCCCGCCGCCACTGCTTCACAAACCGATCGCAGTGCTCTTCAAACGGAATCGCCAGCGAACTTACCGCCTTCTGCAGTGCGTGGTGGTGGCCCTGCCCAATGCCAATGGTCACGCAGCACACCCGCGCGCCGTCCTCGTGCGCTGCCTCCAGGTTCAGCTCGCCCATAATGGCGATATTTCCATTCGTCGCCGAGCCAAACTCCCAGTCCATCCTGAAGTCGCTTACCAGGTCCCGCCACCCGTCGCTCGCGCCCACAAACCCGCAGCTCATCCGCGAGAACCCGCAGCTGGCCGCCATCGCCATCGAGTACTTCCCCTTCCACGCCAGCGCCATCTTGTGACCGGCCACGTCCAGCACGCCGCCGGAGTTGCCTGCCCCGCCCCCGCCCAGGTGCGGCGCCACCAGCGCGTACAGCTTCAGCCGCGGTATCAGCTCCTTGTGACCCTCCAGCCGAACCCGCTGCAGCACCACCCCGTGGTGCGGATCGCAGATGATCTCCTTCGTCAGCCGGTAGCGCCCGTCCGGATCGCTGTTCACGTAGCGCACCCCCAGCGCCTCCGGGTGGATGTACTCAAACGAGGTCAGCAGATCGCGCTTCTCCTCGTGCACAAACGTCTCCCCGTCGGTCACCAGGAACTCCATGTCGCGGATGTGCGCCTGGTCAATCGTCGGGTGATAAATCTCGTTCAGAATCCCGTGCGAGCATGTGAACCAGATGCGGCTCGACGCCGAATACGCCGTGCCCACGGCATCCTTTACGCTCGATGTCCAGCGCGCCTTCGTCCCCGGCGCACCAAATGCCTCGCCCTGCTGCGCGAGCCAACGGTAGATCGGCTTTTCGCTCACGGGTCCCCGCCATTCTGGGAGTCAAAGGTTCCCCGCCGCGATTCCTTCTCCACGTCTGCGAGGTTCCGTCCCTTGTATCGATGTGCTCCGTAGCCGGAAGGTTTCTTGACCTCAATCCGGAAATCCTTCGCACCCCGGGGCCTGCCTGCCGCATCCACTCTAGTGTTGGAGTGCGCACCGGCACATGCAGTCTACGCCGCGCGCCGCCCGCAGTCTTCTACGGAATTCCTGCCCAGCGGCAGTCCGGTATCCGGCCGCCGTCAGTTTTGCCTGGCGGTACTAACCCAATCACCCCCCACAGTACAATCCAAACGGAGGAGATTCCCCGATGGCTTACGAACTCGCACCGCTGCCTTACGACTACGCCGCTCTGGAGCCTTTCATTGACGCCCAGACCATGCAGCTCCACCACGACAAGCACCACCAGGCCTACATCAACAACGTGAACGCGGCCCTCGCCAACCATCCCGACCTCGCCGCCAAGTCCGTCGACGACCTCATCCGCGACCTCGCCGCCGTCCCTGAGGCCATCCGCACCGCCGTTCGCAACAACGGTGGCGGACACTCCAACCACACCATGTTCTGGAACATCATGGGCCCCGTCGGCTCCGCCGGCGTAGGCGGCGCCCCCACCGGCGACCTCGCCTCCAAAATCAACGCCGACTTCGGCGACTTCGCCACCTTCCAGAAGACCTTCAACGAGACCACGGCCAAGCAGTTCGGCTCCGGCTGGGGCTGGCTCGTCCTCGACGGCGGAAAACTCAAGGTCGTCACCACCGCCAACCAGGACTCGCCCCTCTCCCAGGGCCTCTATCCCATCCTCGGCAACGACGTCTGGGAGCACGCCTACTACCTCAAGTACCAGAACCGCCGCCCCGACTACCTCGCCGCGTGGTGGAACGTCGTCAACTGGAACGAGGTCAGCAAGCGCTTCGCCACCGCCGCCAGGTAACCAACATCCTCACGACTGGGTGCCCCACCCAGCCCCAACCTGGCTCAAGCACAAACCTGGGTGCCCCATCCATGGCGTCCGCCCAGGCGGGCGACATGGGTGGGAAACCACAGCCCCACCCCAACCCCGTCCTGGCTCAAGCACAAAACCCGGGTGCCCCATCCATGGCGTCCGCCCAGGCGGGCGACATGGGTGGGAAACCACAACCCCACCCCAGCCCCGTCCTGGCTCAAGCACAAACCTGGGTGCCCCATCCATGGCGTCCGCCCAGGCGGGCGACATGGGTGGGAAACCACAACCCCACCCCAACCTCGCTCAAGCCCACAAGTTCAGCCCGCACCCCCAGTCGAACGCCGGCTCCGCAGCCAGCGCCCCGCATCCCACGCCAGTTGCGCCACCACAATCACAAGGACCACCAGCAGCGCCTGGTGCATCACCCCGTTCAGCTGGTCAACCGTCCCCGCATAGCGGGCCACGTCCACCTCCGGATTCCGCAGCTGCACAAGCGCATGCCCCGGCGCGCGCAGCAGCACCGCCACCGGAATCAGCGCAAAGGCCTTGAATGCCAGGTGCTGCAAAGGCTGTGGCCGCCGCCACGCGCCGCGCGCCACATCCACCCCGCGCCACGCCAGTTGAACCGCATTCAGCGCCACCACCCACACATAAAACTCCGCCAGCACCGGCGCAAGCTCGAACGGCGACTGGCGAATGTACTGCGCTCCCGGGCCAAACAGAAGAAACGGATAGTGCGGAATCAGCAGCAGCCACACCAGAAACAGAAAGCCGAAGATCAGCTCCGCAACCACCTGCGCAAAGCTGCGCGGAGCCAGGCTGGGGTGCACCTTCTCCACCGCTGGCAGGTCCGCGGGCGACCACTGCGTCGTCTTCTCCAGCAGCGGCGCGCACCGCTCCGGATACCGCCCCGACAGAAACTCCATCGCCGCAAACAGCAGCGTCACCCACGCCGCAACCGTAAACAGCACACCCGGAGCGCGGAAGATCGCCACCGAAATCGTCGCCGCATCCGGCTGGCGCAGCACAATCAGCACCGCAGACACAATCCCGTAAATCACCGTGGCCCACAGCAACGCCGTGCGCAGCACAAACCAGTACATCGGAAAGAGCGTGGGGCCAATCAGCGCCTGCTGCGGCCGATACCGCGCGGCCACCTGCATCG